>NZ_JBHHJV010000041.1:0-13820 GCF_042136355.1 Peribacillus sp. Hz7
ATTACAATCACTATAGATATCAATGGAATTTAAAAAAGATGACCCCTGTTCAATACAGAGATCATCTTCTTAAAACTGCCTAGGCTTTTTTTAAAATGTCCTTTACAAAGGGTACACTTCACTTCATTAAAATGGTGAAATTGGGCTTTTTCATCTAAATAACTAACAAGACAAACCTTCGTTTGAATATTTTTAAACATTTATAAATAATGTTTGTATATGAATTTGACAACAATCAAACTTCATATTAGTATGTTTGTCATTAGGTAAACATTTTTTATATTTGTTTGTTCTATTTCAAACTTTGATTGGATGTGTTTAAACAGTGGATATTTCAGATAATTTTTGGAATGCCTCATTAGAAGAACTTAAACGGGGATATATTCAAGAGTCAGATTCATATATTTGCCTTTTATGCGGTGAAAAAATCGAAAAGGGAATTATTTACCGTCATGACGAAACTTTTTATGAAGCTGAGAGATATATGCGTATTCATATCGAAAGTGCCCATCAATCCGTATTTGATTATTTAATCGGTCTTGATAAGAAATTAACAGGGCTTACCGATCATCAGAATCACCTGCTTCGTTTTTTTTACCAAGGTAAAAGCGATAAAGAGGTTCAAGCTGAGATGGGGATTGGCAGTACCTCTACGATTAGGCATCATCGTTTTGCATTAAAAGAAAAAGAACGTCAAGCAAAGACCTTTTTAGCTATTATGGAGCTTTTAAAAGAAAAAGATCAACATGCGCCAGCATTTGTCCCACCACATAAAACAGCAAAAATGGTCGATGATCGATATGCTGTCACAGAAGAAGAACAAAAAGAAATCACTAAAAAGTTTTTACCTGAAGGGATAAATGGACAATTAAAGAAATTCCCGCCAAAAGAAAAACAAAGACTGATTATCCTTCGAGAAATCACAGGGCGATTTGAAAAAGATAGAATGTATCCGGAAAAAGAAATTAATCAGATTTTAGAAGCCATATACGATGATTATGTCTTGATTAGAAGATATTTAATCGAATACGGCTTTTTAGAAAGAAAATCAGACGGAAGTCAATATTGGCTGAAAAAATAACGAATGAAAGGGAGGATCGAAAATGGATCGAAAAAAGGAATTGAAACAACTATATAAAGAAACACCCATTGAAGCTGGTGTTTATCAAATCAAAAATAACCAAAACGGTAAAATTTTCGTCGGAAGTACGAGAAATTTTAAAACATTAAACGGGCTAAAATTTAGTTTAGAAGCCGGCACAGTTATGAACAAAGAGCTACAAGAAGACTGGCATCATTATGGTGCAAAGGCATTCAGTATTGATATTTTAGAAACACTCAAAAAGAAAGACGACCCCTATTTTAATGAAAAAGAAGTCTTGTTAGAACTTGAGAATAAATGGCTGGAACAACTCGAGCCTTATGAAGAACGGGGATACAACAAGCAAAAGAAGGCGTAATTCCTTTAAAAATAGCAGAAAACTCATTTATAAAGTTATTAGTGCAAATGAGTTTTCTATTATTCCATTAAAAATGACAATTCCTTACTCTGGAAATACACCTTTTAATTAAAGAATAAAGTTAAAGCCATTCCCCATATAATTCGTTCGCAAATTCAGATGTAGCTAATTTAAACCCTTAGCGAGCCACGGAATCCCCTAGCAGCATAATAGGATTCTGCTCCATTGTGGTACACAAAGACATGCCCGTAACGACAATCACAAAAAAGGGCGCCACCAAGTTCTCTAATATCAGAAGGTGTTTGCACCCAACTCGACGTTTTCATATCGAAATTTCCAAGTTTCTGCAACACTCGATATTGTTCTTCCGTTAAAAGTTCAATGCCCATGGCAGTTGCCATATCAATAGCATTATTTTCCGGTTTATGTTTTTTCCTCGACTCTAGCGCTTCACGGTCGTAACAAATACTTCTGCGACCTTTAGGACTTTCTGCTGAACAATCATAAAAAATGTATTCGTCCTTCTCTTTATCATAACCAACAACATCCGGTTCTCCAGCAGTTCTTTCCATTTCACTGAGCGACCATAGTTTTTCAGTATTATCTTCTAGTTTTGCTTGGACTTTAGCCCATTCAAGATCCTTATGACGGTTCATATTTTTCTCAAAACGGGCTTTCAATACCCTAAATAATTCTTCACATTGTTCTAGTGACAACTCTAGTGTCATAGTAATTTCCCCCTTATTGCTTTACTCAAAATACTAAGTTGAACATGTAATAAGTAATGATTCAAACCCAAAAGCCGAAGTTATTCCAATCCTTGGTCTTTTAGAAGATTAAATTTACCTTCAATATCAATTCTTTATTTCATCAACCATTTTCCATTAAATATAGTTAAAAAACAAGAAATGATACGGCCATAAGAATCCTTCCTTTTGCAACTTCTGCTTTTATTAATTAACAAAAGCTCTGTGTAAAACCAATAATCTCCCCATCACATAAGACCTTTCAAGAATAAATAGTTAATCTGTATTCCTTAGTCACTTAAAAAAATAGTATAAACTAATCCCCTCAAAATAAACCTCTTATCCCTGCCGCGCTATCGCTTACCTTACCGCTGCTCGCTCCGAGACTTTACCCTCCAACAAAGAGCAAAAAGGAAGAACTATATCTAACTTTTATAGCCACCTCCCTACCAAACCAAGGAGAATATAGATATGTAAAGGCAGACTGGCCTATTTATTTTAACTAGTATTTCGTACTGAATGAGGGTGAATTAATTGCAGGATCGGAATATCCTCTGTAATCGTCACTCTACTAATCTCTAAGTCTTTTAACACTGGATTAGCTGCCTCTAAAATCTCTTGTAACGCTTGTTGTTTGTTTCTTTTTCGTGAGTTTAATAGATGTTGAATAAACAGCTGACGGCTCGTGACCATCGTATATGCTTTTCTGCCGCGTCCAACGGTTTTAGTTATTAGGTTACGCGAGCGCTTTAAGACTTCTTTCAATGAAGACAGCGCGATTCCTAGCATGTCTGAAAGCATGCTTAAGGAGCCCTGCAAATATGGATTTTCAGAACTTTGGTGCGTCGCAATATAGGAAATAATATCTTCTTCCCATTCATTGTAATGAGAACGCCTGCGCTCTTCACGCTCCTTTTTAAACTTGTACCAGCCTTGCTTTCCTTGGAATTTCACGTTTCCTTCCGTCCATAATTCTAGCAATCCGTCTACATATTCGCGTTTGACCCCTTGATATTTACCGGAATACGCACTTTTTAGCGTTTTTTCAAACTCACGCAGAGAAAGTGGTACATATAGATTGCTATTAAACTGATCCAACTCATCATAAGCCACTTCAAATGGACGACCACTTGCATAATTGGCCAATGCTAATGTAAATAATGCATTATTACGACTAGCGCTAGGATGACCTTTATCAATATGTTGAGACCGAATAATCGCTTGATACCAGTCAGAAGAGATATAATCCACACCTGGTGCATTTTCGCTGTACACAACGTGCAGTTTCTTTTGATGCTGTGCTTCATATTTCTTGGACCAAACTAACAATTGACTGGTATTAGCCAATTCCGCAGAGAAATCTAGCACATTATCCTCCCGTGGAATGCGATAAAAGCCAAATGGAACACAGTTTGTATCCACTGGTGCATATTTCGATAGCGCCTGACGAATGTTTTGAGACAAGCGTTCTGCTACTCGTAACGCTTTGTAATCCTCTTTGTTATGGATATAAAAAGGCGTATCTAGGATAAAAAATACTTGGAAGCCCCGCGGTGTTTGCAGCAAAAGGTTCGGGCGCGGCAATCCTACTTCTTCGCAGCCTAAATAGAGGCCATATACATCCGCCTCGTTCGAATCAATATCTAAACCAATGACATTGATTTGTTTCAAATTGTCCCTTGTATGTCCTTTTATCAGCCTTTTTTTGAAATCATAGTATGTACCGCCGCGATATGTATTCGGTGTCCAGTGTGTTAATTGCTGGTGCTTTTCCTGTAACGTTTCGTAAGAAGTGACAACATAACCTTTCCCTTCCGTCAGGTCAGTCTTCGATGGAGAAACAAAGACAACGCCTTTGCGATAAGGACTGTTCAAATCCGCAGCAAGACGACCAATCGGTGCACGTGAACCCTTCTTCTTATACAGCAACAAGCTATCATGCGTCATCAACTGCATTAATTCAACAATCGATATTGCTTGTTTCCTTTCTTCCATCTCTCTCACCTTCTCACCTTTAAAAACTAGCAAACTCTTTTTTTCGTCAAAATTTCCCCTAAAACGTTCTTTTTCACTAAAGAAAGTATACTAAATGAACCATCTGCAAAATGGGGCTCTCTAAGCGTTTTTGAACCACTTTTTCAAACCACTTTTTTTCTTAGAGCCGCAAGGGATTGCGCGTTTTTGAAAAAAAAAGTTTCTATGACGAGTTCCCGAAAAAATGAACCACTTTATCGAATATGAACCACTATTTAAACTGAACCGTAATGCCCTCTAAGCCTTGATATAACAGTATTTTTAAAACTACTAATCATTTTCTAAGTACACGTAGTTCCCGAAAAAAATGGACACTGGTTCATTTTTTAGTACACCTAGTTCCCGAAAATCCAATAAATATGAACCACCTCTGAATCACTTTGTTGATATGACTGGATTTCTAAGTACACCTAGTTCCCGAAAATACTCTAAGTACACCTAGTTCCCGAAAACCCAATTAAAATGAACCACTTTAGTACACCTAGTTCCCGAAAAATTGATTCACTTTTTACTCCATAATCATCACATGGTTCATTTTTAATACACCTAGTTTCCGAAACATATAAACCACTCTCTCTATTTTTGCGCCAATAGTGGTTCATTTTATAGTTTTAACTATGAAAATGGTTCATAACCCATTCGCTATTAGTTCATTTTTGTTATACTAGGGGTACTAATAGAACGATATGAGGTGAACCAGAATGTCCTATAAAGATTTACCAGAACGCATGATTATTAAAAATGAATGGCTGCCGTTGGTCATATTAGAAGAAGCACTCCCTTTATTTCAAACAGATTCACGCTATATCGAGCCTTTAGAAGGTTGGGTACAAGATGCTTCTTTGATCAACGTAAATGCTGCACATGTGCCTTCCCAAAGCTTTCAGGTGCTTTGTAATTTCTTTAAGGACTCTTTATACCCCAATCAACCATTAACAAAATTGATGATTCGTAATGCCATCCATAACTATACGGATTCTATCCTGGCTGAGGTTGAGCCATATTTACAAAATGAAATGTCTTTTAAAGAAAATGAACCACACCATGGCGAAACGGTAGAGCAAGTACTGGATAATGATTACATGTACGGTACCATGCACTCTGATTATCAGCTGATGCGTGATTTAGTCACGAAGAAAAAGCAATTTGTTGAAAATGGAGATGGCTTATACGGAGCTGAAATTCAGGATAGTAAGGGGATTGTACGAGGAAAAGCTGAATTACGGCCAATTGCTATGGAGATTTTCAATTCTGAAAAGCAGCAAATGTGGTTATCACTCGTGGAATCTACACTTAGCTCACTAGATGAATGGACGGCCGACTTATTTGACCTGATTTCTTATTTGTGGATCGTACAGCCTAAAGATGCTGATGGCTACATCAAATTCCACAGTGATGAAGCCTTGAAACTTCGATTTGCTGATGCAATGAAGGAAGATTTCTATATTCGTGAAAAAGAGCGCTTTAGCATTATGAAACGTGTTGCCGCCCTTTCAAGTATTTGGGTATCTATGCGTGGTGACAATATAACCGTGATCGACAGGGAAAAGATTTCAGACGAACAGCAATATGATTTCACAACATTTAATCGCATGTTTGACATCGGAAGCTTAGATATGGCTTACGATAAAAAGACGGGAAAGGCAAAAGGTATTTACTCTTTACAAATTCGCCCTGCACCTATTCTTTCATATTATTTAAACAGTGAGCAGCAATCTTTTGGGGCCCTTGATTTAAAAGTCTTTCAATATAGCCACTATACACAACGTGAACACAAACGTTTAACACGCTATTTAAATTATCAATGGAAAATACGGACGTTAAAACGCAATTTACATCAACCATTTAAGATTAAGACACTATTAGATGTTGTTGCTTTCCCTAAAAGCTATAATGGTGTACAAATACGTGATCGTCTTGAATCTGTACTAGATGATCTTCAGCGCGATTATGTCATCAAAAACTGGTATTACACAGAACCAATTGATGAAGAACGTATCGGGAAGCGCTTCTGGATACAAAAATATTGGGGGCCACTAACTGTGGTAATCGTACCACCGGATGAGATTATTGCAGAGAATCTAAAGAAAATTAATATCGAGACTTTAGCTTCGCCAGCTGTAAATGAGCTGGCTGCTACTGTAGTGACTCCCCCTATTATCGAACAGCTACCTGGAACTTCTGAACAAATAGCAATGGACCTAGAAGAAAATACGCTTATTGAAATTTCACCAGAGTATATAGCCGATTTAATTGAACAGGAAAAATTAAGTATTCGTAAAGCTGCTGCAGAAATGGGGCTTTCCCATAGTACCCTTCTTCGTTATTTGAATAGGCAAAACAAACGCTTCAACAAGAGGAATATTTCAAAGTTAGAGCACTGGGCTAAACAAAAACAACGCACAAAAAGATAAAAGATGAAAAAGTCGCAATAAGGTTCAGTACTAGTATTCGTTTAATCAGAGGCAAAGTAAAAATAATTTCTTTTGATAAAGCCCTCACTCTAAGAGGAAATGCACAAAAAAACCCTCTGAAGCTCAGAGCCCCAAGGGTTTGAAAAAACTTTAAAATTTTTTACTACACAGGTTGGACCTAAGAATGCACCATGTTGAGGGAAATGCACCACTTTTTCTATATGAATATGTAACAAGGATTTACCCATAAATGCTGATATATCAAGGGATTAACCCCATTTCATAGAAATAAATACTACACACTTTGGACGAAGTCACAAAAAAATGCACCATTTTCGTTCAATATGTGTACCATTGTGGTGCATTTCATTCGGAAGTGGTGCATTTTTGATATGCTAGAGATCCAAAGCCGTCTAGCATAAGAAAGGTGGGACAAATTGTTGAATTACGCCAATGTTTCTTATCATTTTAGGCGAAAAGACTCCCACTTCAAAGTTTCATTAGAAAATTAAGTGATGGGTAGTTCAATAAGACATTAATTCGATCTCTTTCAGGTCATTAATATATTCACACGCCGGGGTAATTTTTGTAATAACTTCATCTTTAAAAATATGTTTTAGCTCGCTTTTCTTTTGTTTAGCTAATGTTAATTGGTTTTTATCAGAGAAGAAAATCAATGATTGGTTTTTAAATGACTGACCTTCTCTAGATGTTGGGTCATGTAAGTCAAAAAACAATTCTAATAAGTCATTATAAGATACTTTCCAAGGATTAAACCATATTTCTACTATGTCTAGATTTGCCCCTCTTAGATGTCCTATTCGAGCATTTTCAATACCATGAAAACCTGTAATAAAAGCTTTTTGACTAAAAAATTCGCTTGCACCAAACACTGCTTTTTCCATTTAAATTCGCTCCTTTGAGCGATAAGCCTCTTTCCATCCAAAAAACCTCTCTTTAAATAAAGAGAGGTTCGTATTATTACATACATTCCTCTCATCTTTCAAAGGTTAACACCTTTGCAGGAATTAGCACCGTTCAAGACAATATTTTGACTTGATGGTTGCCGGGTTTCACAGGGCCTGTCCCTCTACCACTCTGGATAAGAAGTTATCGCTATTTATTTTTATTTAACTAGTTGATTGTTATTGATAGTATCATTCAGTTATCTAAAATTCAAGTACTATCATAAAAATTCTCATTGAAAGTAACGAAATATTTTTTTAGAATTCATTCTAATACATAAATACAGCTATACAGGAATATGTATTTAGATTACTTTTTATTTAAATGAAAAGATAGGCGGCTCTCATCTTCAAACTTTTGTTGATCCGGAGGGAAATCAAATGAGGAAATTAAAATATTGGGGAGTAGCGGTGGTAATTGGGTTGTTGATTGGTGTAGCATTTTGGTGGGCAACATCCGAAGTGAAAGACCGAAAGGACCCACTGAACCAATCTGACGCATTTGTATACAGTGATAACGGCATACTTTATTGGTTTGAACTAACTAGTGAAAAAGGGAAAGTGAAAGGTACACTTCATCAACAGAAAATCATAGAAGAAGTCGGTAAAGTACCGTTTATGGAAGAAAAAAAATCCCCCCTGACTGGAGAAACAACTGAAAAAGGATATGAATTTAAGGTGAATAATGGTGAGAAAATCATAACGTTTGACGCTTGGTTTTCTAAGGGAAATCTTGTAGTACAAAAGCAAGAAAACAAGGATAACAAATTATACAAGGCTGTTGACCAAGAAGAACTCGATAAATATGTAAAAGCGCTACAACAAGAGTTGCAAATGGCCATCTATCATTCGGAAGAAAAAGAAAAGAACCGTTTAAGAAAGTTTTTCTCCGATCTTGATAGTGTGTACGGATATCTTTACTCCGCGGAGAACGAATCGTTCCAGCTCTTCGTCAAAATCGATGAAGCCCTACTCCAAGGCGAATTGACAGGTTCTCTTCTTATGATGACTGACACGGGGAGTAAAACCAACCCGTACGAAGAAACCAGATATGCTTTGAACGGAATAACAGACGGACTTATGGTGCGGTTCTTCACCACCGTAGATGGAAAGGAAACCAAGTTGGAAGGTAATTTTCATGAGGGTGCCACTCGTTTCGACCTGTCATTTTGGACGACCGATCAAAAACTGTCGTTTCAGGCTGTAACGGAAGAAGAATTCAAACAGAATTACGAGGAATTTAAAAAGAAGGCACAATTATTCTAAAGGTAGAAGGGCCTCCTCCTTATTGAACTACCGGGTGCTGATTAAACAAGGCCATCAAAATGATGGTCTATTTTTAGGCTCAAAATATCAACAGTATGGTTTAACAACGCCTTTGAACAAAAGGCCTCTCTGAGGGGACTTGGGCAAAAAAAGGAACCTCTGAAGCCGAGAGCCCCAGAGGTTCGAAAAAATTTTTTGCCACACGGTTTGGACGCGAAAATGCACCATGCTAGTGGAAATGCACCATTTTCGTTCAATAAGAAAATTTTCTTGAAAAACTTTCTACAAAAACGCATTCCTGACAAAGAACTGACTATGTAAGATAAAAAAGAGCCAGGCACTTATAGTACACTATTCAGGTTTGGAATTCATATGAAACTAGATTTCGATATCTACCCCAATGCTGTCCACTCGTCCTACCTCTTTAATGAACATGGCAACAGCCTGGTGTTCCTCATTTGATACATATGCATCAAGAGCCGCTTTGTCTTCAAACCTTACCACCAACACTACCTGGTATTCTTTGCTTTTCTCTGCAAAATTTAAACCTGCCTGCAGGTCAACAATCCCTGTAAGATGATTTTTTAACGCTTTAAATCGAGCAACGACTTCCTTTAGCTGTTCTTTTGTTGTTGTTTCCGCAAATTTAACGAGTACCGTACGATGGATCATGTAAAAACCCCTTTTCTATATCATTTTTCTTCCGTGCTAATTCTATCTAATTATCAAAAAGGGTGCAATCTTTAGGGTTCTGGTGCAAAGACTGCATTTATGTGAAAGATATATAGATTCCTAATGGAATCTGTTCTTATGCAGCGATTCCAAATAGTTGATGAATGAACTTCACTCGACTTTGGACAGACTTGTCCTGTAAAGCAAGTTGTCCTTTTTTAATGATATGCATTACCTCTATTCCCTTAAGGATAGATTGGGCTGTACGAAAAGATTTCAACCCTAACATCGAACGAACTCTCTTTTTAATAAAACGATGATCTTGCTCCACAATATTATTAAGATATTTTACCTGCCTTATTTGGATACCTACGGGCATCTTTTTCTCTTTCTTCAACTCTTCAATCGCTATAGGATAGGCTGGGTTCTTGTCTACTGTGATAACACGGGGCTTTGAAACATGAAAAGACCGCAAAGCTTTCTTGAAAAAGCGCTTTGCAGCCTTATGATCTCTTGTTTTGCTTAAATAAAAATCAATTGTATTTCCTTCTGAATCAACGGCACGATATAGATACATCCATTGACCTTTGACTTTCACATATGTCTCATCGACTCGCCAAGAATCATTGGTTGGCTTGAGATGACGCCGTACTCGCTTATCTAACTCAGGACCATACTGATGAACCCAGCGCATGATGGTTGTATGAGCAATAGATAGTCCGCGTTCTTCCATCATTTCGACTAAATCACGAAAACTGAGGTTGTACCGCACCATCTCACGGTTAATAAAATAATATCAGGCTGATAATGTTTCCACTTGAATAGATTTTGCTTTTCCATACTGACCACATCCTTTTTTAGAGTACTAGTATCAGTATGTCCAAGTTTGGGAGATTACCTGCAGATATTTTAAAATTTTTGCACCAGAACCTAAAATGGAAAAAGCTAAACTGTGCAAAAAAATGCATGTACTTTTTTGCGCAAACTATGCAAATTTTTGCATTTAAATAATAAATAGTGTGTTTTAAGAGATTTAAAAAAAAAAAAAAAAAAAAACCATATTTTCCCAAAGGAATGATAGTGTTTAAACATCTATTAACCATAAGATGTAGAAGGATATTCATTGTTGGCATAATAATTGCTTTCTTAAAATAGTGAGAGGTGAATGCGAATCACGTTAACCTTTAATAAACCTTAGGAGGAAATAAAATGGAAATGAAAATGGGGACTACTGTAAAACCTTATGGAGGATCTAAAAGGGAAATGAAAATAGGAAATACTATAAAGCCTTTTGGAGAATATAAAATGGAAGTGTTTCAATATCTTGAAAAATATGATTATGAACAAGTAGTTTTTTGTCAAGATAAACAATCAGGCTTAAAGGCTATTATAGCCATCCATGATACGACATTAGGTCCTGCACTCGGTGGTACGAGAATGTGGATGTACCCTTCAGAAGATGCAGCGATAGAGGATGCTTTAAGGTTAGCGCGAGGTATGACTTATAAAAATGCCGCAGCGGGCTTAAATTTAGGCGGTGGCAAAACCGTCATTATCGGAGACCCTCTTAAAGATAAAAATGAAGAAATGTTTCGAGCATTTGGTCGTTATATTCAAAGCTTGAATGGTCGCTATATTACTGCGGAAGACGTAGGTACAACCGTCGAGGATATGGATCTAATTCATGAGGAAACCGATTATGTTACCGGAATTTCACCGACCTTTGGCTCCTCTGGTAACCCATCTCCGGTAACTGCATATGGCGTATATCGAGGAATGAAAGCAGCAGCGAAGGAGGCGTTTGGCACGGATTCCTTGTTAGGTAAAACGGTAGCTGTTCAGGGTGTTGGGAATGTAGCGTATCATTTATGTCGCCATCTAGCTGAGGAGGGTGCACTACTAATTGTTACAGATATTAATAAAAAAAACGTACAACGTGCTGTCGAGGAGTTTGGTGCAAAGGCAGTAGACCCTGCGGATATTTATAGTGTCGATTGTGATATATATGCCCCTTGTGCCCTCGGAGCGGTCATAAATGATGACACAATAGTAAAATTAAAGGCAAAAGTTATTGCTGGTGCGGCAAACAATCAATTAAAAGAACCACGTCATGGTGACTTAATACATGAAAAAGGTATCGTTTATGCTCCGGACTATGTGATTAATGCTGGAGGTGTCATTAATGTCGCTGACGAGCTGAAGGGTTACAATCGTGAGCGTGCACTGAAAAAAGTCGAGGGTATTTATGACAATATTATGAAAGTAATTGAAATTGCGAAGCGTGACAATCTGCCTACTTACCGAGCAGCTGATCGTATGGCAGAGGAACGCATTGCTAGAATGAGAAATTCTCGTAGTCAGTTTTTACAGAATGAAAAGGATATTTTAAATCAGCGTAGATAGATTGGTATGTAGGAGGCTGAGCAAGGCGCTTGCACTTTTCGTTAATCTGCAATGAAAGGAGTCTCTTTGGTATGATATAGGGTTAGGATTATTTTAGTCTCTAATTCAGTAAGTCCAAAGAGATTTTATTCTATGCTTTATAATGAATTAGTTGAATAATAAATATCCTATTCGTCAAATGGTATAGTAGAAAAAGAGAGGATTTTCAGTAAAATTTAGTTCTTTAATGGAGGTTTTTATTTGGATACTAAAGTACCATTTTCATTTATTTTAGTTATTGGTTTAATGTTATTTGCTCTATTTTTTGGGGCGGGAAATTTAATTTTTCCACCAATGCTTGGTCAATTAGCAGGAATAAATATCTGGTCAGCAAATGCAGGGTTTTTAGTAACAGGAGTTGGCTTACCGTTACTTGGTATTCTAGCATTAGGAGTTTCGGGGAAAGACGATTTACAGTCTTTGGCAAATCGTACTCATCCAATTTTTGGTGTAGTGTTTACCGTTATTTTATATCTTTCAATCGGACCTTTGTTTGCGATTCCAAGAACAGGAACAGTTTCGTTTGAAATGGCCATTAAACCTTTTTTAGGTGATGAGATCAGTTTTGTACCTTTACTAATCTTTACAATTATTTTCTTTGCACTTACGTGTTATATTTCGGTTAACCCTAGCAAGATGGTTGATATTATTGGAAAATGGCTAACGCCGATTATGCTCGTGTTTATTTTAATTTTAATGGCTTTCGTTGTATTTAAACCAATGGGAGCTTTCCAAGCACCTACTGAGGACTATGTGTCTCATGCATTCTTTACAGGGTTCGAACAAGGTTATTTAACAATGGATGCTCTTGCTGCTTTCGTGTTTGGGATTATTGTTATTAATGCAATTCGAGATAAAGGGATTACGAATAAGAAACAACTTCTTACTTTATGTATGAAATCAGCGTTTATCGCGGCAGGTATTTTAGCTTTAATCTATACAGGACTATCATATCTTGGTGCTACAAGTGTGGAGGAAATAGGTTATGCAGATACAGGTGCACAAGTATTAGTACAAGTTTCAAGCCATTACTTCGGTCCTTTCGGTGGAGTGTTACTAGGCTTTATTGTGTTACTAGCATGTTTAACAACAAGTGTTGGATTAGTTACGGCTTGTGCTTCTTATTTCCATAAGTTAATTCCAAGTGTTTCTTATAAAAAATTGGCAATTATTTTCTCTGTCATTAGTGCAGGTTTTGCGAACTTTGGATTAGCGCAATTGATTTCGTTATCTGTACCTGTGTTAACAGCGATTTATCCATTAGCGATTGTGTTGATTGTTTTAACATTTACACACTCTCTTTTCAAAGGTCGTTCTGAAGTATACCAAGGAAGTATGCTATTCACATTCGTTGTGAGTTTATTTGATGGATTAAACCAAGCTGGTATACGCTTTTCATCCATTAATAATTTCTTTCATGAAATTCTTCCTCTCTATGATGTAGGAATAGGGTGGATTATCCCAGCAATTGTTGGAGGATTTATAGGGTTTAGCAGTAGCATAATACGAGTGAAATTCGGTCTTAATCATCCAACTAGAATAGTTAAAAGAAAAAAAGTTTCATAAATATGTCAACCTTTTTTTTAATTTGTTGACATTTTAATCGAACGGCACCTGTTCGTTCTATAAGGGGTAGCGTCAGGAAAATGCAGATTTACAACGTTAAGGAAATTTCGATATTAAAAAGCCCAATTTCTCAGTGAAGTGTACCCTTTGTAAAGGACATTTTAAAAAAAGCCTAGGCAGTTTTAAGAAGATGATCTCTGTATTGAACAGGGGTCATCTTTTTTAAATTCCATTGATATCTATAGTGATTGTAAT
>NZ_JBHHJV010000042.1:0-13428 GCF_042136355.1 Peribacillus sp. Hz7
CGAACAGTTTAGTTGTCGGGATCTAGTCCCACGGGTGCGTCCGTTCTACCCCGGCTACTATCAATCTATAAATTGAATAAAAAATAGTCAACCAGATTTCTCTGGCTGACCTTATAATACGAATGGATGCGTTAGTTTAAGAGCAAAGCTTGCAAATTACAACCTTTTTTCTATCCGATAAGGTTCATTATGTTAATACAAAAAAACCTTCCAAAAATTCAGGAGGGTTTTTTCAAATTATAAAAAGGTATGTATCTTGGCTAAACAATCATTCACAATTTCTTCAGGAGCCTGTCCTCTTACTCGAAGATTACGAGCTTGCCAATCTAAATTTTTTACTTGATCGGTTAAAATAACACCTTGAAAAGCCAAGCTTTCGGGGAGCTTGACTTCATAGCCCCATCCTCTTATCGTGTTTGTAATTGGACATACGGCTGCAAACCCTGTTGCCTCGTTAAATATTTTTGGAGATAAAACAATTCCAGGTCGATTTCCTGCCTGTTCATGCCCTGCTTGTGGATTGAAATTCACGTAAACAAGATCTCCACGGTCTGGTGCTGACATTAAAGTAATTCATTCCCTTCTACCCCAAAATCAATTTCTGCATGACGATTTTCCGGTTTACATTGTGCTAAGAGTTCTTCTAATGAATATTTTTTAAATTGTTTTTTAGGAACTAATGTAATTGTTCCTTCATTCTCTACAACTCTCATTTCTATTTCAGAGCCTTGGTGAATCTCAACTCGTTCAGCAACATCTTTAGGAATTCGTACTGCAAGACTATTACCCCATTTTTGAATGGTTGTTGCCATCGCCATAATTTTCACCTCTTTTTTATGATTCATTTCATTCGATTCCATTATAACACTCTCCGTTTCTTTTTGTATATACACAGTATACACACGACTTCGAAAAATGATACACTTAAAAAAAGAAATAGACGGAAAACAATCTTTCATTAATTTTATTTACCGTTTTTCTTGTGGGAATAGAGCGTTAACGCCTAAAATTTAATGTAATAACGGGGTGATTATGCATGAATAACGCTGAAGAATTTGGCTATTTTGCTAAAACGATTAGCAAAAAGTTAGGGATTGCTACAGATACCCTTCGGAATTGGAGTTTAAAGCTCGAAGCCCAGGGTGTGGAATTTGAACGAAATGTAAGAAATCAAAGAATTTACTATGAAAAAGACATTAAAGCTTTTGAAAATATGAAAGAGTTGCTAAATTTACAGCAGCCTTTAAATGATGTGAGCAAAATCATTGCTGAAAAGATTAAAAAAGGCTTTTATAACGGGGATTATTCAGAAAAGAACACAGAAATAACGCTTAGCGTTTTACATCATAAAAACGCAATAATAACGCAAGAAAAACAAATGGAACAGTTTAAAAACCAATTGATCCAAGAATTTGATGATAAGCAAAATGAAATACTGGAACAATTAAAAAAAGAACTAACGAAAGAAATGACCATTGTGATGCAAGATCGCTTTGAAAATGCAGTGAATGAAGCAGTAAAAATGGCTTTATTGCAAGAAAGAAAAGAAATTGCAAGACAAGTTCTAAAAGAGATTGAGGAAAACAAGCTCCAAAGTACTTCTACAATTGAAAAAATAGAGGAAAAAGGTATTTTAAACAGATTAAAACGCCTATTTAGTTAATATTATTACGTTGTTTTAAAGACTAGTGGTTGCCTTTAGGGCAACCTTGTAGCCTTTAAGGCAATAAAATGAAAATTATTTATTTATCGGAGGCTTTGGAATTGAATGATTTGTTCATATTGTGGTCAAGAAAATAGTGAACATATGGATTTATGTAGTTTTTGTGTGGCACCTTTGAAGAAGGAGCGACCGTATTTGAGAGAGCATTTGTTTTTAGATCAATGTGAGCTGTCATTTAGTGAGCTTTCGCTTTTCCATACATATGATCTTTTAATTTTGCTTCGTTTAGTAAGAGAAGAACGTTCAACATGCTATAGGCTTATGAGAAGTGTTCAGAAGGCCCCTGAAGGCGTTGTGGTAGATTCAGATACTTTAGACTTTGCAGAAAGCGATTATAGGCGTTATACGGCTCGTATGAGGGTCATAGAAGGTATTTTGATTGATAGAATGGGATATAAACCAAAACGAGTGGATGATAAGCTTCTAGCAAGTTTAAAATTGAAAATAGAAAATAGTTAGAAAAAATAGGGGATTATTGGTATTGTCGAAATAGGAGAATAGAAAATGATTATGTGAAATAGGGGGAGGTAATGATGGAAAATAATACGATAGCTGCATTTCATATTTCAAGTAATAAAGATGGAATTATAAAATTGAATACCCAGAAAATGTACCATTGGCATATACCTAAACCTTTGAGAAATAAGCCAATTCAAAAAGGAGATATTGTTTTAGTTCGTACTGTAGGTGGTTTAGCACGTGTATTAGTGATGCAAGTATTTCGAGAAGAACTTGAGGAAACACAAAAGCGATATAAAAGAGTGGTTAAAGTCATAGAAAGAGCACCAAAAAAGGAACCAGTTAGTTGATAATGGCTAGAAAAAAGGGAAAATTATTGGTATTGTCGAAATAGGAAAATTAGAAAAACCGCCTAAAGCTTTGGACGGCTGGCGGTTTCTCTAAAAAAATGGGAAAGGAATTAGTATCCCTTTGTTTACTATTAGATATTCATATTCTAACATATTGGGGCTAATTCCTGCCATATTGGGAGAGGAATTAGATGAAAAAAAATATTGTTAATTTTGATGAAGCTGAAAGAAAAGCAAGATTGAGAGATATAGAAAATGGAAAGATTTTAACTGATGAAGAAATGGAACAAGCTAATGAGCTTCAAGCAAAAGCAAATTCGAAAGGAATGAAGTTAGTTCCTGAAAAGAAGATTAAAAATAATTTTAAATTTGCTCAACTATTACAAGCGAATTGGGGTTATTTGAGAATGAAAAAATATTTAACTAGTGCAGAAAAGAATTTTCTTGTTGATCTAGTTCCTAATATAGGATTTTTATCAAATTGTATTGTCGATGACCCTAAAAAGAAAAATCAAACTCCACTTACTCAAACAGAGATAGCTGATTTATTAGGAATTGATAAAGCAAATGTAAGCAAAATAGTAAAAAGATTAATAGATAAAGGGGTTATAGCACGTTCTGAAACTGGTGTTGATGGTTCTAATGCTAGAGCTTATGCTTTGTATATCAATCCAAATATTATATATTCAGGTAATAAAGATGATGTTAATTTGACTTTACAAACCATGTTTAAAAAGCAGCCTAAGGAATTAAAAGACCTTCCAGAAAGATTATTTTAGAGACCACTATTTTAGTGGCTCTTTTTTTATAATTTCATAGTTGGCAAAATTACCAACTATTGTTGGCAAAATTACCAACTATGAAAAATCGCAAAACCCTTGATATATAAGGTTTTTTTACACTTTAAATATCTTGTTCCTCTCACTCTTATATTAAATAGCAATTCGTTCTTTATTTAGCAACCCCTATTTTTATATTTTTTTACGTTTTAAAATAATTAGCCTTAAGGCTAAAAGGCTGCACTTAAGGCAGCCAAAACCGGTCTATAAGGCAATTTATGGAGGCATAGGGCTTGGAAAAACTCATTTGCAGAAAAAGAAAGGGAGAAATAAAAAAACTACCGTAGATTCTACAAAATACGAACTTTAGTTTTACAATAATAAAGATAATAAACAAAGAGCCTATGTAATCTGCTAATTACATAAGCTCTTCAAGGTGGTGAATTTTTTATGGATAAAGATACAGTTATCGCAGTGTGCGCAATATTAACTGTTGTTATTTCCATAATCGGTTTAGTGATATAAACCAATTAGCTTAGAGTGTTTGCCGACACTTTAAGCTTTTTTATATTCAATAACATTATGTGTTTTTTTAAAATTACTTGCAAGATTCGGCTCATTGTAGATTTATTTTGTGGTTCTGGTAGATATTTCACCTTGTCAGTTTTTTTGTTAATCAAAACAATACAGGAAACATCATAATGTATACAGAATAAATACAGCACAAAACACTGGAGGGGATAACATGACAACATACTTAAAACAATTTGCACGAAACAAGAAACAAAAAGAAAAAACAGAAGTATTAACGGCTCGACTTCCTCACAGCCTATACAGCGACTTTAAAGCATATTGTGACGAACTAGGTCTAAGCATAAGCGAAGCAGTTAATCTACTCGTAGAACGTGAAATTGCGAGCCTCAAAAGAGATTCAGAAACAGCTGTTGCAGTCGAAACAAATACAGATAACTACAAAAGTAGTGGGGATGAAACAAAAGCGAATACAAATGTAGTCACAAACAATTCAAAACGAATCAAATCAACTATACAACGATTCACCACGAATCAATGGAAAATCAATAATCAGTTACCTTGCCCTATATGCCAGGAGTGGAAAGCAGCGAACAATTTCAGAAGACATGCTAATAAAATGCACAAAATGACTACACAAGAAATTTTCACAAGCAATAAATACAAAGATACTATAAATGCAATGATAGACGCTAAAAAGGCAAAATAAAGCCTTTCATAGTTAAAAATGTACTTTGTTTTATCGTTCAATACTTTTATTAGATTTAATATTTTTCCTTTTAGTTTTATTTTTTGTTTGTTGTTGGCGATTTTGTTCTTGCTGCATGGTTCTATTTGCTTGTTCAAGACCATTTATAATGCTTTCAAGTATTCCAAGTGAACTTTGTTTAGCATTAATTGTTTTTTCAACTTTAGATATTTGGGATTGAATAAGTTCATTTCTTCCAAGACTACTTTCTTTTATGGTTTGGAAACGATCAAATTCACCGTAGAGCTTTTGAATTTCTGTTTTTCGTTGATTTACATTCTTTTCAATGGTTTCGATTGGGACAACCCTATTATTCGATTTATTAACCTGATTAATCTTTTTAGCTGTCTCATAGCTCATATAAACAGCTTCTGGTCGTTCAGGATACTTATTAGCTATTTCACGAATAAAACTATTTTTAAGCGCATTTTCAGCCTTATGAAGGGTATCTTTATAAAAATTAATTTGTTTACGAGTATCCCTGTTTTTTTCTAAGAGTCCTGGGCGCTCTATTTCATGTTGTTTTTTAACCAGGTTAAATTCTTGTTGACTATTAAATTTAAGCTTTTCACTATAGGAATTTATCTTGTCTTTATAATTTTCTATTTGCTTATTTTCATTTGCTATATTTACTTCAAGATTTTGTTTCTTTTCTCTATTTTGCTTTGTTGGAAACCAACCTATATTATTGATTTCATTTTGTGCATTTGTAATTCTTTGGTTTGCTAAATCAATTTCATGATAGTAGTTAGAAACTGTTTGGGTTGCTTCATCTTTCCAACGAATGAATTGATTATTACTATCGTTTCGCTTTTCCCATTTATTAAGTTGTTCAAGTCTTTTTTCGATATTCTGCAGAGAAGGTCCAGCATTTAAAATTTTAGAAGCTTCTTGCAGGGAAACAAGTTCAGCAGCAGTAAATTTTTCAGCTGATTTTTTTTGTTCTTGCTGGCGTGCTTTTTCTTGTTCCAGGGCTTTTTTTTCTTCTCGATACTTTTGCAGATCTACAACAAGGCGGTTATATTCCTGACGTTCACGATTGATATTTCCTCTATCGCTTTGTACTCCACGCTTTTCCATATCATTTGCAACATGCCCAAGATGAACAGTAGGAAGCGCTTCTATTCCTCTAGCTTCATGGGAAAGATGGGAAATTCGGTCTTGAATTCCTTCACGTTCTAATGCTTTATTGGCATGATTTGCCCATTCTTCTCGCCAGTGATTTAATAATTCTCTATCGTTCCACTCACGATTTTTTTTGCCGAATCCTTCTTCAGATATTTCTCTAGTCGTTAACATTACATGAGCATGAGGGTTTTCTTGGTTGTCTCGGTGAATAGCAATATCAGCTATCATTCCCTTATTTACAAATTGCTCTTGAACATAATTAATAATTAATTCTTTCTGTTGTTTATTGGATAACTCACGAGGTAAAGAAACTTCAACTTCTCGTGCTAATTGAGCATCTTTTCGCTTTTCAATTTTTTCAACTTCATTCCATAAACGGTTACGATCATGAACCCATTCCGGTGCATGAGAAGGGGCAAGAATCATAGCTTCTGGTTGAACTTTTCTTTTATACTTTTTGGTTTCTCCTGTGCGTTCATCATGAAGACGTTCACCAGAACGATATGCAGCAGATTTAACAGATGATTGACCTTTACTTCGTGATATCACTTTTGCTGAGAAATGATAGATTGCCATGATTCTTACCTCCTCTCTTTTGTCGCTACGCGTATCCAATTTAACCAGAACGGAAAGTGAAGAATCGAAGATTGTTTACTTTCTGTTCTGGCTTCGCCGAAAGGCGATTATGGTTTTTTGTCCTTCCGTTGCGGAAGGACAGTGTTTTCGTTCCGAAGGAACCGCACACATCGGTACGATGTATAAGTGCGCCCTTCCTCATTTTATTTCGTTGGGATGATTGTAGCACATTGATAGATTAGTAGCTATTGTTTAGGTGGGAAAATTTAACTTGGTGAGATAGAATAAACCTATAACCAACGGAAGTATGAGGACAGATGGCGAGGAAAACAGATGCAGAACGTTTACGAGAATTAGAGAAGAAAATGGAGCAATTAAAAGCAAGAAAACAGCAGGTGGAGAGCCGAATGAAGGAGAAAGAAAGGAAGGAGCGTACGCGACGATTGATTCAAGTAGGGGCGATTTTTGAGAAGTATTTTGAGATTGAGGATGTAGATCAAGCCGAGAAGGTTGCTTTTGCTGTACAAGATTTTGTTAAAAAGAATAAGGAAGAAATATTTAAAAAGCTTGATTTGGAAAAATCTAAAGAGAAAGGGGAAATCTTTGAAAAAGAAGGGTGACGTCCCTTCCTTGACTCTTGAAAAAGGTAACTAACTGACCAACCACTCCAAAGAAAATTTAATCAATTTTGATAAGTGTATTTTCAAAGCTTTAAAGCTTTGAAAATCAATAAATCGTTACCTTCCCAATAGGGTAAATCCTATTGATACAAGGTTGCCTACTTGTCGTCGGATTCTCCTTTAAGAATTTTTACTGCTCTTTTAATGACATCAGGCATTGGTATGTTTAATCTTCCTGCATTCTCAATAATAGATAATAATTCATTCGATAAATAAAAGAAAAGATTAACAAGGCATGGTGCAAATTCTGTACTATGCTCCTTTAATTGGGAATAAACTATCTCTTACAACCGTTAATTTTCTTCATTACTTCCTCATTGTAGTAGCTGTAATGGCTATTACAGGGGATTTTTTTTGTGTTTATAGGAAAGACTGCTAAATAGTCAAAACCAAAATTCTCCTCTACCCCTTGTAGCAGCCGCCACGGTTGTTGCAGGGGGGATTATTTATGAGATAGGATTTTTAATCGTATAGCAAATTTAATAATCACAAAATGAGTGATTAACCTATCAGTTGTCAGGGAAAACTATCCCTAAACCATAATAGTAACTCTTTATCGAAGCCCCTTGTATTAGCCGTTACGGTTGTTGCAGGGGGTTATTTTGCTATTTTTCGATATATCGTACTATAGTTTCTTATCATATTCCGACAGGCAAATGATAGGGAAATGATAGATAAGGGATGGAGATATACCCCAAATACCCCCTATTTACCCTTTTTTGATTAAAGTTGGTCAAATATTTTTTAACAAATGCCATATACCCCGTGGGGTTCCTTGTGTGTCAAGGGATTAGACGGCCCCTGGTTAGGCATATTTAGTCACCTGCACAACAGCTCCACAATAAAAAAGAGGGAAGCTGTTAGTTAAGCCTCCCTCATAATTTCCTGCTATTTGATACCTGTTGAAACAATTGAATTACATCTTTATTTCCTTCATTCCATGCTTCATTTTTTATCATCGGTATAGAGAAAGCACTCTCCATATCCATCATTAGTTGTACCAGCTTCAAGTCCTTTTGTCTGTCTATTAAATCAGAGTGGATAATATCCTCATAGCGTTGTTTATAAAGTTCCAATGCCATATTATTTTCCCTCCTCTTTCATCATGCAGCTTTAACGCCTTTTTAACATACTTCTCGTCCTCTCCTTTTATTCTCATATATTTACCCTGTGCTACAAAAAAAGATAAGCTGTTACGCTTACCTCACGATGACCTTTTTTAACATCTATAGATCCAAGGTCTTCAAACGAACATAGGATATAGGGGATAAGTTCCACGACATAGTTATTCCGTCTTCCTTGACTGGTTGAACATCAAAAAGACAGTCCGGTCCACTGTCTTTTTTTGTTTTGTTAAGTGGGTGAAAACAAACTCTTCAACATTATGTGCTGAGTTAAATCAGAGAAAAACAGCACGAATCGGATAATATTCTATACATTATATGACGAGTATAAACTGGGTTTTCACACTTAACTCGTCATATAATCTCCGTTATATGTCTAGTTAAAAAGGAAGATAGGACACCTAAAAGTATTAAAAAAGACCGTCTATGGACAGTCCTGTTCTTGAATTAAGTACCCGTTCGTTCAGGAAAGGATGGTTTTAATCATTGTTATGGTTGTTATAAGGATTATGAGGATTATCAAAATCATCATCATTTTCTTGTTCTATTTTCAAGATTTTTCCTGTTTTTGTGAGTATTTCCACTTCAAATATTCTGCCTTCCTCTTCGGAAGCTTGGCAGCTGCATAAAAAAGGGACGTTTTATGCAATTTATTATTCTTGAGTATATTTATCCTTTAAGGCATGAACCTTGTTATTTACTTCTCTGGTACGATATTTAAAATAATTAAATATGTTTTTTCTTTTTCCTTAATTTCACCTACATAGACGATTTGATGAATTTCGATTGCTTCTCCTTCTTTGAGTTGTTCTTTTTGTGCTTTTATTACGTGTTCAATTCTCTCTGCAAATGAAACATCGTTATAATGTGTTCTAATTGTCCATTCAATAATGATCTGATTTTGTAAACTCATTTTAACAATCCCACCTCCTGAAAATATTTTAACAATCTTTGTTTAAGTAACCTGCCACTAGTTGAAGAAGATCCTAAAGGATTGAATGCATACTCTATACCAATCTAGTTCACATAATCACGCTTATCGGTAATTAAAGAGGTTGGGTACTTTTTGAATACCCAACCTCTTTTTTGTAAACATATGTTTGGAAATCAATATATGGCTACATTTTTAATCTTCTTCTTTATCCTTCAAATTTTTAAGATAATTAGTTCCCCATTGACACATTATTTCTAGAAAAGGTAATAGACTCTTTCCTAGTTCTGTAAGTGAATATTCTACTTTCGGTGGTACTTGAGCATAAACTTTGCGATAAATAAGCCCATGGTACTCCATTTCACGAAGTTGTTGAGTTAACATTTTTTGTGTAACGTTTGGAAGCGATTTTTTTAATTCATTGAATCGCATAGTTTTATCTGTTAGATGCCAAATGATCAACGGCTTCCACTTTCCCCCTATTAATTCTAAAGTAGCTTCTACTGGATCATTTTTTTTTATGTTCATATGTTGTGTTTTTCTCCATTTTTTTATTGTTTTCATCAATGGTTTCCTAATGGGTACTATACCACCTTATAGTGCGTACTTCTATTAAAGATTGTTACATATTATAATCACTTTAACGAACCTACAACAGTTTTTAGCAAGTTGATTATGAGTATTAGTATAGTGTGTCAAATGGATAGCAATGAATCAAATTGAACATAAATAAAACTTACAAAATGTAGAGAGAGGAATTGATAAAATGAAAGCTCTAGTTGTTGAAAAATATGGAGAAAATGCTGAAATCGTACTTGAATCAAGAGACAAACCAACACCCAATCAAGGTGAGGCTTTAGTTAGAGTATATGCTGCAGCATTAAATCCCCTTGATTTAACAGTTAAATCAGGTCATTTACCATTTGCTAAAAATCCTCCACTTATTCTCGGAAATGAAGGGGCAGGAGTTGTAGAATACTCATCAAAGTTTCCTAAAGGGTCAAAAGTGATTATTCAAGGTGGAGCGCTAGGTGTTAACAAAGACGGTACACATCAAGAGTTTATGGTTGTACCTGAAAATCAATTAATTCCTCTTCCAGAGAACTTTAGCTTTGAAGAAGGTGCTGCTTTATCAGTTTCTTATTTAACTGCTTATTTAGCATTAACCTATTCTGGTGAAATTAAAAAAGATGAATGGGTTGCAGTAGCAGGCGCAACAGGATCAGTTGGTTATGCAGCACTTCAACTTGCCAAAGCATTAGGTGCTAAACCAATTGCTATCGTGTCATCGGATGAAAAAGCAAAACAAGCTTTAACAGCTCAACCAGAAGGGATTATTAATCTTTCACAAGAAGACATTGTCAAAGGCGTTGCTCGTATTACAAATGATCACGGTATTAATGTAGCGCTTGATCCAGTAGGTAGTAATGGAACAAGTCTGCTCCTTCGTTCCTTAGCACAAGCTGGTCGTCTTGTAAGTATTGGGTATGCTGCTGGTATGGAAACAACGATCAATCTAATGGATCTTTTAGCGAAAGCGACGAAGATTATTGGATTCAGTATTTACGCTATCCCAGAGGAAGTTATTCAATCAGCACTTCAACATATTATTCAGTTAGCTGAAGAAGGAAAAATTCGTCCAGTTATTGATTCAACATTCTCTCTACAACAATGGAATCAAGCATTTTCACATCTTACTTCACGAAAAGCAATTGGAAAAATCATTTTTACGATCTAATTAAAGAAAAAAGTGTATACTCTATACAAAACTAGTTAACATAAAGTCAATTTTAAGAAATACGCAAAAACGCCAAACCCATATGGTCCAAGGGTTTGGCGTTTGTTTGTTTTTTATCGTTTATACATCTTTTTATACAACGTTGATCCATCAACGTTTTCATCTTTTGAAGAAACCTTTAAACTGCATAAAAAAGGCTCGTTTTATGCAAATAAAAAAGGACATTTCCTCTATGCCTTATTCCTGGTATCGGCCCCACCTACGCCAGATACTATGACAGCCACACGTGCCATCCAACCTATTATCATGATAACAGAAAGCGCTTACATTGTAAAAGATTACTATAATACAAGTTTCGACAATACTATATATTACTGTATTAAAAATTAAACCCTATTGATATAAGGTTTTCTGCCTTAACGTTGTAAATTCGCAAAATCCCGACGCTACCCTAATTTTTATGATACTTTTACAACCTTTTGGGCTACAATATAGTTAAAAAAGGGAGATTGCATATGAAGATAAAGACACATAAATTAGCAACCGGTTGGATTCTTGAAGCACACTCTGCTTTTAAAGTTTACTCTAATGAAAATAGTTATATCATTGTGGATGGAGATAGTGATATAGTTTTGAATTTTACAATAGATAACACTGTACTTGAGGTCACAAAAAGTTCTTGGAACATAAGTTATAAAATTAGAATCGATAATAGAACTCTTACAATCACTACTGACCCCGATGAGGATGAAGAAGAAACCCTCACAATCACTACTGAACTTGGTGGGGACGAATAATAATATATATAAGGCTTAATCATAGGGTACCAATTTAGTTACCATAATGAAACATTATAGGCACTAAAAAAGGATCTTTATCTGAAGATCCCTTTTTTAGTGCTTAATTTATTTTTTTATTGTTTTCACTTAGAACAAGAATTTCATAAGGTTCAGAAAATGATTTATTTATTTGTTTATATTGAAAAAATTCATTTATAAGTTTTTCAATATGTTTTCCTATTTCTTTAGATTTTGTATCTGTACTGTCTATTGAAGTATTAACAATAATGGGATTATGATTATCTACTATAGTTGTAGACGTAACTTTAAGATCTTTTATTTCTTTCAATCCTTGATCTATTGACGGCATAATTTTTAATTCCCAATCTCGCTTTAAATTTTGTTTAAAACGTATTGGGATATTCCCAGTATTGAATCCTTTTTCTTGAGCTAGCTTAAGAAATTCTTTATGAAAGTTGTTGATCTTATTTGGGTCAGTAATTTCTTTATCATTTCTATAAAACATCAAGTCCAATTGTACAATGCGTCCGTCAGTGGCTGAAGACATAGCTCCTGTTAAAACATCCACTTTATGGACCTGTTTCATTTGATTGGCTATTTCATTAATAATTTTTTGCTCGCGTTTTTGCCTTTCTGTCTGATTAGTGTCACTCCAATCAGCAAGAACTTTTACTTTATAATCTGTATATTTTTTTGATTGCAATACTTCTTCAATATTACTTTGAAGATCATCTTTTAAATAATTAAAATTTTTCTTGGAATAAGGTCTAATCACGAGAACGACTTCTTTCTTTTCTCGAGAAAGGGTTAAATCATAGCCATCTGGATAGCCTTTTTTCTTCAACACCTTTTTATTAAAAGAAGATTCAATAGCATCTTCTAATTTGATCGTTTCATAATAGGAAATTAAATTATTGGAATCAGAGCTTTCTATTTCTTTATTAGTTTTATTCGATGTGCAAGCTACTACAAAAAATAACAGACCCAATAAAATGAATAATATGGATATTCTTTTCAAAAAATCGCCACCTTAAATAATTTACATTTTTTCATAATATTGTTGATTATAACAGAGTTCTTATTAAGTTGTTATAGTAGTTGAACAAGATACAATTTAATCAAAATACCAATCTAGTTAACATAAAGTGCCATCCTGGAAGTCAAACGCACAAAAAAACGAAGTCAACCCCTGAATCTGGCCAAAATCGGTCAAATTTAGGGGTTTTAATGGTGGGAAATAATCGAAAAATCGCGCTTATAATCGAAGATCACATTCTTCCGTTTTCTCTCAATTCCTTCAGATTTCATTTCTCTTTGAAACTTGACATTCAGTTTTCTTTTTTCAACTAATTGGAAGATTAGTACAATAAGGATTCTGTTTTTATGTTAAACTGTATACAGCAAAAAGGTTGTAGGAGGTGAAAATGATGAAACGTGCGGTAGGAATATTTCTTACTATTTCATCTTTACTAACATACCTAATGATGGACGTGATTTATCATCCTGTTGAGGAAAAAATAATAAAAACAGATATGAATTCAGGAGTTACAACAGTAACAGTAGTACATAACTTCCCTTTGATGTATTGGGTAATTTGTGTCATTTTAATAATTACTTTTATTCTTGGGATTTACTTTATTCTAGCAAAGGAAAAGCAACTTGAAGAATGTCCACTCTGTGATACTCCAGAATATATAAATGAATATACATTTCATAAATAAGTGAATGATTACACTTAAACTAAACCAGCTAATAGTTTGTCAATAAAAATCTTTTAAATTAAAAATAACTTCATGCTATACTAAAAATGCACAACTCAAATAACCCTCTGAACTTAGTTTGGAAGGTTTTTGCTTTATTT
>NZ_JBHHJV010000043.1:0-13123 GCF_042136355.1 Peribacillus sp. Hz7
TAATGTCTGGTAATGATGGCGAAGAGGTCACACCCGTTCCCATTCCGAACACGGAAGTTAAGCTCTTCAGCGCCGATGGTAGTTGGGGGTTTCCCCCTGTGAGAGTAGGACGTTGCCAGGCAAAAGCGAACAGCCCCAAGTAGTAGGGGCTGTTTTTTTGTCTATGAAAAGGAAAACCCTAGGTCTAGCCTAGGATTCAAAGAGCTTTCAGCGCGGTATTAAAAACTCCTCTAAATACAGAAGATGAGTAATATATAGTAAAGTCATGAAAGGCATTAAAAAAATACTCCACGCACTAAAGTGCGATGTAATCGTCACAAAAATTCTGGTGTACTCAGATAGCATATGGCAACAGTCGGAAGAAACAAGAAGGTAATAGAAGAACGTATACATAATCAGATTCAGGATAATATAGTCGCAGAATGATTAAGTATGACGGAATACATTAATCGATTTACAGGTAGGAGGTAAAGAAAAGGAAACGAAAGCAAAAAGCAAATCTTTTTGAGGTTCGGTCAGTAACAAAGGCTTTCGGCTACAGAGAAAACCATCCGTTAAGGATGATTTTTATTTCTCCCTTCCTTGATCAAGTCATTAAGACATCGTTTTTTCTGACGGTACCTTTAATGCACACATAAAAGCCGTATGTAGCATCGCTACATACGGCTTTATGAATAAGAAAGTAAAAGCGCTTTCTTTTATTTCTAACCTAAATCCCCAAACCAATCGAGAACAAGATAACAGCAAGTACTACTGATACAATCGGTACAATTACCGTCATGGCACCAAATGCAGGGTAGGCGTCTTTATGTGTTTCACCAGCAATGGCCCTAATGGTTGTTACCGTATATCCTCCGTGAGGCAATGAATCTAACGTACCGGATGAGATGGATACCGTTCGATGAAGGGCTTCTGCGTTAACTCCCATATCTAAATAGTGTGGAGCAAGAATAGGGAGCGCAATGGATTGACCACCAGATGAAGAACCTGTTAATCCGGCAATAACCATAACGGCTAAAGCTCCTCCGATTAATGGATAGCCTGGAATGCTCGTCATGAAATCAACTGCGGTGCTAAATGCAGGTGTTATTTTGGCAACTCCTCCAAAACCAACTACCGCAGCAGTATTCCCGATTGCAATCAGTGCACCAGCTGTTCCTTCACCAATTGCATTCCCAAAGTTTCTGAAATATTTTCTGTTTAATAACCATGTGGCAATAATACCGCTTAGTAGGGCAAGAATCAAAGCAGATTGAGCTAACGACTCATGGAAAACGAATGCCACGATAAGAACAGCTAATAAAGGAATTAAACTTAATAATGGATGGGGCAGGTTTGTTCTTATCTCAGTATTATCTGTTTCTCTTTCAATAAAATGTTCACCATTTTTAACAGCTTTTTTAATCATTTTCATGAGCCATATATATCCGAATATAAGCATAAATACAGCTACAATTAAACTAACTTCCCATCCTGCATACGGGCTTGTTTGTAAGTAAGGAATAGGAATCCAGTTTTGAATTTCAGGTGATCCTGCAGAAGTCATAGTAAACGTAGTAGAACCAAAAGCTAATGCTGCTGGTATAAATCTTCTAGGTAAATTCGCTTCTTTAAATAAACTGACTGCCATTGGATATACAGCGAAAGCTACAACGAATAAACTAACGCCTCCGTATGTTAAAACTGCACAGGCAAGCACGACAGCGAGCACAGCGTGTTTCATTCCGATTTTTGAAACAATCCAATGTGATACACTTTCTGCGGCACCGCTATCTTCCATAACTTTACCGAAAATAGCACCTGCTAAGAACATCAAATACCAGGATGTAATGAATCCTGCAAAGCCACTCATGTAACCAGTAATGAAATCTACTTCTCCTTTAGCCGCAAACTGGGGGAATAGCGGCACTCCGTTCAGCACTGCTACGAACAGTGCTGAGATTGGAGCAACGATTAGTAGATTCATGCCTCTCATGACGAGAACGGTTAATAAAATTAAGCCTCCAATTAACCCAAACATACTTATCATATAAGCTACCTACCTTCTGTATATAAAGGACCGGATATTCCTTTATTTTTTCTTTCCGTACTTGCGAACACGTAGTAATGCTTGTTCAGCATGACCAGCGAAGTTTTCTAATTGGCAAAGTCTAGCTGCGTATTCACCAATATAGGCACTTTGTTCTGGTGATGTAACTTTTTGATATGTAACCGTTTTTAAGAATTTACCTACCCAAAGTCCGCCAGTATATCTTGCTGCACCTTTTGTAGGTAACGTATGGTTTGTTCCGATTACTTTATCTCCGTAAGCAACATTCGTTTCAGGTCCTAAGAATAAGCAGCCGTAATTTGTCATATTCTCTAAGAAGAAATCAGGGTTTTTTGTAAGGATTTCAACATGTTCGAATGCTAATCGGTCTGCTTCTTTTAAAGCCTCTTGCTCGTCTTCAACTAAAATGATTTGTCCATAATCTTCCCAAGACACTCTTGCTACATCAGCTGTAGGCAAAATTTGTAATTGTCTTTCAATCTCTTTAACTGTTTCATCAGCAATTTCTTTAGAAGTTGTGATTAATGCACCTGGTGAAGTTGGTCCGTGTTCACCCTGTCCTAGAATATCTGTTGCAATCATTTCCGGATTGCTTGTTTCATCAGCAACAACTAATGTTTCTGTTGGGCCAGCAAATAAGTCGATACCAACGCGCCCGTATAATTGACGTTTTGCTTCAGCAACGAATGCGTTACCAGGTCCAACGATCATATCTACAGGTTCAATTGTTTCTGTACCGATTGCCATTCCAGCCATCGCTTGGATTCCGCCAAGAATATAAATTTCGTCAGCTCCAGCTTTATGCATTGCATAGACTGTTGCAGCTGGAATCTCTCCATTAATCGGTGGAGTGCAGGCGATGACTCTTTTAACACCTGCTACTTTAGCCGTCAGTACACTCATATGTGCGGAAGCAACCATTGGATAACGTCCTCCAGGAATGTAGCAGCCTACACTGTTTACTGGAATATTCTTGTGTCCAAGAATAACACCTGGCATTGTTTCTACTTCAATATCTGTCATAGATTTTCTTTGTTCTTCTGCAAATCTTCTAATATTGTTTTGGGCAAATTCAATATCTTCTACAGTTTGTGCCGGAATAGAAGCACAGATTCCCTCGATTTGCTCTTCCGTTAAACGAAAGCTTTCAGGGCTCCACTTATCGAAGTTTTCCGACAATTCTCTGATAGCTTTATCGCCTTCTTCTTCAATTTGCTTAATAGTAGAACTAACGATTGCAGAAACCTTTGCATCGTCCTTTTGAATATCTTCCGCTACTTTACCTTGTTTTAAATAAGTTGCCATGTTACAATCTCTCCCTTTTTTATAGTATATTGCATACGTATGCAAAACAAAGAAAAAAAGAATTTGCATACGTATGCAAAAAAGTTTAAGTTTTTGCATTCACATGCAAAAACATGATTTATCATCGCTTGTATAGAATCATAAGGTAAACGTTTACAATTGTCAATATATAAAATATTCATACTATTTCGTGGTTTTACGATGAATGAAGTGACCCTTTAGTTTAACTGTTTGATACTGGTCATGATTTGAATCGGACATTAATAAATTAATGGTTTCGTCAACCATTTGCTCTATAGGCTGTACCCAGGTTGATAGGGCATAATTAGGCCAGGATGACATTTTTATATCATCAAATCCGATTACAATCGTCTCATCTGGAACAGAAATATTTTTTTCCTTTAGCGCATCTAACGCACCTAAAGCGGTTATATCATTAGCTCCAAAAATGGCTTCAGGTCTATGTCCAGTTTCCAGCATACTTCTTGTAAGATTAAAGGACTTTTCGTATGTGTAATTTCCTTCTAATATCGTGATATCGATCCCTTTATTTTTAAAAAAGTCTGTAAATCCTTTCTGTCTGTCTTGGCTTGTGGATGTATTAATTCTCCCTGTAATAAAAACAATATCCTTATAACCTTTTTCGTAAATATAGGCAGCAATTTCGTTGGCAGCGCTGATATTGTCACAGCTGACAGAATTACATAATAAATTTTTATCATGTCGATTGAATAATGTGACAGGAATATCATAATCTTGAAGTTTCGCCACGACTTTTGAAGAGAGAAGGGCATCCGTTACAATAACAGCTTCTACGTTGTATTCTAAGAAATGATTAATTTCTTCTTGTTGAATTTCTTCATTTTCCGTATATACAAATAATACAGAATATCCTTGTGCTCTTAGCTTTTTTGTAAATATCCCTAAAACCTCATGATAGAACGGATTCTGGATATCTTTCATTGCTAGGCCAACCATATTTGTTTTTCTTGTAATGAGGCCCCTTGCTAATGCATTAGGTTGATAATCCAGTTCTTCTGCTACTTTCAATACTTTCTTTCTTGTTTTTTCTGAGACGCTTGCTCCTGGTGTAAACACCCGTGATACCGTCGATTGAGATACATTTGCCAATTTAGCAACTTCCATTGCTGATACAACTTTCCTTACCATATATATACCCCTAACTTAATATATTGTTTGTTAATATAGTTGAAAATACTGAACTTTTCAAGTGGGGGATTGCCAATGCAAGTGTACTATTGTCCCTCGAGTCATCATAACTCTATCATTATAGCAAAACACAAATGAATTTAACGTTTTATTTGCAAAAGAGAAGGGACAATAAAAAGAAGCCTTGTCCAGGCTTCTTACGCTGTTTTATCTTAAAATCATTTCGATGTATATAACAGATTTAAGAAATACGTTTTAATTCTTCTGTTAATCGTAGGAATTCTTCTTTGTTTCGATTCTCTAATGATCGATCGATCTCTATTCGAAGTTGCTCTTTTCGGAAATCACAAAGGACTTTGTTTAACACCATTTCAGCAAGTTCAGAGTCCATAATGTTTACCTCATTAATTGTTGGTGTGCTAAGCAAATTCTTTTTCATTGAAAATCAACTCCTTGACCTTTTTTTTATTATAACAATAGTTTTCAGAAAATTCAAATACTTTTATCAGCAGTTTTATGTTATTTATATCCGGTTGATTTATCTTATTTCTTAGGTTGATTAGGAAGGTTATTATAAAATTGATGAAACAAACATGTGAGGTAAGAGTTTAGATTAAATTGGTTTTTATCAATGAAATTAGACAACATTAATTGGCTTTCTCTTGACATCATTTTGCCTCCTTTAACATAACTTCCTTATCTATATCATTACCAAACTATCAATTTTTTATACACCTATAAATAAAAAATCTGCTTTAAACTCAGAGGGAATCATTTCGTACAGGTATTATGGGGAGTAGTTTGATTCAACGAGGGGACTAGGATGAGTGTAATGTTTATTAATATGAAAAAGCATAAAGAAAAATATCATTCTCTTTATGCTTTTTGACAGTATTTACTTTTTAAAGTTTTCTGGATAAAATCCTTTTGCTAAAATTTCAATGGCTTGTGCTGCGCGTATGCCTTCAGATGCTGCTGAAAGTGGTAAAATGACAAAATGTTCATTTTGAACCGCTGGTGTTTCTTTTAAGGCTGGATCCTGTTTTAAAAATTCAATTTTACTTTCTGCACTAGTGTCACCATAATCGATAACGACAATGACTTCTGGATCACGCGCTACTGCATCTTCTTTAGATACAGTTACCCAACCATCTTTTATATCGGAGAAGATATTATGGCCGCCTGCAAGCTTCGTAATCTCATTCATAAAGTTTTGGCCCGCTGTAAAAATTTCTTTTTCACCACTATCGTAAATAAGGACGTTTACTCTCTCATCAACCTCTGGTAAGTTAGCTTGTACTTTCTCTACATCGGCTTTCATTTGGGCTATAAGTTCATCCCCGCGCTCCTCAACACGGAAGATCTTCGCGATATTTTGAATATCTTCAAAAATATCCTCAAGTGTTGGGCTTGTCATATCTGACGATTTATGGAGATATGTATGGATCCCTAATTCCTTCAATTCTTCTTGTGTACCAATTCCTTTTTCAGAGAAACCACTTGTCCATCCTGCATATACAAAATCTGCTTCTGCATCAATAACCTGTTCTTTTGTTGGGTATTCTTTCGCCAACACGGGTACTTGATCATAGTCCTCTTGGAGAGAAGGCAAAATTTTATCATCTAAATAAGCTGTACCAACCATTGAGTCTTCTAAACCTAATGCTAGCATGATTTCTGTCACATGTTGGTTTAAGCTAATGGCGCGTTTAGGTGCTTCTGTGTAAACAGTTGTAATATCATTATTAACAATCGTGACTTCATTTTCTGTATCCTCTTTTACATTACTGCTTTGTTCTGTCGAGCTGCCACACGCAGTTAAAACGATTAGTAGTATAGCAGAAAGACATATGTTCAAAAATTTGTTGTATGTTTTCATCATTTTTCTCCCTTGATTTAGATTATTATAGACGAAGTTTCCTTCGGAGCTGCCTTGAGAAATTGTTCAGATATATAGGTTAGATGCGGCTTGCCCGTAAGTGGATGTTGTTGAACCTCGGCGTATACACCAAATACATCACGCAGTAACTCGGGTGTGAGTACTTCTTCTGGTGTTCCATAACGAACGATACGCCCATGTTGCAATACATAGATTTGGTCGCAATACATGGCAGCTATATTTAAATCATGCAAAGCAGCGATAACAGTCAACTGTAAAGTTTGAATTAAGTCCATCAGCTGTAACTGGTGCTGAATATCTAAATGATTCGTCGGTTCATCCAGAATCAGTATATTCGCTTGCTGAGCGAGGGCGCGGGCCACCATGACACGTTTTTTCTCACCTCCTGAAAGGGAACTAAAGTTGCGTGTTTCCAAATGAGCAATACCTGTTTGGGATAGGGCCTCTTTTACAATTTGAATATCTTTTTGGTGATCGATTTCAAACAACTTTTTATGAGGGGTTCGTCCCATACTGACTAAATCACGCACTTGAAAATCAAAAACGATAGGGGTTTCCTGCCCAACAACGGCTAAACTTTTAGCAATGATTTTACTTGATTGCTTGAAAATATCTTTTTCATTTAATAAGACCGTGCCGCTTTCTGGTTTTAATAGACGGTACAAATTTTTAAGCAGGGTCGATTTTCCGCTGCCATTAGGACCGATTAAGCCCACAAATTGCTGCTCCTTCACTTGAATGCTCACTTCATGCAAGATTTGCTTATCATGAATGGAGTATGATAGATGGTTGGCTTGTAATGTCATATCTTTTAATCTCCTTCCCCGAAAGAATAATTGTTACGGCGCAGTAACCAAATGAAGAATGGTCCTCCACAAATAGCTGTAATAATTCCAATTGGCATTTCTTCTGGAGCAATTAGAATTCGTGCAAGTGCATCTGCCCATACTAAAAAAATACTTCCCAACAATGCGCTAATCGGAATGACGTATTTATAGTTGGAACCAACGATTAAACGTACGATATGCGGAATAATTAAACCGACAAACCCAATCGAACCACTAACAGCGACGAGTACACCTGTTAGTAGAGATACTAATAGAATCAGTTGCATTCGGAACCGCTGCAGGTTAACTCCTAACGTTACTGCGGACTCTTCTCCAAGCAGTAATAAATTTAACTGGCGATAATGGAGCCAAAGCAATATGAATACACATATAAAAGTAATCGTAGGGATGAGTAAATAGCTCCATTTGGCACCTGCTAAGCTCCCCATCATCCAATACATGACGGCTTTAATGCCGCCTTCTCGTGTCGACATCATTAAAATAAAATTTGAAATAGCGGACAGTATAAGGGACACAGCAATTCCTGCTAGTAAAAGTCGAATAATAGAAATTCGTCCGCCGACACGGGACAAGAAAAAAACAAATAATACGGAAATAAAAGCACCTATAAAAGCGGCTGCAGAAAGGGCGTAAATTCCCAAAAATGAAAAGGCGCCTAAAATTAAGACAGCAGTCGCACCAACTGTCGCCCCAGATGAAACTCCTAAAATATATGGGTCCGCAATGGAATTACGCACGAGTGCTTGGATGGCAGCCCCTGCAATGGCCAATCCTGCACCAACAATAGCAGCAAGGAGCACACGTGGTACACGAATTTGCCAAATAATAATTTCTTGTGAGCGACTCCAATCTGTCTCTATCAGATTTTGTAAAAGTGGTATTTTAGAAAGAATAACTTTCCACACATACACCGGTGTAACAGAAACGGATCCAATCATAATGGACAGGGTGATAGAAATACCTAAAATTAGAAGTAGAATGATGGAAAAGAGGATAAATTTTTTGTTAGAGAATGGTGTTTGATTAGTCATGGTTTAGTAACTCCTATTAAAAAATAGTGAGTATGAAGCAATAAAAAAAGGGTACTCTACGCAAAAGATTTGCATAGAAATACCCTAGATTTAACAAAATGATCAACAAAAGACAGAAATATGCCTTGTTTATTGTCCGTAATTGCTTACATCCTCGTGGGCATTACAGGTGAAAACTAAGTGGCAGGTCTCCTGGCTTCGAATCATCGTCACTATGACAGCCTTCCCATTTTAAAACAGTGGCATATCGTCATAGAACTCCTCGTTACAGTTGCGGGACAGCGTCGGACTTACACCGACTTCCCTTTTAAGTGATATCTTCTAAGAGAAATCACACCATTAGTATCTAAAATTTGAAATTAATGAGAATTTTAACATAGATATTTATAGTAGTCTAATATTATTTACATTACGCTGATTTTCAAGTTTATAGAGATAACTCATTAGAAATCACGGATTTTTTAGTCTTTTTTGATGTTTCTTGAACAATAATGACAGCCGCAATCACTAGAAATATCCCGAAGTATTGCCATACATTCAATTTTTCGTGGAAAATTAAAAAACCTACTAGAGATGCAACGACCGGTTCAATTGTAGCGATTATAGATGCTTGGCTTGATTCTATTGTGTTTAATCCTTTTGTATAAAAAATGAAGGGCAGCATAGTTGAGAGAAAGCCAAGACCTATTATGTACAGCCATACTTTTATATCTGAAAATAAAGGAACCACGAGCCACAATCCACTAAAAGGGGTTACTGCAATAGCTGCGAACAAAAACGTATAGGCAGTAACGGTTAAAGAGTTATATTTTCTGAGCGCAAATTTCCCGAATATACTGTATAGGGCATAAAAAAGACCTGAACCAAGTCCGAGAATGAGTCCATATAGTGAGATGGATTCATTCGTATTTGGGAGGATGCCAATAACAAATGAGCAACCGATAAAAGTTATAAGTAAGGCTAAAACTTTTCTTGTCGTTAGTAATTCTTTAAAAATGAATCTTGAAAAAATAGTGACAAAGGCAGGTGCTGTGTAAAGAAGAATGGTCGCAACTGAAATAGATGTTTCTTTAATCGCGCTAAACACACACCAATTAAACAGGACAAAACTAAAAATGCCGGTTCCGATAAAATATTTACTATCAGCTATTTTGATTTTTAAAAGTTGGCGATTCTTAAAAGTGATATAAAGTACTAAAAATAAAGTTGCGGATAAGGCGCGAATTGTAACAACCTGTATCGGCGAAAAGCCCATTTCATAAAGAGAGGTTACAAATAGACCGATAATTCCCCATAACGAGGCCCCTGCACCAATCAATAGCAATGCTAGTTTGTTATCCACTGGGCCTTTTCCTCCTTTCAGTTAGACATACTATATACTAACAAACGTTAGATATATTGGATACAAGGTGAGGGCTTTTGTGTTCAGTTACCTAGAAGAAATTAACATTTATTGAACAGTTGATTCCTTCTAGGGAAAACACTAATCTGACGGGATTATTAATGTAATAAATACCGTAATTCTTCAACCTGTCTTCGGCTAGTATCAATCACTTTTTCAGCGATTTTTTTACTTTCTGGATCTAAATCACCCTTTACAAGTTCCTCGGAATACTGAACGCCGTAGTTATCTAATCCTTCTAAGGCATCCTTAATAATCTTGTTTGTATCATCAGGAAGCATGACTTTATGCATAAAGCTGTGCATGGATCCAGAGACACCTTCATCGTCGGCGGGAACTCCACCTAGATTCTGAATTCGTTCCGCTATTTGTTGAGCACTCAGCTTTACATCCTGCTGCATAGACTGAAATGTTTTCTTTAGCTCCTCATCGTCTACCTTTTGGATATAATGTTCAAACGAACGTATTCCCATATATGTACCTCTTAATAAAGTATTTAATTCTTCGATGATAACCTCTTTTTCCACAAAATCGCCTCCTTTTCCTTTTATTATGCTGCCTATGGGGTGGGCTATTCGTAGCCTGTTTGAGTATTGAGCGTGATTCACTTTCATGGAAATGAAAAAGCGCTGCCCCAAAAGTCATGAAAAATGGCTTTCGGGGCAGCCCCTCCGTTTAGTTGAACGATTATTCTCCTTAGATAATTCCTTTTTTGCTGTCTTTAAAGTGAGTTAAAGGACAAAAACGAGAAATCCGGCTAGGGAAATGACCTTCATTAGGGTTATGAAGGACAAAAATGAGAAATCCGGTCAGGGAAACGTCCTTCATTAGGGTTATGAAGGACGAAATTAAGAAATTCGGTCAGGGAAACGTCCTTCATTAGGGTTATGAAGGACGAAATTAAGAAATTCGGTCAGGGAAACGTCCTTCATTAGGGTTATGAAGGACAAAAGTGAGAAATCCGGTCAGGGAAACGTCCTTCATCAGAGGTATGAAGGACGAAATTAAGAAATTCGGTCAGGGAAACGTCCTTCATCAGAGGTATGAAGGACGAAATTAAGAAATTCGGGCAGGGAAATGTCCTTCATCAGGGTTATGAAGGACAAAAATGAGAAATTCGGGCAGGAAAATGTCCTTCATCAGGGTTATGAAGGACAAAAATGAGAAATTCGGGCAGGAAAATGTCCTTCATTAGGGTTATGAGGGACAAAAGTGAGAAATCTGGCCAGGGAAACGTCCTTCATTAGGGCTATGAAGGACAAAAGTGAGAAATCCGGTCAGGGAAACGTCCTTCATCAGGAACTTGAAGGACAAAATCTAGAAAACAAGAAAAGGAAGGGGTAGTCCTTTGGCTTCTTATTCAGGAACGTTTAAAATAAAGAATAGCAACAATTAAGATTATGAGCCCTATAAATAATAAAGGCATAATACCTGAACTATATACAATGTAAACTTTAATGTTGCGGATAGCATTGACGACAAGGAATATGAGCAAGAAAACACACAAAATAAGGATGAGAGGCATATTTTTACGTCTATGCAAAGCAACCAGCCCCTTTGTAGAAGCTTACTACGGTCCGTTATAAAACCCTATGCTTATCATACCTTGTATTATGTAATTAAAAACATTAAGTTTGATCCGAGTGGATAAGCGGCCGTTTGCATAATTTTTAATAATTACATACTTAAACCATACATAACTAATAAACACGTACATGCTACAGTCTAGAAAATTAATGTACTTAACAATAAAAATAACCGCCTTTATTCTAACTATGTCATTGTCCTTGAAATAAGGAACAGATTTTAGAATAAAAGCGGTTGAAGTTTTGAGTTTTAGTAGAGTATTAGTATGAACCTGCTTTATACTTGTAAAACTCTTTGTTCGTAATGTTTCTTTAAATGTATGACTATCAGTAAGGGGCAAAAGGGCTTCTTTCTTCCACAATAGTGAACTTAGTTCTTTTAAAGTAATTATACAGTGAGGAAAGTCACAATTCAATAAAAATTCTATATTTTTGGTGGAGTATTATTTCTTCAGATTAGCGAAGGGGGAACTTGTGCGCATAGTGACGGGATATATCTTCCTTTCAAATAAAGAAGGCCCAAGAAAACTGGCGCAAGAGTAATTGGAGAATAGTAACAAAATAAATCCGCTTTTTAATTTGAATGACTGATATCATTCAATGTATGTAAAGCAAGCGTATAGAGTAGATATATGCCTAAATATACCCCTGTTAGTAAGAAAAGAGGGTTGAGAAATAAAGCGTGGATATTGGTCATGAATACTGTTTGATCTTCGATGATTTGATGGATGGAGATAGAAGCGATATTCCCAAAAATAAGTGCTGATAAAACCGCTGCTACATGAAAAATAATCCGAAATTTAAACCATTTTCTTTGAAGTATAATCATTAGTGCGGGAGCGATGATACTGCCCAAAATTAAAAAAATCTCCATCTTTATCACCTCATAATCATTCTTCACTATACAAAAGAGAAGTAAACAGCATTTAAATACATTGAGGCTGAAGAGGAAGAACGTGGTTGACGTCGTAATTTGAACTACCCCCACCTACTCATTAGGCTTTCCTGTTCATATTCCTTAAGGTGAGGGCTCGTAAAACTAGAATCGGTCTTGGTTATCTCTATTAGCTGTTATGTCGCGATAAGGCATGATGCTTTTTTCTATCTGTTCATAGTCTGTTGTTCCGAGCTCTTTCAATACATTTGGAATTTCTTCTTCAGGATAGCCGTAATCGCGCAGCAACTGTTTAATCTGTTCCATTCATTAAGTCTCCGTTCACTTGTATTTTTATTTCAGAAATATAAAGGATTTCTCTTATCTTGTTCGTTATAGTAAGGCGACATACAAAAAAAGTTTCATCAGAGTATAGTTTTTCAAAAGGATGTTGACTTCTTTATGTTGAAATAGTAATATTGTAATTCCCGTTAAGGGGTTCTAGCCAAATAAATGATTTTTAAGAAGTTAACGAATAATAAAAGTTGATAAAAAGTACTTTTAAAAAGAGGTTGACTTTTTTATGTTAAAATAGTAACATTGTAATTCCTACTACGAATTCTATAAATAATTTTTTAGTAGGTGTTGAGAAATTAACGAAGATGGAAGTAGATGTTTAAGTTAATTTCTAGTGTGAAAAATATTTTAAAAAAGTTATTGACTAACTTTGAGAAGTTATGTTATGATAACGAATGTCGCTAAGGTGACGTAGTTCTTTGAAAACTAAACAAAACAGAAACGCCAACGTTTATTTTTTAAGTGAGTACACACTATTAAAAAAGTACAACATGAGCAAGTCAAATTCTATCGGAGAGTTTGATCCTGGCTCAGGACGAACGCTGGCGGCGTGCCTAATACATGCAAGTCGAGCGAATCAATGGGAGCTTGCTCCCTGAG
>NZ_JBHHJV010000044.1:0-12578 GCF_042136355.1 Peribacillus sp. Hz7
CGAATCCCGTAGGGGTCACCATTTTGGAGGATTAGCTCAGCTGGGAGAGCATCTGCCTTACAAGCAGAGGGTCGGCGGTTCGATCCCGTCATCCTCCACCATTTATATGCCGGTGTAGCTCAACTGGTAGAGCAACTGACTTGTAATCAGTAGGTTGGGGGTTCAAGTCCTCTTGCCGGCACCATTCCCACATATATATGGAGGGGTAGCGAAGTGGCTAAACGCGGCGGACTGTAAATCCGCTCCTTCGGGTTCGGCAGTTCGAATCTGCCCCCCTCCACCATCTTATAAAATTATAGGCGTTTTTTATTCATATATTGGGCTATAGCCAAGCGGTAAGGCAGCGGATTTTGATTCCGTCATGCGAAGGTTCGAATCCTTCTAGCCCAGCCATTTTTTAAATTTCATATGGGGCCTTAGCTCAGCTGGGAGAGCGCCTGCCTTGCACGCAGGAGGTCAGCGGTTCGATCCCGCTAGGCTCCACCATTAACTACATAACACCATAATTTCGTCTTAAACTAATATAGTTTAAGACTTTTTTGTGTTTGTATCTTTATACATCAATTTGTTAAGTTGAACCATTTATCTTTTCAGTTATAAAATGGAAAAGAGGGGGAGATGGGATGAATATAGAGAAAATATCATTAATCGGTGTTCCTATGGATCTTGGTCAAACACGAAGAGGGGTAGATATGGGGCCAAGCGCGATCCGGTATGCTGGGATTGTTGAGCGTTTTAAGGATCTGCAACTTGAAGTGGAAGACTTGGGGGATATTATCATTAGTCGCACTGCTAATAGAATTCCTTCACACTCTAATTTAAAAAACTTACCGGTTGTTACCGAGGTAAATCGATTATTAGCAGATAAAGTAGATGAAATTATGAAGAATCATTCATTTCCGCTTGTGTTGGGAGGGGATCACTCCATTGGTATCGGCACTTTGGCTGGGGTAGCAAAGCATTATCAAAATTTAGGTGTAATTTGGTTTGATGCCCATGGAGATTTAAATACAGAGGAAACTTCCCCTTCTGGTAATATACATGGAATGCCGCTAGCTGTTAGTATAGGGCTTGGTCATCCAGATTTAGTCAATATACAAGGGTATGCGCCTAAGGTTAAGCCAGAACATATTGTGATTATTGGCGCTCGATCGCTTGACGAAGGCGAGAAGAAGTTGATTAAGGAAAAAGGAATTAAAGTCTATACGATGCATGAAATTGACCGTTTAGGAATGGCGACAGTTATGGAGCAATGTATTACATACTTAAGTGAGCGAGTAGACGGCGTTCATTTATCTCTAGATTTAGATGCGCTAGACCCCGCAGATGCCCCAGGGGTAGGGACACCTGTTAATGGAGGGGTTAGTTATCGGGAAAGTCATTTAGCCATGGAGATGTTGGCAGAGTCTCAATTAGTTACTTCTGCAGAGTTAGTTGAGGTAAATCCGATTTTAGATGAACGAAATAAAACGGCAGTACTTGCAGTCGCGTTGATGGGCTCGCTGTTAGGAGAAAAGCTTTTATAAGTTAGTTTAAGAGGACAGTAACTTCCGAGTCATGAAGTTGCTGTTTTTTTATGTTCGTTCATTTGTATTTTATTGAACAGACTGGTAAAAACTTTGTTAAAATTAAAATGGGGAAATTTTTGAAACCTTTTAGCTTACGATTCGTACTTATCGTATAGCCGCATGAGCGGGGGTAGAAACAGGATGGAAGCACTTATAAAAAAAAGAATTAATCAAGTTCTAAAAGGGGATCAAAACGCATTTGGAGAAATTGTTGAACTATATAAGGATAAAGTTTTTCAACTTTGCTTTAGGATGCTGGGGAATAGGCATGAAGCAGAGGATTTAGCTCAAGAAGCGTTTGTGAGGGCCTTTGTAAATATCCATAGCTTTAAGATTAACATGAAATTTTCAACATGGTTATATCGAATTGCAACGAACCTCTGTATTGATCGACTTCGAAAGAAGAAGCCAGATTATCATTTAGATGCTGAAGTAGCTGGTACAGAGGGATTGAATATGTATTCGCAGATTGCTTCAGATACATTGAAGCCAGAAGAGGAAGTGGCATCATTAGAGCTTCAAGAATCTATTCAGGCAGAAATCACAAAGTTGCCAGAAAAATATCGATCGGTTATCGTTTTGAAATATATTGAAGAACTATCATTGAAGGAAATTAGCGACATATTGGATTTACCAGTCGGTACAGTCAAAACGAGGATACATCGCGGTCGTGAAGCTTTGCGAAAACAACTGCGCCATTTTTAAAAAGAAGGTGAGTATTTTGAATTGCCATGAGGATATCATTGAATATATGCACGATTATTTAGATGAAGACATTACGTCAGAGCATCAAGAAATTTTACGGAGTCATTTACAAACCTGTTCTGAATGTCGAGAGTATTTTCATGAGATGAAAAAGGCAGTTGCTCTCGTACAAAGCACGTCCCATATTAAAGCACCTGATGACTTTACAGCTAGAGTTATGGCCCAACTTCCTAAGGAGAAAAAACAAGTAGGGGCCAAGCGCTGGTTTAAGCAACATCCACTTTTAACAGCAGCGTCCTTGTTTGTTTTACTTATGACAGGTTCCGTTTTTTCGACTTATAATGAAGATCAACGATTTTCTGTATCGAAGCAACCGAATTTAATTGTAGAAGGTGAAACTGTCATTGTTCCAGAGGGGAAGACCGTTGAGGGAGATATCGTTGTCCAAAATGGGGACATTCGTATTGAAGGTCAAGTGGATGGTGATGTGACTGTTATCAATGGTCAACAATATATGGCTGCAGCCGGGAATGTTACGGGGCAGATTGAAGAAATCGATCAAGCTTTTGAATGGCTATGGTTTAAGATAAAACATACAGTGAAGTCTATTGTGTACCCAGAAGCAGGAGAAAAATCAGGCGAGGAGAACTAGGTAGCGAATCTGCCTGAAGCTAGTGCTTCAGGTGGATTTGCCTTTTCCGATTGTATTAAATTTAGGATTATGATATGGAAAATGGTATACTAAAAAGGTTCGTGATATTTGTGCTTACATAGGTTAAGTGTTTTATTGACTGGAGGAAATAATATGGCATTACCCGATTTAACATTTTGGGATTACGTAGTAAATTTATTAGATATTTTCCTCGTTTGGTTTTTAATATATAAGATATTTAACATTATTCGTGGGACAAAGGCTGTTCAACTGTTAAAAGGAATTTTTGTTATTGTGGTTGTGCGCAGCTTGAGTAGTTTGCTTGGTTTAAATACGTTAGGGTGGTTAATGGAACAGGTTATGACCTGGGGGGTTTTGGCTATCTTGATTATTTTTCAACCAGAATTAAGACGTGCTCTTGAACAGTTAGGACGAGGAAGCCTTTTTTCACGAAATAATATGCCAGAAGAGGATGAGCAAGAGCATTTGGTAGAAGAAATTGTGAAAGCTTCTGCCTATATGGCAAAAAGACGGATTGGAGCTTTAATTTCAATTGAAAAAGGGACCGGTTTAAGCGACTACATTGAAACAGGTATTCCGCTTGGATCGCATATTACGTCGGAACTATTGATTAATATATTTATTCCCAATACCCCGCTTCATGATGGTGCGGTAATCCTACAAGATAATAGAGTGGCTGCAGCGGCTTGTTATTTGCCGTTATCGGAAAGTCCTTTTATTTCGAAAGAATTAGGTACACGTCATCGAGCGGCAATTGGTATTAGTGAAGTAACCGATTGTTTAACCATTGTTGTCTCGGAAGAAACAGGGAGTATTTCACTGACTAAAAATGGTGAGCTGTATCGTAATTTAGATCAGGATGCATTTAAAGAAATGCTGATAAATGAACTTGTATTAAATAAAAACAAGCCTACTTCCTCAGGAATCTTGAGCTGGAGGGGGAAGAAGAATGGATAAACTCATGGCGAATAAATGGTTTGTTAGAATCGCGTCGTTTGTGATTGCTGTTTTACTGTTTATTTCAGCGAACTTTGAGTTGAAGTCTGATAAAAAGTCAATTGGATTTTCAACTTCTCCTGATATCGCTACGGAGACGATTGAGAACGTCCCGGTTGAAGTGTACTATGACATGGAAAACCTGGTTGTCAGCGGTATGCCTGATAATGTTGATGTGACCTTGAAAGGGGCTAAGGCACTTGTTACAGCTGCGAAAAATCAACGTGACTTCAAAGTGTATGTCGATCTTTCTGACCCCAATATTACGATAGGAAGTCGAACTGTAACGTTTAAAATTAGCGATCTAAATGAAAAACTAGTGGCAACAATTGAGCCGGAGTATGTCGAAGTGAACATTCAAGAGAGGGTCACGAAAGAATTCCCAGTTGAAGCTGAATATGACCCCTCTGCGTTAGCCGATGGATACTCAGCAGAACCGCCGACCGTTAGTCCACAAACAGTAAAAGTTACGGGGGCTAAGGAAACGATTGAACAAATTTCTTATGTGAAAGCCATGATTGGTTTAAATAAAGGTGTTAAAGAGACAGTAAACGGTAAAGCAACTGTTCGAGCTTTAGACCGCAATTTAAATAATCTGGATGTCGTTATTGAACCAGCAAGTGTTAACGTTACTTTGCCGATTAGTATACCATCTAAGACAGTTAAAATTAATGCTGTTCAAAAAGGGAAGGCCAAAGATGGAATTCAAATTAAGAGTTTATCAGTTAATCCAAAAGAGGTAACGGTATACGGAAAAGAAGAGGATCTAAAAAACATTAACAATATTAATGTAGATGTTGATATTTCAAAAGTGACCGGCAATACGGAATTAGAGGTCAAACTGCCACAGCCTGATGATGTGAAGAAAATGTCAGTAAGCACGGTTAAAGTGAAAGTCCAAACGGATCATGTAGTGGATGAAGAAGAAAAAGAAAAAGAAAAAGAAGATCAAGAACAAGAAGAACAAATAGAACCTGACGAAGAGGAACAAACGCAGGAGCCACAGGAGCAGCAAGAAGAAGAACAAGAGGTAGCGGTTGAATCTAAAAAACTAACTAACCTCATAATTGGGATTACTGGGTTGGATGAGAATCAGGAAGTAGAGGTAGAACCTAAAACGACGGATATTACGCTGATGGGAGCTAGCCAATACTTAAAGAATATAACAGTGAATGACATAGTCGTGACGGCAGATGTTAGTCAATTAACAGAAGGTAAGCATGATGTACCGTTATCTGTTAAAGTACCTGACAATGTGGAATGGGAACTCTCATCATCAACCGCAACAGTCTCCATTACTCAAAAGGAAGAAACATAGTCTACGCTTACAGGCGTTTATACAATAGAAACGATTCAAAGAAGGAGCGATTTTAGATGGGTAAATATTTTGGTACAGATGGAGTAAGGGGTGTGGCGAACAGCGAGTTAACTCCTGAATTAGCATTTAAGTTAGGTCGTTTTGGCGGGTATGTATTAACGAAGCATGCCGAAACTCCGAAAGTTTTAATCGGACGTGATACGCGTATTTCTGGCCATATGTTAGAAGGCGCACTGGTAGCAGGCTTATTATCTATTGGTGCCGAAGTAATGCGCTTAGGAGTCATTTCAACCCCTGGTGTGGCCTATTTAACAAAAGCGTTAAGTGCTGAAGCAGGTGTCATGATTTCTGCTTCGCATAACCCAGTTGCGGATAATGGGATTAAATTTTTCGGACCAGATGGGTTTAAGCTGACAGATGAGCAGGAAGCAGAAGTAGAAGCGCTGCTTGATTCAGAACAAGATGAGCTGCCACGTCCAGTTGGTGGAGATCTAGGACATGTCAATGATTACTTCGAAGGTGGCCAAAAATACATTCAGTACTTAAAACAATCTGTGGATGAAGAGTTTACAGGTATTCATATTGCTTTGGATTGTGCTCACGGTGCGACATCTTCTCTTGCGACACATTTATTTGCCGATTTAGATGCAGATGTTTCGACAATGGGGGCTTCACCAAATGGTTTAAATATTAACGAAGGTGTGGGCTCGACGCATCCAGAAGCATTGGCTTCCTTTGTTCTTGAAAAAGGTGCGAATGTAGGACTGGCATTTGATGGTGATGGTGATCGCATTATCGCTGTTGATGAAAAAGGAAATATCGTAGATGGCGATCAAATTATGTATATTTGTGCCAAGTATTTAAAGGAACAAAATCGTTTGAAACATAACACAGTTGTTTCGACGGTAATGAGTAATCTTGGTTTCTATAAAGGATTAGAGGAACATGGTGTAAATAGCGCACAAACGGCTGTTGGAGACCGATATGTTGTTGAAGAAATGAAAAAGGGCGGCTACAATCTAGGGGGAGAACAATCAGGTCATATTATTTTCCTAGATTATAATACAACAGGAGATGGCTTATTAACCGGTTTACAACTCGTTAATATTATGAGTGAAACGAAGAAACCGTTATCTGAATTAGCTGGCGAAATGAAGAAGTATCCACAAACACTTGTGAATGTACGTGTGAGCGATAAACATGGTGTTACAGCGAATGAAAAAGTGCAAGGAGTCATTCGAGAAGTGGAAGCGGAGATGAATGGAAACGGACGTATTTTAGTTCGACCATCAGGAACGGAGCCTCTTGTGCGTGTTATGGCAGAAGCCCCGACTTCTGAAGAATGTACACGCTATGTTGATCGAATCGTCACTGTTGTACAAGTTGAAATGGGATTGGCTGAATAAGAAAATTTTTACAAAGATATGTTTTAAAAATATGCATAAGAGGCACAAATTTGCCTTCTATGCATATTTTTATGTTATATGGTTCAAAAGAATCACTTTAGATCAAATTAGAGATTATGGAAAATGAATGCTCCTTAAGTCATTTTATGAGGTGAAAAAGTAATATAAGATTGACCTTTTGTTTAGTTTTGTTTACGATATGCTTATCCTGTTTTCTATGCTTTCTAATATTTGTCAATTAAAAAGCAGGAGGAGGGGAAAGGTAATAATATAATATAGTAGTTTTACAAGCGCCTGAACTAAGTCTGGACGAAACGATGGCTTAGTTGACGAGGGGGAGGTTTATCGAACAATCGGCGGATGCCTCCCGGTTGAATGTGCACAACCGTCGTAATTTTCATCTTAAAACAGCGGGGCAACTTGCTGCACAAAGGGTGGAAAATGCACAAACAGTAAAATTTAAAAAATAATGAGGTGAGGGGGTAAGTATGTGCAAAGCCCGTCTGATACATGCTTACCTCCTCCAACCGGTTTGGAGGAACATCACTATGTGTGGAATCGTTGGCTATACTGGCCTTCAAGATGCGAAGGAGATTTTATTAAAAGGTTTAGAAAAGCTTGAATATCGTGGATATGATTCAGCAGGTATTGCTGTTAAAAATGAAGAAGGTGTAACCATTTTTAAAGAAAAAGGCCGTATTGCGGATTTACGTGCTGAAGTGGACCGAGATGTGTCAGCACATACAGGAATTGGACATACGCGCTGGGCAACTCATGGTGTACCGAGTCAAGATAATGCGCATCCGCACCAAAGTGCATCAGGAAGATTTACACTTGTTCATAATGGAGTTATTGAGAACTATGCGATTTTAAAACGTGAGTATTTACAAGATGTAACGTTTAAAAGTGATACAGATACAGAAGTAATTGTTCAATTAATTGAGAAATTCGTAAACGAAGGAAGAAATGTTGAGGAAGCATTTCGTCATACATTAACCTTATTAAAAGGCTCTTATGCTCTAGCGTTATTAGATGCTGAGAATACTGAGGTCATCTATGTAGCAAAAAATAAAAGCCCATTATTAATTGGTGTGGGTGAGGACTTTAATGTAGTCGCTTCTGATGCAATGGCAATGTTGCAAGTAACCGATCAATTTTTAGAACTAATGGATAAAGAAATGGTCGTTGTGACAAAAGAAGATGTAACGATTAAAAACTTAAACAATGAAGAGGTTTCACGTGAACCCTATACAGCAGAGCTAGATGCGAGTGATATTGAAAAAGGAACGTATCCGCACTATATGCTTAAAGAAATCGATGAGCAGCCAGCTGTTATTCGTAAAATTATTCAAGCTTACCAAAATGAAAACGATGAGCTTATGATTGACTTCAATATTGCAGAAGCTGTAAGCGGAGCGGACCGCATCTATATCGTTGCTTGTGGAACAAGTTATCACGCTGGTTTAATTGGTAAGCAGTTCATTGAAAAAATGGCGAAAATTCCAGTAGAAGTGCATGTGGCTTCGGAATTTACGTACAATATGCCGCTTTTATCAGAAAAACCGTTATTTATCTTCATTTCACAAAGTGGTGAAACGGCGGATAGCCGTGCCGTTCTTGTGGCAATTAAGGAGTTAGGCCATAAAGCTCTTACGATTACAAATGTACCAGGCTCTACGCTTTCTCGTGAAGCGGACTTTACGTTACTTTTACATGCAGGTCCAGAAATTGCAGTAGCGTCTACAAAAGCTTATACAGCTCAAGTAGCGGTACTTGCTATCTTAGCTAATGTAGTGGCAAAGTTCCGCAATGAGGAGATAGACTTCGATCTTGTAAAAGAGCTTGGAATGGTAGCAACAGCTATGGTTGCTCTTTGTGATTCGAAGGAAGAAATGGAAGCTATTGCTCGTGAATTCTTATCTGTGACACGTAACTGCTTCTTTATCGGCCGCTCTTTAGACTACTATGTAGGTTTAGAAGGGGCATTGAAGTTAAAGGAAATCTCATATATTCAAGCAGAAGGCTTTGCTGGTGGAGAGTTAAAACACGGCACGATTGCATTAATCGAAGAAGGTACACCGGTTGTTGCGCTTGCAACGCAAGAAGGTGTGAACTTAAGCATTCGTGGAAATGTGAAAGAGGTTGCCGCTCGTGGTGCGAACCCATGTATTATTTCTATGAAGGGATTGGAAGAAGAAGACGATCGTTTTGTTATTCCAAAAGTGCATGAACTATTAACACCGCTTATTTCTGTAATCCCTCTCCAACTCATTGCATACTACGCAGCACTTCACCGCGAATGCGATGTGGATAAACCGCGTAATTTGGCGAAGAGTGTGACAGTTGAGTAATAGGGGTATGAGATTAGTTATAGCTGTGGATTTAAAATAAAGTCGTACCGTTTATAAAAAAAGATGTACCGTTTTACCCCTTTGGATATTTTTATCTAAAGGGGTGTTTTTATAGTGAAAGGAAAAAGAACATCTGAATTGAAAGATCAATTGAGGAACTGTTGAGTGACAATAAGTTATTCCGTTAAAGGGCCAGATTGTTGAGTAAAGGAAGGAATTATCAGAAAGTAAAATGAAGCTTTAAGCAACTCAATTATAGGATTTAGTTGAAGATTAAGATGGTGTAAAATGTTTTTTTATTCTATTTTTTAAAAAGGATTATTCCATATAGAAAAGAGAAGCCCCTGAACAGTAGATGTCCAGGGGTCATTAGTGTGTTTGGACTAATACTTCCTAGCGAATAATACGACAAAATTAAAGTATTTATAGACACAATCTACATCTTTAAAACCACTATTTATTAACCAATTAATTTGATTATCTAGTGTAGTCATCTTATCAAGCTTTGTTCGCTCATATGCTGCCTGAATCTCGCTACCCGTTAAACCACTCATATTTATCTTATTTTTCCAATCATTTTTATACATAGAATCTATAAAGGGTGTATGGCCGAGTACTTGGTCAGCATTTATGAAAATCCCATCAGAATTCAATATGAAGTAAATATTATCGAACAACTTCTTTTTTGCTTCATCTGTTAAGTGGTGTATAGAAAGTGAAGATACCACAATATCGAACTTATCTTCAAATCTATGCTCAGAATAATCAGCAATTAGATAGTCAATATAGTCATCTTCTTTAAAACGAGTCTTAGCTTGTTCCAACATATTTTCGGAATATCGATTAGTGTAATTTTTGCTTTCGGAAACTTTTCTTTTATAAAGGAAGAAAATAGCCCTGTTCCAGCCCCTATGTCTAAAACCCTTGGTGTTTCCTTGGATGTCTCGATAATTGATATTGGAATTGAATAAAAGTCATCAAAGCAAGGAATTAACTTCCTTCGTTGATTATCATATTGAAGTGCGTTTTGGTTAAACTTTTCTTTTACCTTATTAATAGTGGTATCCATAATCCATTCCCCCTAAGACCTCTTAATTTATTACTAGAATAATCCAATTGTAAAATATCTAGTATGTAATGAAAAATAACAAAAATATTGAAAATTGATAACGAATAGTTATTGAATAGCAATTTAATGAAAATTGGATTCATATAATAGAATTTGAAGAAATTTTTTGCACTCATAGTAACATGGCAGAATTATAATAAGCCTCAAGACTTAGATTGAAATATATCCCAGGCTCATTATAAGGAATTCATTCGCAAGATAAAATGAAGTTAAAAAGGTCATAGGAAGAAGTGAAAATCATAAAAACTAAAAAGAAACTTAGATTTTGGATTTTTATAAGGAATATGTTAATAGCTATAGTAGCCGCACTGGTTGTTTGGGTCATTTTTAGCAATATTATGACTGCATATGAAAAAGATAAGTATCCAGCAATAGGTCAATTAATTGGAGTAGATGAGAATAATATGCACGTCTACACAAAGGGAAATGGGGATCATACAATCGTTTTATTAAGTGGGCATGGAACTGCAGCACCAGCACTGGATTTTGAACCTTTAATCAATGAAATGGCAAAGGATAATAAGGTAGTAGTGGTAGAGCCTTTTGGATATGGATGGAGTGATATAACCAAAAAGGAACGGACAGTGGAAAATATAGTGGAGGAAATAAGAACTGCTCTCAAAAAATTGAACATAGAAGGTCCATACATATTGATGCCGCATTCCATTTCGGGAATCTATAGTATGTATTATGCCAATACATACCCAGAAGAAGTGAAAGCCATTATAGGAATAGATCCAACGTTGCCAAAAGCGTTGAATTATTTTGGTGAAGCTGCTCCTGCGATGCCACAATATTTCGGTTTTATGGCACCAACAGGAATTGCAAGATTGGCATTGTATTTGATTCCGGACAATTTCCTTCCGATAGCTGAAGAAGGTATTTATACAGAAGAAAATCTAAAGATGACAAAAGCAATCTCTGCCTGGAAAGGCAACAACAAAAATGTAGTTGATGAAGCGAACGAAATAAATAGTAATATTAACAAAACCGTTGATATGAAATTCTCTTCTAATATGCCAGTTTTATTCTTCACTACGAAAGAAGAGAAAGTAACAGAAGAAGGTAAAAATAATGTAACTTTTTATGAAACACAGTTAACGAATTACCCTGCTAGTAAAATTGTTACTTTACAGGGACATCATTATCTTCATTGGACTCGTTATAAGGAAATGAGCAAAGAAATTAATGAGTTTACAGAATCAATCACTATTAATTAATAAATTAATGGGAATACCTTTTTCTTCAAAGAAATCATAGCTAATAAAAATTGTTTTGGTATTCAACAATCGGGCACTTTAATGGAATAAGAATCACAGAAATGATCAAATTTTTTTCAAAATGGATTCTTTTTATTTATCGCAAAATACCGGTTTGTGAGGTGCTTTTGATTAAACTTTATTTCAAAGCTACAAAAGCTTTAAAATAAATCTTGATAAGAACAATTCATAATGTGTATAACATTATGAATTGTTCTTATTTTTTTAATTCCTGTATGATGAGGATATATTGTTAAATGACGATAAAGTCATTTGAAAAATAAATAGAATATTTCCTAAGAAATATGGATTACTCGGTAGAATAAGGAGAGTGAAATTGTGTCATATTCATGGGAGCGGCCGAAATTAAATATTTCAAAGACAAAGAGTGAGTGAGTTTGGGATATGATTGGATTTTCCACTTACCTTGGATCCCTTATTTTTTTAATTATTATTTGGGGTACACTTCCAGAAGAAGTACCTGCACATTATAATGCTCTCGGTGAGGTAGGTCGTTGGGGTTCTAAATGGGAGTTACTTAGCGGCTTTAGTCAATGGTTTTTGCCTGTAACAATTATTGGAATGGGTATTCCAATTGTGTTAGGAATAATAAAGCAAAAAAGGATTCAATGATATGGAAGAGAGCAATGGTTCACGTATTTTATATAGAAGACGAGCAGGGGATAGGCAACAAGGAAGAGTCTTAATCATAGCTTTTTTATATAATTCAATCTGTTCCTTATATGAAATCTGCAGGAGACTGCTCTGCGGCAGATTAAAGTATTTTGAAATTAAGTATTGATTTATATATATCAATATAGTATTATATAAAAACCGGCTAAGAAGTTCTGTTAATTTCTATAAAAAGTCGTTGTATTGAAAAAACAATTTTATTTTCAATAATTGTTAAGAAAAATATTTCAAAAAAACAATTGACGAATTGAAAATAAAAGCGTATAATCAATTCTTGTCAGCAAGACAAACTAGTTCTTTGAAAACTAAACAAAACAGAAACGCCAACGTTAATTTTTAAAGTGAGCACACACTATTAAAAAGTGCAACATGAGCAAGTCAAATTCTATCGGAGAGTTTGATCCTGGCTCAGGACGAACGCTGGCGGCGTGCCTAATACATGCAAGTCGAGCGAATCAATGGGAGCTTGCTCCCTGAGAT
>NZ_JBHHJV010000045.1:0-11637 GCF_042136355.1 Peribacillus sp. Hz7
TCTGGTAATGATGGCGAAGAGGTCACACCCGTTCCCATTCCGAACACGGAAGTTAAGCTCTTCAGCGCCGATGGTAGTTGGGGGTTTCCCCCTGTGAGAGTAGGACGTTGCCAGGCAAGCATGGGATCAGCTGAGAAGCTGATCTTTTTTATTGAATTCATTTAACCATTTAGATACTAAAAAAGTAGTTTTGCTAGGGGTTATTTTAAGAAATTGAATGATGGTTGGATAATCATCATTGGGCATTGTTTTAAACAGTTCAGACCACCACTCTGTTTCATAGCGGGCAATCATACTTAGATTGTATAAAACTAAATAATGAAGAAGCAATTCAGGCAATACATAGCACGGTGACTGTTTATTGAGAGAAAGCATAAAGTTCTTTGAATAGGTATTATAGCGAATCGGCGAGCTTCCATTATAATACAGTACATCTTTAGGAGTAATTATGAGATCCTTTTTATTTTCCTCTAATGATAAAGTTAATTTGATTTTAGAACTAAGGAATTCTACAAAGCGGCTACTCGTCATTTGATAATGATCGAGTATAGATGATGGTAGTAGAAAGCCTTGATGTGTAAGAGTTAGTGTTTCGAATTGTTTGGAAGAATGAACAGGCGAATTCATTTGCATTTCTGGAATTTCCTTCAGTAGTGTTTCCATTGTGAATTTTTCCCCTTCTAACTGTTTGATATTAAAAATTTTTTCAGCTAAACAAGTGATTAATCCATTTTTTTGTACTTTTACTTCATCCTTCAAAAACTCATATTGTTGCTTTTTTCTTTTTCTTGTTGTGACCCCATGAGCAAGCAAGGAAGTCGATTCAGGGTAATTAGGGTCTACGGTAAGTAAACATGCTTTTAAAAGCTGTACAAACCCGTAGAACGTTAAAGTAGGCTGTATAGAGGGTGGAGCAATACTTGCTTGTTCATAGTATGTTTTTGCGTGTTCTAGATAATATATAAACGGGTAGCAATTTTCATAGCTCTTTTGTTCTGCATTTGGAATATGTAGTTGAGTATAATGTTTTCTTAAAAATAGTTGAGAAGAAGATGCTGAAAAAAAAGGCAAAAGGGAATCAAAATAACCAGTGTTTATAAACAAAGATAACAGCTCCTTTGAATTTTTTAAATTAATAGAAAAATCAAACTTTTCCATTCGTTCTTGACAGTATTATGCCCAGTTGATAACCTACAAATAATATTTTTTAGCAGGAGGGGAAAGAAATGTGGGAAAATAAGTTTGCAAAAGAAGGTTTAACTTTTGATGATGTGTTACTGGTACCAGGAAAGTCGGAGGTATTACCAAACGATGTAAGTTTAAAAGTAGAGTTGGCGGAAAATTTGAAACTTAATATTCCGATTATTAGTGCAGGAATGGATACAGTAACAGAAGCGGAAATGGCGATCGCAATGGCTCGTCAAGGTGGCTTAGGAATTATTCATAAAAATATGTCAATTGAAGCTCAAGCTGATCAAGTAGATAAAGTTAAACGTTCTGAGAGTGGTGTTATCTCTGACCCATTTTTCTTAACGCCAGAACATCAAGTATTTGATGCTGAGCATTTAATGGGCAAATATCGAATTTCTGGAGTGCCAATTGTTAATAATGAAACAGATCAAAAGCTTGTTGGGATTATTACAAATCGTGATTTACGCTTTATTGATGATTTCTCTTTAAAAATTTCTGATGTGATGACAGTTGAAAATTTAGTGACAGCACCAGTTGGCACAAATTTAGAGCAAGCTGAAAAAATTCTTCAAAAATATAAAATCGAGAAACTCCCTCTTGTTGACGATAACGGTGTTCTAAAGGGATTAATTACAATTAAAGATATCGAAAAAGTTATTGAATTCCCGAACTCAGCTAAAGATAAACAAGGAAGATTGCTTGTTGGAGCTGCAGTTGGGGTAACGAAAGATACACTGAAGCGTGTAGAAATGCTAGTGAAAGCACATGCTGATGTTATTGTATTAGACACAGCGCATGGCCATTCTGCAGGTGTTCTTGGAAAAGTTAAAGAAATTCGAGATGCTTATCCTGAATTAACAATTATCGCAGGGAACGTTGCAACAGCAGAAGGCACACGAGCATTAATCGAAGCAGGTGCTGATATTGTAAAAGTGGGAATCGGACCTGGCTCAATTTGTACAACACGTGTTGTTGCCGGTGTAGGTGTACCACAAATTACAGCTGTATATGATTGTGCAACAGAAGCTCGCAAACATGGTAAAACAATTATTGCTGATGGTGGTATTAAATACTCTGGTGATGTTGTAAAAGCTTTAGCTGCAGGCGGAGATGCAGTAATGCTTGGAAGCTTACTTGCTGGTGTTACGGAAAGCCCAGGGGAAACAGAAATCTTCCAAGGCCGACGTTTTAAAGTATATCGCGGTATGGGTTCTGTTGCAGCGATGGAAAAAGGGTCTAAAGACCGTTACTTCCAAGAAGATAATAAGAAATTCGTTCCAGAGGGAATTGAAGGGCGTCTTCCTTATAAAGGACCTCTTGCAGATACAATTTATCAATTAATCGGTGGTATTCGTTCAGGTATGGGATACTGCGGAACACCTACTTTAACGGATTTAAAAGAAAGAGCACAATTCGTTAAAATGACAGGTGCGGGCTTAAGAGAAAGTCATCCGCATGATGTTCAAATTACAAAAGAAGCACCGAACTATTCTTTACAATAAGGTAAAACCTCCCTTGGTGGAGGTCTTACTACCTGCTAAAGATGGAATAAAAATTACCAAAAAAATAGGTATCGTCTTTCATGACTCTACCTATTTTTTTTGTTTTTTCTATGATAAACTAAAAAAAGTGTGTGAGGCAGACTAGAAATAGCTGCCTATTATTTAAAAAGCTTACAAGGTGGAGGTATTGGAAATTGAAAAGAATCAGCAAGATGACCCTGATGTTCATGACCGTTTTTGTTCTCGCGTTGTCACAATTTGCTTATCAACCGGGGAAAGCTCAAGCTGAATCTGATAATTTAGGCTTAAAAGCAGAAGCAGCGATTATCATTGATGGTGAAACTGGGCAAATTATATATGAAAAAAATGCCGAAAAAGTTTTAGGTATTGCTTCAATGTCTAAAATGATGACAGAATATATCGTGTTAGAAGCGATTCATAATAAAAAAATTTCTTGGGATACAAAAGTTCAAATAAATGAGTATGTACATAAATTATCCAAAGCGCCGAATTTGTCGAATGTAGGCTTAACACAAGGTGAAGAGTATACAGTCAAAGAATTATATAGTGCGATGGCTGTATACTCTGGTAACGCTGCAACAGTAGCTCTGGCTGAAAAAATTGCTGGTAGCGAGAAGAAATTTGTTCAACTACTGAATAAAAAAGCGAAAGAATTAGGTTTAAAAAACTATAAATTTGTAAATTCCACTGGGCTTAATAATTCTGATTTACTAGGAAATCATCCGTCTGGCGATGCAAATGAAGAAAATGTAATGACAGCGCAGGATGTAGCTTTACTAGCCTATCGGTTAATTAATGATTATCCAGAAGCGCTAGATTACTCAAGTATCTCTAAATTGAAATTTCGCGATGGTAGAGAATATCCAAACTTTAATTGGATGTTGCCGGGTTTAATCTTTGAATATGATGGCGTTGATGGTTTAAAAACAGGTTCAACGGATTTTGCCGGGTATGCTCATACTGGAACAGCTGTTCGTGATGGGCAACGTTATATTACAGTGGTTATGAAATCAACATCTAAAGACGAGCGTTTTAGAGATAGTATTAAATTAATGGACTACGCTTTTGATCAGTTTAATAAAGAAGAAATTCTTCCTGCACACTATCAGGTCAAAGGGCATAAGTCACTTGATGTTGTGAAAGGAAAAGAAGACGTAGTTAATATTGAAACAAAAGAAGCACTAGATTTAGTTGTAGAAGATGATTATAAAGATCATGTTAAAACGAAACTTGTTATTGATAAAAGTAAGTTAAATGAAGAGGGACAATTAACAGCGCCGATTAAAAAAGGTGAAAAGCTTGGTTATATTACTGTTCAAGTAGGAGCAGAATCATATGGTTCAATCACGAATCCAGAAGCTAAAGCGGTCAAGGTAGACGTTGTAGCTGCTGAGTCAGTGGAAAAAGCGAATTGGTTTGTTCTTTCTATGCGTGCAGTAGGTGGATTCTTCGCTGATATTTGGTCAAGTGCTGCGTCTACTGTTAAAGGATGGTTTTAATAGAATTCGCGTATAAAACGGTTGCAACTTGCAAATAATTGTAGTACATTATGGAAAAACAATTTGATTTATAAAGCTATGACAGGAAATAGTAACAAGAGAAGCTTGCTGTAGAGAGCCGATGGTTGGTGAAAATCGGTGTAAGCATCTTGTGAATCCATCCTTGAGTAAAGAACGGAACACCTTTTAGGTTAGTAAGTACTTTCGGTTCAAGCCGTTATCTTGACAAGTGGAAGACAAATATTGTCTTCAACTAGGGTGGCAACGCGGGTTAACTCTCGTCCCTTTTATAGGGACGGGAGTTTTTTGCGTTCAGAAGCTATAAGCTATATAAATAGGAGGAAAGAAAGATGTTAGATTTAAAATTTTTACGAAATAATTTTGAAGAAGTAAAACGTATTCTACAATATCGTGGAGAAGACTTAACGGATTTAGGGGCATTTGAAGAATTAGATGTGAAACGTCGTGAGTTAATTGCTGAGGTAGAGCAGCTAAAAAGTAAAAGAAATGAAGTATCTCAACAAGTAGCAGTATTAAAACGTGAGAAAAAAGATGCTGATACGTTAATTGTCGAAATGCGTGAAGTGGGAGATCGAATTAAAGGTTTAGATGAAGAACTTCGTGAAGTAGAAGCGAAGTTAGATATGCTTCTCTTATCTATTCCAAACATTCCGCATGAAAGTGTTCCAATTGGAGAAACAGAAGATGATAACGTAGAAGCTCGTAAGTGGGGAGAAATTTCGCAATTTACATTTGAACCAAAGCCGCATTGGGATATAGCAACAGATTTAGGGATTGTTGACTTTGAACGCGCTGCAAAAGTAACAGGAAGCCGTTTTGTTTTTTATAAAGGGCTAGGCGCACGATTAGAGCGTGCATTAGCAAGTTTTATGTTGGATTTACATGTAGAAGAACATGGTTATGAAGAATTAATGACACCGTTTATGGTAAACCGCACAAGTATGACAGGTACTGGACAGTTGCCGAAGTTCGAGGAAGATGCATTTCGTATTGAAAGTGAAGATTATTTCTTAATTCCAACAGCTGAAGTGCCTGTAACGAACTTCCATCGTGATGAGATTTTAAATGGAGAGGATTTACCGCTTAGCTATGTAGCTTATACAGCATGCTTCCGTTCTGAAGCAGGGTCTGCAGGCCGAGACACACGTGGTCTGATTCGCCAGCATCAATTTAATAAAGTCGAGCTTGTGAAGATTGTAAAGCCAGAAGACTCTTATCAAGAACTTGAAAACTTAACAGGTCATGCTGAGAAGGTGTTGCAACTGCTTGGTCTACCATATCGTGTATTGAGCATGTGTACAGCAGACTTAGGATTTACAGCAGCGAAGAAATATGATCTTGAAGTATGGCTGCCGAACTATGGCGGTTATCGAGAAATCTCTTCTTGTAGTAATTTTGAAGCTTTCCAAGGGAGACGTGCGAATATCCGTTTCCGTCGTGATGCGAAAGGAAAACCGGAGCCTGTTCATACATTAAATGGATCTGGTTTAGCTATCGGCAGAACAGTAGCAGCTATTTTGGAAAATTATCAACAGGAAGACGGAAGTGTTATTATTCCGGAAGTATTACGACCATATATGCGTGGTGTAGAAGTCATTAAGCCTAGCTAATTTGAAAGAAAGGGGACTTATCTGTCAAAGGTAATGTCCCTCTTTTTAAATGATGTATTAGCGAATGTTGCTGCTGAAGTGAATTTCCTTTTATTTCATTGATAATCTTTTTTATGCTAAAAAATTGGTCGAGATGTTGACATTCTTTTTGAATCATTGTACTATATTAACTGTCAACACGGAGGTATACCCAAGTCTGGCTGAAGGGATCGGTCTTGAAAACCGACAGGGGGGTCAAACCCCGCGGGGGTTCGAATCCCTCTACCTCCTCCATTTATTTTTTAATCACACTTGCATGCATAAATATGGAATCGTATGAAAATCCGTTACATTACGTAACGGATTCTTTTATTGGAGAAAAGATGAAATAAGAGGGCTTTTAGCTGTACTTGCTTTTAACACTTGATTCATCATCGTTAAAGCATATTGATTGTCCTGTATATCGGCAGAGGCAATTGCGTCCTCTGGTGCCCAAATTTTATATTCACGCATATAAGCATCGTTGGCAGTGAAAAGGACGCAGATATTCCCTGCAATTCCAGTTAAAATTAAAGTATCGATCTTTAATTGGTGTAATAAAGTTTGAAGAGCTGTACCGTAAAAAGCAGAATGTTTTGGTTTGATTAAAAAGTAATCATCATTTGTTGGCTTAATTTGTTCAATGATGTCTGTATTTTGTTCATGTTGACAAGTGGCGATAATTTTTTCAAAGTCAGCTTGCCATAAATTGTAGTGATCATTGATGTAGATGGTTGGAGCCCCTTGTTTTTTTATGGTTTCTTTAATATGTAAAATCGGTTTAACAATAGATTTAGTATGCTTAAGCAGTAAATCGCCATGAGCAAATTTAAAATCATTAATCATATCAATAATAATTAGGGCGCATTTCATAAATATTCTCCTTTTTTAAGTTTGCATCCATTATAGATAGTGCGATACGATGTCCTATATGTCAGGATAATGTGTGTTTAATCTTTATAGTTAGCTCGATAGCATCTCTTTACTCCTATAAAAGGGGGGGATAGATGGTGAAAGATGATGCGTATTATATGAATATAGCTTTACAAGAAGCAAAAAAAGCACGTGCTCTTCAAGAAGTACCAATTGGTGCGATTGTTGTTTGGAAGGATGAAGTAATCGCTAGAGCTTATAATTTACGTGAGACGGATCAAAATGCAGTGGCTCATGCAGAATTATTAGCAATACGTGAGGCTTGTGAAGTTCTTGGAACATGGAGGCTAGAAGAAGCCACTTTATATGTAACGCTCGAACCGTGCCCAATGTGTTCGGGTGCAATTATTAATTCCCGTATTAAGAGGGTGGTCTTTGGTGCACATGATCCAAAGGCAGGATGTGCTGGGACGTTTATGAATTTACTTCAAGATGAACGTTTTAATCATCAAAGCGAAGTAACGAGCGGTGTACTGCGAGAAGAGTGCGGCGGTATACTGACAGCTTTTTTTAAAGAACTTCGTGAGCGAAAAAAGGCGGCTAAGAAAGCAAAAAACTCACATTGTATAGAAGATATTAACAGCTAATAAATATTGCTTTTTTAAAATATAATCGGTATAATAAATCATGTACCTAGATGAGGTACACTAATTATTGGTATCATATTTGCCGTGCTAGGTGGGGAGGTAGCGGTGCCCTGAACTCGCAATCCGCTCTAGCGAGACGGAATCCCTTCTCGAGGTTAGCGTACTGTAGGGTCTGCCTTAAGTAAGTGGTGTTGACGTCCGGGTCCTGCGCAATGGGTCTCCATGAACCATGTCAGGTCCGGAAGGAAGCAGCATTAAGTGGAAGTTCCCATGTGCCGCAGGGTTGCCTGGGCCGAGCTAACTGCTTAAGTAACGCTTATGGTTGTTAATCGACAGAAGGTGCACGGCAGTTATTACATAATAAATCAACTCATCCATTAAGGGTGAGTTTTTTTGTATCAAGATAAGGAAGTACGAAATTTTTGATACGTTTTGTTGGCGTCATTGGCTCTATGATTTAACTAATCGCTTTGGAAGACAAAGAACGTATCTGCCCGCTGCTTATCTTACATTGTAACGATGGAAATAAGTACGCTATAATTAAGAGAGATGGAGAAAATAAAGGAGGGATTACCGTGGGATATCAAGCATTATATCGGGTGTGGCGACCACAACAATTTATTGATGTAGTCGGTCAGGAACATGTAACGAAAACGTTGCAAAACGCTCTCATCGGGCAAAAAGTTTCCCACGCCTATTTATTTTCAGGACCGCGTGGTACAGGGAAAACGAGTGCGGCCAAAATCCTCGCGAAGGCTGTAAACTGTGAGCATGCGCCAACAAGTGAACCTTGTAATGAATGTGCGACCTGCCGAGGCATTACTGACGGCTCCATATCGGATGTGATTGAAATTGATGCGGCTTCTAATAATGGGGTAGAAGAAATTCGAGATATTCGCGATAAAGTGAAGTATACCCCCAACGCAGTTACATACAAAGTGTATATCATCGATGAAGTACATATGCTATCACAAGGAGCTTTCAATGCTTTATTAAAAACATTAGAAGAGCCGCCTAGGCATGTCATCTTTATTTTAGCTACAACTGAGCCGCATAAAATTCCCCTAACGATAATTTCTCGTTGTCAACGTTTTGATTTTAAACGTATTCAACCCCAAGATATCGTTGGTCGGATGTCGCAAATTGTGGGTGAAACAGGTGTGGCATGTAATGAGCAGGCTTTACATATTATTGCGAGAGCGGCTGAAGGCGGAATGCGTGATGCGCTAAGCTTGCTTGATCAGGCTATTTCGTTTAGTACAGATGAAGTAACAGTAGAAGATGCTCTTACAGTGACGGGATCGGTATCACAAGCCTTTTTAAGTCGATTAGCGCGAGCTGTTTATGAGAGAGATGTGGCTGTTTCCCTTCAAGTTTTAGATGAACTATTAGCAATGGGAAAAGATCCGGCTCGTTTTATAGAAGATATTATTTTTTACTTCCGAGATATGTTATTATATCAATCAGCTCCAAGTTTAGCTGATACGTTTGAACGAGTGTTGATTGATCCGCAGTTTAAAGAACTCGCCGGTATGATTTCTACAGACATGATTTATCAAATGATTGAAAGCTTTAATACAACACAGCAGGATATGAAGTGGACAAATCATCCACGTATCTTACTAGAAGTCGCGCTTGTGAAGTTGTGCAATGAACAGTCATCATCTCAAGTTGATAACGGACAAGTACAACAACTTCTTGCTAAAATAGAGGGCCTTGAGAAGCAAATTGAAAATCTTAAACAAAATGGATTAGCGATTTCTAATGTTGAACGAGTAGCAGCCAAACCAAAAGCACAAAGGACTACAAAAAAAGCATATAAGGCACCAGCAGGGAAAATTCATCAAATTTTAAAACATGCGACAAAACCTGATTTACAAGCAGTGAAAAGTAAATGGGGCGAAGTTTTTGAACAACTGGGTCAACAAAACTTAAAGTCATTAGCGGCTTTATTGACAGAAGCAGAACCTGTTGCTGCCTCAGAAGGTGCATTTGTGGTAAAATTTAAATATGATATTCATTGCCAAATGGCCATGGAAAATAGCCGTTTAATCGGAATGCTTGCATCTATTATGGAACAACTTACCGGTCGTCGTATGGAAATGGCAGGTGTGCCGGAGAGTCAATGGCAGCAATTGCGAGAAGAGTTTCTTTCTACGCAGCAACTCGATGGTCCAACCGAAATGGAATCAAAAGAAGAAGATCCTTTTATAGCAGAAGCCCGTAAATTAGTCGGGGATGATTTGCTAGAAATTAAAGAATAATTAGGAGGTACGAAGAATGGGTATGCGTGGTGGCATGGGGAACATGCAAAACATGATGAAACAAATGCAAAAAATGCAAAAGAAAATGACAGAAGCACAAGAAAAACTAGGGGAAGAAAGAATTGAAGGAACAGCTGGCGGCGGAATGGTTACCGTGATTGTGACAGGTCATAAAGAAATCGTTGATGTTGCGATTAAACCTGAAGTAGTCGATCCGGATGATATTGAAATGTTACAAGATTTAGTGCTAGCAGCAACAAATGATGCGCTAAAGAAAGCAGAAGAATTAACGAACAAAACGATGGGGCAATTTACAAAAGGCATGAACCTGCCATTTTAAATAGTAAGAGAAGAAACTTCCGTAATGGAGGTTTCTTTTCTGTCATGGAAGGAAGGATACGATGCATTATCCAGAACCGATTTCAAAGCTTATTGACAGCTTTATGAAGTTACCAGGTATCGGACCGAAAACAGCGGCAAGGCTTGCTTTTTTTGTGTTAGGTATGAAGGAAGATACGGTGTTAGACTTTGCAAAAGCGCTGATTAACGCCAAGAGAAATCTTTCTTATTGTTCGGTGTGCGGTCATATTACGGATCAGGACCCGTGTATGATTTGTGAAGATCAGCGCCGGGACCGAGACGTGATTTGTGTGGTGCAGGACCCGAAAGACGTTATTGCGATGGAGAAGATGCGCGAGTTTAACGGACTGTATCATGTGCTGCATGGCAGCATTTCGCCGATGGATGGAATTGGACCGGAGGATATTAATATCCCTGATTTATTGAAGCGCCTGCAGGATGAGACAGTGCAGGAAGTCATTCTGGCAACCAATCCAAATATTGAGGGAGAAGCCACAGCGATGTATATTTCTAGACTGTTGAAGCCATCAGGTATTAAAGTGACAAGAATTGCCCATGGCTTACCAGTCGGCGGTGATTTAGAATATGCAGATGAAGTAACATTATCGAAAGCAATTGAAGGACGAAGAGAAATTTAAAGCGTGTGGGGGAAGAAAGATGTTCTTTCGGCGAAAAAAAAGACTGAGACATGAATATGATGCAGCATTGATACAGCAGCTGGAGTATTTTAAACAAAATTGGATGAATCAAAAAACCTTGCTGGAAAGAAGTGTCGACCCATCTGGAGAGGCGAAAGCAACATTAAAAATTGCAGAATTAAAGTATTTTTATATGTTTAGGGAAGCGAAGCAAAGACAAGCGAAGGTAAAGAGATGATGTTTGTAGAGGACTATTAGGAGAGATCTGATAGTCTTTTTTTATTTTATATTCAATGCTTACACAGTTCTTAATAAATGAATGATGACATATGAATAGGGTACAAGCTCAAAAGGAGGCGAAAGCTTGGAACCTGTCGTATTTGTTGCAATCATTGCAGGCTTAATCCTACTGTTGCTCATTGTTGGAGCACCATTAAAACCAATCCGATATGTAGGACAAGTGGTTATTAAACTTGTGATTGGAGCAGTTTTTCTTTTCTTTCTAAACACATTAGGTAATCAAGTAGGTATACATGTACCAATCAATTTCGTTACTTCAGCAATAGCGGGAGTGTTGGGGATTCCTGGTGTTGCTGCACTAGCCGCCATTGATTATTGGGTAATATGAGAATCTAAGAAACTATCTTAGATTCTTTTTGTTATGTATTTATTAAATAATTACTGTTGACTTTTAATTAGATAGTTGATATTATATTAAAGGTCGCTGATGCGACACTAAACTTCTTTCTTAAAAATAAAAAGTGTTGACTTTGATTAGTGTATGTGATATATTATAAAAGTCGCTTGTGAGAGAAGTGATAAATCGTTCTTTGAAAACTGAACAAAACAAAGCGCCAACGTTAATTTTTTAAGTGAGCACACACTATTAAAAAAGTGCAACATGAGCAAGTCAAATTCTATCGGAGAGTTTGATCCTGGCTCAGGACGAACGCTGGCGGCGTGCCTAATACATGCAAGTCGAGCGAATCAATG
>NZ_JBHHJV010000046.1:0-6532 GCF_042136355.1 Peribacillus sp. Hz7
ATTTCGGGCATCTATGATTCTAGTAGCGAAGAATAAAGCCTTTAAAGCCCTACATCATTATTACACAACGAGACCTGACAATCCGTTGAAAAAGATGCAGTCTTTAATTGCTTTGTGTAATAAGCTTATACGCATTCTCTTCTCCATTGGGCAGAAACAGTTTGTGTTTCAGGAAGAGAAGATGTTGAAGGATATCCCTCATATGCATGCATTTATTCAAGAACCAATAGCAGCTTAATCACTATAAAACTGACTTTTGACAAATAGATTTGGACGGTTGAACAGACAATATCAGCATGGGATTAGTCGGCAACGCAACTAACGTAAGGACATAGATCCTGTGGGGCAGCATGACCGACATCCACCTTATGGAAAGGTTGAACGAAGGAATGTAGGAGCATAGACTCTGTGAGACTTGGGAGGGTAGACCCCCGTAAGATATGTGGACATCCATTGGTGCGTACATACCTATTCATCCAACTTTTTGAAATTAACCGAAGGTTGGCTAGTTTCTTGTGCTCTTTTTTTCGTAAACTGCTTGATTGTGTTCTTTTCGTACTAATCAAATCTATAAGAGTAAATAAGTTGGATAGAAATATTGAGAAAAGCTGAGTATTTAAGAGATAATTGTTTGTTTATTGAGGGAGTTTAGTTGAACAAGAGTGACTGGTAAGATTAAAAATAAAGTATGTGATTAAAGGTGGATAAAACGGAGATTTTTGTGAAACGAGAAAAAGGAAAAGTGCTAATTGAAATAAAGGATGAGGGGTATGGGATACCGAAAGAAGATCTCCCTTTTGTATTTGAGCGTTTTTATAGGGTAGATAAGTCCAGATCTAAGGATTCTGGAGGAACGGGTTTGGGGTTATCAATTGTTAAAGAACTTATAGAAGCTCATGATGGAAATATTAATGTTAAGAGTGAGTTAGGAAAAGGAACTACTTTTCTAATAACAATAGAGGAGATGACGGAATGAAAACGGTAATGCTTGTCGATGATGAACCAAAGATGCTTGAATTATTAAACATATACTTATCGCCAACTTATCATTGTATCAAAATAAATTCGGGCAGAGAAGCCATTGCTTATATGAAAAATTCGGAGGTTGATTTAATTTTATTAGATGTGATGATGCCCGAATTGGATGGATGGAGTACCTGTGGCCAAATCAGAGAATTTTCAGATGTTCCAATTATTATGTTGACGGCTAGAAATGAAAAATCAGATATAGTAAAAGGATTACAAATTGGCGCAGATGACTATGTGACAAAACCATTTGATGGAGCAGAATTACTGGCAAGAATGGATGCTTTATTTAGGAGAACCAATGATAAGATAAAACAGAAGTTTATTTTAAAGGACTTTTTTGGAATGAAGAATCGCACGAGTTAACCTATGAGGAACAATCGATTCAACCTACTCCTAAAGAATTTTCGATGATTGGTTTATTTTTTAAAAATCCTAACAAGATCTTTTCGCGGTCTCATTTACTGGAAAGAATTTGGGGGGATAAATCATTTACAGAAGACAGGACAGTTGACTCTCATATTCGAAATGTCCGTGACAAACTTAGACAAGTAAACTTTCCTATTGATCAGCATCTTTCAACAATATGGGGAGTTGGATATAAGTGGATGAGCAAAGAGTGAAAGTAATAGGGTGGATTTAAAACATAATATGGGAATTTTAAAAAGGGAGAAGTATAACAGTGAAAAGATATAAATGGGGAGTACTACATTTCACAATACTAATAATATTTTTAGTCGGATGCTCAAGTGATGAACAAAAAGCCTTTTTTGTAAAAGCTGAAGATGAAGAAATAAATCATATTCATGGAGCTGGATATTGGGGGAAAGGGGGAATTCCTGTATTAGCCACTCATGAAGGGCTATTAGAATATCAAGATGGGGCTTGGTATAAAACAACCAGGAATAACCATGATTATATGGGATTTCAACCGACTAAAGAAGGTTTTTATTCTAGTGGTCACCCTGAATCAGGATCTGGTTTAAAAAATCCTTTAGGTCTTGTAGAAAGTAAAGATAAAGGGGAAAGTTTAGATAAATTAGCTTTTTATGGGGAAATAGATTTTCATTATTTAGGTGCCAGTTATGAGACAGGGACAGTTTATGTGTTAAATGAAGTGAAAAATTCAGAAATAGGACCTGGCTTTTTTTACTCTAAGAATAAGGGAAAAGACTGGGTGCAATTACAACTTAACGGATTAACTTCCTCCTCCGTTGGTGGATTTGCTGTACATCCTTCAGATGATAATACAATCGCTATATATACAGAGCAAGGGATTTTCTTATCTAAAAACTATGGAATGGACTTTTCTCACATTCAAACAAAAGGAACTATTACTTCGTTAGCTTTTAAGAAAGATTCATTAATATATTCTATGATTGAAGATAATCAAACGACCTTAAATGAAATGAACTTGAATAATAAGATGGTTAATAAATTCACTTCTATTTCATTCGAAAATCAAAATTCACCTATTTACGTGAATTCCAATCCTCAAAAAGAAAGTGAAATGATGATAGTGACAGTTAAAAATGATGTTTTTATCAGTGGAAATGGGGGAAAAGAGTGGGATAAAATATTATCGAACGGGGAAACAGAATAATGTGCTTTTAAATTTTTAAGTAAGATTCATTATGTAAGACATTAAAAAGGAGCAAAAAAAGTGACAAAATGGCACAGCCAATTTTGTGGGTTTATTGATTGTGAAATCTTGTAATACAAGATTTTGAAGATTGCTGTAGTTTGTTTACAATTAATTGAATCATAATAGTAATTGCTCAGTGAATTGAGAGAATAATCTTAATATAGTAAGAGGTGCTAATGTGGAGAAACTACTTGAATTTTATGAAAAGCAGATTGATATATTGAAAAATGCATTAGAACAGATTGCTGCCTCGAATCAAAATGAACAAAACCAAAAAATAGAAAAACAAGCACTTACTGAAATAAAAAAAATGAAACCAGATATTTAATTTTTTTTAAAGCTCTGCTAAAGAGTGTTGTTGATTCTTTCTTCTTAAACTAAACTAGATAATAGTTTGTAAATATTTTCCCAAAAATTACAATCCTAAAATGTATACTACCCCCTCCAATATCATAGAAGGCCACAGAACTAAGTAAGCGTTAAATATTCCCCACCTACAATTTAAACAATAAAGAAGAAATTGATAAAGTCTTGCCGTGGTCAACGGATTTACCGTCTAGATGCAGAGTGCCGAAAAAAAGTGAAGTAAACGTAAAGTAACTCCAAAATCAACTTTTATTGTATATTTTGGAGTTACTTTACGTTTACGGACAAACTGTAGTCACACTGTAGCAACACTCGAACTGAACTTAAACGGCTTTTTATTTCTGTTGTATATTGTCAGGTTAATAAGAAGAAATCGTTCGATATAATCGCTTTATCGTTTCGATGTGTAAGGCTTCATGGTAAAAGCTGAACAAAAGTACCTCACCAACTGTATAAAACGTAATGCCCATACGATTTGTAAATGGGGTTGACAACTTATCATGAAAACGCCCTGGAATAAAATTTTTTATTCTCGCTTTTTGTTCCGTCAAGATCTCGGCAATCTCGGCAAATGATGGCGGAGTTTCGTCCCATTCTGCCGGTTTCGTTCCAGCACTAAAAAGTCGTTCATAATCTCTCGGAATCTTCATCTCTTCACCTAAAAGTCCAAATACAAGTTTTTCCTGTATAAATGCGATGTGCCCAAAGTTCCAACGAATATTGTTGTTAAAACCTTTTGGAATGGTATCTGAAATTTCTTCCGGAATTTTCTTTAACGTTTGCTCAGTTATGCTACGTACTGTTTCCATATGGTGAATAATGGTTTGTTCCAAGAATAAGCCCTCCTTTTATTAATTATCTCTGTATAGCCAATTCGTGGTCTTCACGTCTTTTTCCTACTATTAGGAATAATTTTATTCATCCTGGAAAATATGCTAATCTTATACTGTTAAAAATAGAGCAATCGTATATTTCCTGTTCTATTCTTTACGTCCAGTATAGAGCTACTTCAGAAGAGAATTGGGACGATGCAAAAACAATTTATTTAGTATTCCGTTGAGTGATTGGAAAAAATGAATGATAGGGCAGGTGTTTTGATCGGTTCCTGCTTTTATAATTTTCATAGTAATAGTAGAAAGCAGGTCTATTTTATATGAAAAAAACAACCGTACTTCAAAATGGCATAGTTTATAGTGAGGATAAAATTTATGCAGGAGGCTTTCTGTCATTTCAGGATGGAAAGATAAAGGATGTCGGACAGGAAATGATGGACAGAGTAGCATCCCATGAAGCGATTCATCTGCCTGATTCCTATCATGTGATTCCGGGAATGATCGATGTTCATATACATGGAGCGAATGGGGCGGATACAATGGATGCAACCTACGATTCATTGAAAAGGATAGCGAATGTGTTGCCTCAGGAAGGAGTCACGAGCTTCTTGGCTACAACAATGACCCAAGAGCGAGATAAAATTGAGAATGCTCTACGAAATGCAGCTCAATATATTCAAAATCAACAACCTGATGGTCACGCGGAATTGCTTGGTGTTCACTTGGAAGGCCCATTCATATCAGAAAAAAGAGCAGGAGCACAACCGGTAGAATGTATTCTAAAGCCGGACTTGCAAATGTTTTTACGATGGCAGGAAATAGCTTTAGAATCAATCAAAATGGTCACAATTGCACCAGAGTTAGAGGGAAGCCTAGAGCTAATCGACTATCTCAGCAAGCATGGTGTCATTGCTTCAATTGGACATACTGATGCAACGTATGAGGAAGTACTTCAAGGAATTCAAGCTGGAGCAAGTCATGCCACCCACCTTTTTAATGGAATGAGAGGGCTTCATCATCGTGAACCGGGAGTGGTAGGAGCGGTACTACTTCATGATGAAGTAAGTGCTGAATTAATAGCGGACGGCATTCACGTTAGACCGGAGCTCGTGAAGTTAACCTATTTGCAAAAGGGAAGAGAGAAGGTTATGTTAATTACAGATGCCATGAGAGCTAAGTGTCTTGGAGATGGACTTTATGATCTCGGGGGACAAAAAGTTACCGTTCAAACTGGAAGAGCGACACTATATGATGGAACGTTGGCTGGGAGTGTCCTCAAAATGACTGATGCAGCGAGAAATACGATGAAGTTCACTGGTTGTTCAATTCAAGATATACTTTATATGACATCCGTTAATCCAGCAAAACAGTTAAATATATTTGATCGAAAAGGGAGCCTTTCACTAGGTAAAGATGCTGATGTTGTTGTTTTGGATGAGCAATTGGAAATTGTTATGGCTTTTTGTCGTGGTCAACTAGCTTATTGTCGAAACTGACATTGTTTCATTATAATCTCCTTTTTATAAAAGCATCCAGGTATATCGTTATGAAACGGTATTTTCAGGATGCTTTTTTATGAGATTAATATTTGTGTCACTCGTTATCATCATTTATGACGAGTGACACAAAAGTCTAGACACTTCTATATTACAACTCTGGTTATCAGAGAATGTAGCTTTTGTGGATTTTGACTAAAGTTTGTTCATAAATCCCGTTGACATCAACAGGATTTTTTCTTATTCAACAAACGGGCCAGCATTCCTGTAATGAATGAAAATGAGATTTGAGTATCAAAAATACCTCTTGGTATGATAAGAGGGTCCTAAAGCTTGCCGGCAAAAAGGACTACTTATTCGCATACCAGGAGGCTCACTATGAATTATAACCAAAATCAAAAAATCGCTCAAATCACTTCCTAAACACTTATTGTCGGTGTTGATATTGCCAAATCGAAACATGTTGCACGTGCACAGGACTTTAGAGGAATGGAGTTTGGGAAACCTTTATACTTTGAAAATACAAAGCCTGGCTTTGATGGATTTTTGAGTTGGATTCACCAGCTTATCGCTACACATGACATGGATCAGGCTATCGTAGGGATGGAGCCGACCGGTCATTATTGGCTGAATCTAGCTCATTTCTTGAAAGAACAGGACGTTAAGTTTGTGGTCGTGAACCCTATGCACGTCAAGAGAAGTAAAGAATTAGATGATAATTCACCTACCAAAAATGATGTCAAAGATGCCAGAGTGATTGCACAGCTAGTCAAAGATGGAAGATATGCTGAACCTAAGATTCCGCAGGGAGTGTATGCCGAACTTCGTGCGGCAAGAAAAATACGTGATCTTTTATCTGTTGATCTTCAATCCGTACAAGGGCAAATTCACAACTGGCTGGATCGGTATTTTCCTGAGTTTCTCACGGTTTTTAAAGACTGGGAGGGAAAAGCAGCACTACAATTATTAAGGCTCAGCTTATTGCCAAGTGAGCTAATAAAGATTTCTGATGAAGAAATCTTAGCCCATCTTAAAAAGGCCGCAAAACGTGCAGTTGGTCTTGGGAAAGTAAGAGAGTTAAAACGAGTCGCCGGTCTTTCAATCGGCATTCGTGAGGGATCAGAGCTGGCGAAATTAGAGATTCGCATTTTATTAGACAAGTATGA
>NZ_JBHHJV010000047.1:0-5714 GCF_042136355.1 Peribacillus sp. Hz7
CAAATGTAGTAAGTTTGGTCACTTTCTATCATAAGAGAGGTTTATAGAATTGGAAATTAGGTGGCTCATTTTTTATGTGATCAAATCGTGTAAAAGTGGCTCAAATCTAACTTATCAAACACAGCATTCTGCAACAAAAGGTTAAGTACACTAAAATGTATAATGTCCCCTTCACTTACATCCTCAATTAAAATCTATGTTTTTTCTGTTTGAATTAAATCCATGACACTTTTAATTTCGATCACTTACTTCAGATTCTGTGTAACCACCAGACACACCCATGCTGTAACACAACAAAAAGTCCTACCGATTCCTCGGTAAGACTCCAATGCACACCTCAATATTAAACAACACTTCATATATGTCAGAAATTAATAGAGATATAATAGGAATATACTTATAATTCCACGCTCTCAAAGCTCCAGTTTTTCACAGCAAAGTCAACTAATTTTTTATGTCTCTTATTTATTGATTCACTATCCCAAATTGGGAAATCAACTGTACCGCTTATAAAGTTTTTAATTTCGGCTTGCTGTTTTAACAATGGATTACTATTATAAGAATCCAGTTTTTCTACAAAAGGACGATTTCCGATTGAAGCATTGTGAGATCCTGATATTAGCATAAGGTTTCCTAAACAATTTAAATATTCGTTTACAAATTGCTCTGAATATGAATTTTCAATATCTACTTCATATCCAGCTTCTACTCCTTTATTATTTGGAGTTTGAGGAGAAATGTGTTCAATTTGCTGATTTAAAATACTACAATTACCAATTGAATAGCCTCTACTTTGAATAAAGTCTTCATAACTCCATAAAAGATATGACAAAACTCCACTATCGTACATATACCCATCTAAATACTCTTTTACTCTATAATCTCCCCAATACCATGCTTCATTTAGTTTGGTCTTAAATGAGTTTTTTAACCACAACAAATCACCTGTAAAATCTAGTAAGGTTCTATTTAATCTACTATTGATATCAGCTCTACTATTAATTAATTTATACCTAAACACGAGTATTTCTAACAAATTAAAAAGTTTTGATAAACTTTGGTTATTATCACCTGAAAATTTCATTCCTTTAATAAGGAATGGATAGACAAATGCAGGCATTCCTAAGTTCCTTATTTTTATTAGGTATTCATCTTTATTTTGCTCTAATTTTTTCATATTTGAAAAGGATGTATGTAGTTCAGCTGCAAAATTTTTAATCCATTTAACCTTGTCTGTAGATGCTTTATACTCAGATTTTATATCATCCAAGGTTCTATAATTATACCCCTGTTTTGTATAAGCATAGCAGTGATACATTAATACACTATCTTCGTTTATTTTTATATCATTTGTGATGGTATAAATATGCTTAAAGACATTAGAGATAGCTTCAATATTGGAATCAGTTTCTTCTTTTACACTATGTACATAGATTTGATACATAAAGTAAGATTTAAGTTTTTCAAGGTTAGTTAAATCCTTACCTCTATTATTTTGCAATTCAAACATAAGTGCCGAATCTTTTTTCCCCTGTAATTCTATACAATTTATTTCTGTACTTTCTATTACATCCAATATACTAACAAGTGTCGTTAAGTCTTTCTTTTTCAGTTCATGAGTAAAAAAACTTTTTGCATCTCTAATTCTTTTTTGAGACGGAGTGTTTGTTTCAAAAGAAGCATTCCCCTCAATTATTAGTGAATCATAGCAGGCTCTATCGTATTCAACAGGTCTGAGTTTAATATTACCATTATTTTTGAGATATATTTTCTCTTTATCTTCTAAACTAATTGGAATATCTTTACCACTATCTTGCTTAAATTTAAAAGCATCAATTAGAGCTCTAATAAAAATTGTTAATGTTGTTATGCGTTGTTGCCCATCAATAATATCGTACTCTCTATCCTTCTTGATCGTTTCTAGCAACAAGTTCCCATAATAATAATGGTTATCACCTTTTATTTGCTCTAATAGATCATTTAAAAATGTTTGCCATTCATCTTTTTCCCAAGAATAAGCCCTTTGATAAACAGGAATAACAAACTTTTTCTGTGAGCTATCAAACAATCCTAAAATGGTTCTTTGAGTAAATTGCATAGTATCTCCTCCCGAATATAATTCATGCCGAATTATATTTAACTTCTAGAATAATGAATCTCTCTAGGCTTAATATGTGCTAATGCTTCTTCAATTAAAAAAGTAATATTAGAGGCAAAGTAATGCTCATACAGGATAATAGTAATTTTATTTTATATTTTCTCCAATAGTCTGTAGTAAAATTATACCACGGCGTAAATATAGGGATATGTTAATTTTCATAATTTTTTTGAGTGTATTAGTCAAGAGTTTCTGTTACTTCTGTTACTTCTGTTACTTCTGTTACTTCTGTATATTTTACTATCATCAAAATTGTTATACTATCCTAGGCTTTCTTTTTAAGTAAAATAAAAAAACAGAGGATCAATCCTCTGCTTCATTTTTTATTTTCTAATCTAATAAGTTGATACTTAATTAGTCCGTCAAAACCAGCCTGAATAAACCCTACATTTTTAGCATAGTACATTTTATAACCATTATAAGTTTGTACTTCAATACAATTTTTAAATACACCAGCTGGAGTCTTCACGGTTTTAGAAACTGAGGTAATAGCAGCACCTTCACCACTCGCCCCATTTATCCATGATTTCCCCTTTTTGATTGGATATTTTAACTCCAAATAATATTCAATTCCATATAACCCCGAATATCCGGCATATAATCCATTTTTATTTTCACGCATGACTTCAATATCTTCCCCATTTACTACCCATTCGTCTGCTCCATCTTTATTTTTACCCGAGTAGACATATTCTCTTATAACACCGCCTTCAGCCATATACCTGTACACTTTCGCCTTATTCATTAAATAAGAATTAGCAAGCTTCAAATACTTTGTTGCAACATAGGCTTTCTTGTTTTTATAACGAATTTCTGACCAACCATTCTTAGTTTGGGAATAGATATAAACTCCTGCATCCTTTTTTAATGATCCAACTTTTTTGTATTTCGTTCCTGCACCGCTTCGAACAGTAAGGGTACCACTCTTAATATTTACGTGTGCTATTTTAGTAGTAGCAGCTTCCGTATTCGATGAATTAAAAGAAAAAAACGATAATACTAAAATAAGCATAATCAATATCTTAAATACCTTTTTCATTAACCTTAAGCTCCCCTTTTTTCTATAATCACAGGACTATTATATCATTCAGATACAAGACTTACAGTCTGTATTATTCCATAATTAACATTTACTTCATCTAATCCAAATGATACATTTTAACTATAAATAATCAAATATACCCGATTAGAAAGGAGTTTGATTGATGAAAAAAATACTAGTCTTTACATTTTCATTTATTTTACTGCTCTCATCAGTATTAATTCCTATGAGCAGTGCCTATGCAGAAAAAATTACTTCCTACAAATGGGGGCAAATAACTTACAAAGCGAATCACATTGGTAAAATAATTGTTAAGAAAAATACTAATTTATATTATTGGGATAAGGAATATGATGAATTAATAAAGATTGGAATATTGAAAAAAGGGAAAGAATACCCTATCTACTCTACTCGTGATTCAGATAGATATGGGGAACTATTAAGTATTGGGGACAATAAATTAGTTAAAAATAATAGTTCTGTGACGTATCAAAAGCCTTCAAAACATATGAAAGAAACCGTTGGGAAAGAACGAGTATGGTTGAGAAACCCTGCAGCAGACGATCTCACAAATTTGCAAGAGGCAATAATTATAAGTAAAAAGAAATATGGTAGTACAGATTATTATGACTATGTTTTAAAGGCAAAATCTAAGTATTACACTTTAAGTGCTAAAAAAGGAACCGAGAAATGGTACTACATGAAAACAAACCCATTTAAAAAATATAAGTACAGTAAATCAACTTGGGATTTGATTAAAAAGGAGAAAATAAAACTAGGAATGACAACAAATCAAGTATTCCTTTCTTGGGGCTATGCTGATGATATTAATTCTTATTCCAAATCCTATAGTGGTTCTACAGAACAATGGATTTATGGAGATGTACTCGATGGAGCAACTTATTTATACTTTAGAAATAATAAACTCGAATCATGGCAAGATTTCTAATTGAAGATTAATAAAGTGTAGCCTTTCTATTAAGAAAGGTCTTTTTATTAGATTTTAACAGATTGTTTTTAGAAAGGATAAGTAACCATAAATTGTAGATTATTATTTTTATCGTATCGAATCCTAAAAATTTTCATGCTAAGTGCCCCCATCAGTTCTACCTTCTATAAATAAAGGAGAAATACACCAAAATGTATAATATCCCTCTATCCATCTACTTGCCTACTTCATATAAAAAAGAATCAGCACTTGGCTGACTCTCTTTAATTATCATTATTTATTTTTTAATTTAATAAGTTGGACTACCACTAGTAACTCTTGCAATATTACTATGACTATTTAGATTTTAAAAAAGTAGCTTTCGTGGATATAATTCATTCTTGCTATTAGAATACGCCATTTCAAAAAATTCTAATTCATTTCTCCCTAACTCTTCACACTTTCTTCTTACAATTTCAATGATTTCCGTTTTCGCTTCTTTGGGTGTTTTCATTCCAAAAATTATCGCCTCAAGATTCTCAAATTTATATTCTAATAATCTATCCTTTGGGTCATCAAAAGAATCAAGTACACTACTTAATATAATGCGATACTCTCTTTCATGCGACCAAACTGGTAGTTTTTTTAAATAAGCTCCCCCATATACATTCCAATATTGTTTTCGCCATTCGTCCTCTTGCGAAAACATATTCTCACAACAAATACTTAATTCCCCATTCTCATCTGTATACCACTGTTCTTTTAATTGTCGTATCGGTAATCGTCCTAAATTTCTAAAAAAGTCTAATTCATCAAAAATAGAAGAATATTCCATTGGTTGCAAAGGAAAATCTCGATAATCATAAATATTACCGCTTGTACTACTGTAACCAATTTTTGTTTTCAATGGCAACATTGGATTCGATGCGTTATTTGTTTTGAATTTCAAGCAAACTCCTGTATGGTTGTTTCCATATGTACCCCATATAGAGGAATTTGAACAATTATCCATAAAACACGCTACATAGGCTTCAGGATAAGTTAATTCTACAACAGAATCCAAATACATTTGTGGAAATTCTATATTGATGCTTTGTAACTTAGGAGAATCCCTATACTTAAGAAGTAATTCATTATCCCAACTTTTCAACATGTCATGTGAAAATTCCATTAATGTTCCGTAAGCTATATTCGAATCTGACTTTGCATTTAATTCATTCCATATATTAGATAAATCTAAATTTAATTCTTTCTCTTTCCTTTTTGATTGAGTCTTTTCTAGATTAGGAATTAACCCACTTTGAATATCTATTTCAAAAATAGTTTCTAAAGCCCTAATAGACAACATCTTCAAATGAACATACATTTCTTCAAGATAAATCTTATTCGGATTTTTGATTATAAATTGCAAATATGATTGTACAAAGCTATCAGAAAAGAATCGCTTATTTATTTTTTGAATACTGGATAGGCTACACTTAGTTGGACAGAAATTTTAAGGTCAAGTAGACTACAGTTAATATAAACGAGGAGAACCTACCATGACCAAAAGAGAGCGGAGAACATTTACACAAGAATTTAAACAA
>NZ_JBHHJV010000048.1:0-4837 GCF_042136355.1 Peribacillus sp. Hz7
TAATGGATTATATCCATTGGTACAATCATATTAGAATCCATGGGACGCTAAACTACACGAGCCCAATTCAATATAAACTTGAACACCTTAAAAAAGTTGTTTAGTTTAGTGTTGACAGTCCAGTAATCTAAATACTGATTGAATGATTTTTTTGTAACATTAATAGTAAATAAGGTGGATAAGAAAATGGATGAGCAGGACTGGACAATCTTAAAGGTGCTTTACGAAAAAAAGAATATTACAAAAACGGCCGAGAGCTTATATCTATCCCAACCATCATTAACGAAAAAAATTCAGCAAATAGAGAAAAAATATCAAGTAGTAATTGTCAAAAGAGGAACAAAAGGTGTTCACTTTACACCTCAAGGAGAATATTTAGTTCAATGTGCGGATGAAATGCTTTATCGTCTCCAACAGATTAAAGATACAGTATCTAATATGAGTGAAGAGGTTAGTGGAACCTTACGATTAGGAGTTTCTAATTACATAACAAGGCACAAGCTGCCACATCTTTTAAAGCTTTTTCGTGAACAGTTCCCAAAAGTAAATTACAAAGTTACAACAGGATGGAGCAAGGATGTATTTAATCTTGTATATAATGGGGATGTTCATATTGGGATGGTCCGTGGAGACTATCAGTGGTCAGGTTCAAAAATACTACTCTTTGAAGAAAACCTCTGTGTAACATCATTAGAAAAAATTGAACTTGGTGACCTGCCAGCCCTACCGAGAGTTGAATATGAAACAGATGTGTTGCTCAAGACCATGATTGATAATTGGTGGCGTGGGGAATTTTCACAGCCGCCTTTTATCGGCATGGAAGTGGATAAAGCCGATACTTGCAAAGAAATGATATTGAACGGTTTGGGATACGGGATACTTCCGAGTGTTCTTGTACAGGAACATCAAAACCTTAATCGAATCATTCTAAAAGATAGCAAAGGGAATCCGATTGTAAGAAGAACTTGGATGTTATATCCTGAGAAATATCTTGAGATTAGAGTAGTTAAAGAATTTATAGAATTTGTGAAAAAATTGGATTTTAAATCTACTATTTAGGAAAGCGTGGGCAACTGCTCAGGCTTTTTTTATTTGGTGTCAAACAGGAGATGTTGTCATTCCTTTTTTGAATGAATTTCGATAATTTATTTGTATTTCAACTATTTGGATATTGTTTTTAAAATGAAATGGATGGGGGGAGAGCAATTGGAGGAAAATTCAAAGAAACTTATTACATTTTTAATGGAGCACGAAGGGAAAGATTTCGATGCAATCATAAAGGATGAAATCGAAGGGATCGTTGGATTTAGTTTTATGACTTACGTTAAGGGGGTAAAAATTCATACTCAATCAGGGAGAATAACAGTTAGTGAACCTAATACAGGAACATACTTTTACTTACCGATTAGTGGAATCGAACAGATTTACGACAAAACCTGTGGGCCGTATGATATAGCATTAACATTGAACTACCCACCACTTAGCTAAAAAGCTTGAAGTGGGGGATTCCTGCGAACACCAGTGTATCCACTAGTTATTTAGCAGGCTAACCCTGTCGCACCGACAGTTAGCAGTACAGATGGCTTATTAGCCTCCTGCGCGGGTGTTGCTATTTTGTACGTTGAACTCGCCACACGCCCTACTCTGCTTGGTTTTCGCTACTTCGGTGCGTGTGGAGGCGATTAGAACGTTGAAGATTTTACGCGACAGACGTTTTTCCTGTCACAACCTCCTATCTTCAGTTTTCAAAGAACAACTTACAGGAATATTCTACCATACAAACAAGTGTTTTGGCTACCGCCAACCGACATTCATCTCCCACCTACTCATTGGGCTATTGCCCTTCATATTCCTTGAGAATGGGAGTCTTCTGTCGGGAAAAGATAAAATATAACAATGGCTAATAGCATCTATATACAAATTTTCGAACCATATTGGAAGGATTAAAGCAGCTTAAGCGTTATACAGACCTTTATTCTAATAAAATTACAAGTTCCTATTGCACTTATTATTCTTAAAATGGAAAGGATTATTTTATGGGCGTTTTATTTCATATTACTTTGAACGTTATTTTTCCCATATTTGCACTTATTGGAGTTGGAGCACTTCTTCATAGAAGATTTAAATTAGACATGCGTACCTTATCTAAATTAAATTCATATTTACTAATGCCTGCTGTGAGTTTTGCCAATATTTATGAGAGTGAAATTAGAGGAGATACGCTTCTGCATATTCTTAGTTTCCTTGTCATACAAAGTCTTTGTTTAATGATATTCAGTACAGGAATCTCTAAAATAGCGAAATTTGAGAGCGGTCTTTCAGCAACCTTTAAAAATAGTGTTGTATTAAGTAATTCGGGGAACTTTGGATTACCTGTCAGTCAGGTTGTTTTTCAGCATAATCCTCTTGGACTATCGATACAAGTAGTCGTTATGATCTTTCAAAATCTCCTAACTTATACTTATGGGTTATTTAATTCTGTTTCTGTTGATAAGGCAAAATTTCAGGCGATAAAAACGTTTTTGAGAAATCCGGTCTTATACGCTTTTTTACTTGGTTTTTTTCTTCATGCAGTTTCTATAAACATTCCAGAATACATATGGACCCCTATCAAAAATACTTCAAACGCATTTTTAGCTATAGCACTTATTACACTTGGTGCACAAAGTGCCTTCCTAAAAATAACGAGATTTTCGCTGCCTTTAGTGCTAAGTCTTATTGGACGGCTAATTCTTTCACCCTGTATTGCGTTCCTTGTTATTTTCCTATTAAAGTTGGACGGTACTACAGCACAGTCATTGTTTATTGCGAGTTCTTTCCCAACTTCAAGAAATAGTTCGCTGTTCGCACTTGAATATGGAAATCATCCTGAATATGCTGCGCAAGCGGTTTTATTGTCTACTGTATTCAGTATGATGACAGTAACCGTAGTTATTTTTTTGGCCCATTTGTTATTTTCTTAAAAAGTTTATTATTCATTAAAATGGAAAAAAGGAAATTTGGTATCTTAACTCAGCTAACAGTGTGTTAGTTTAGCAAGATGTATAAACAGAATCCCTTCATGTTTAGCCTAGCATTGTATTGCTGGATACAATATTTCATTGAACATTCGGATCAGTACGTGAAAAATATGGTAGGCACACGTTAGTATTGAAAGATGAATTAGAAAAATAATAATTCAGAAAGGGGGAAATGCTAATGGCGGTTATTGTAAATAAAGTATTGGATGCTAAAGATTTGGTTTGCCCAATGCCAATTGTAAAGACCAAAAAAGAAGTGGCGACCCTTGAACCTGAACAAGTCATAGAAATACAAGCCACTGATAAAGGGTCTACTGCTGATATCAAAGCTTGGGCTGAAAGCACGAGAAATCAGTATTTAGGAACAATGGAAGAAGGAAATATTCTAAAACATTATCTCCGAAAGGCTATTAGTGAAGAGGAAAAAGCAGAAACAAAGCACCCGGATGTAGTCAGTTTAGATGACCTATTAAATAAGATAAATGGAAATTGGACCAAATCGTTGTGCTATCAAATAGTATAGGGTGGGGTTAGTGAAGGTAGACCGAAAATGCTACCTTCTTCGCTAAATTTAAGAAACTTTATAACTTTCAATAACTGTTTCTAGAGCGGGATGAAACTCTTTTTGATAGTGATTTTCTGGACAGGATTTGATGACAACTGTCTTTAATAAATTTGATTTATTTGTATCTAATACCTTGTGGCAAGTAGGACATTTATCAGTAAAAAGGCGTTTTAATAAATTCATAACTAGCTCCTCCTCAATACCCTTAATTTATATATATATACTATGGATTATAAGCGGATAATCAAGATTTTTCAATGATTAAACTAAGGAAGGAAGATGATTATGTTTGATTATACGGTAGCTACAGATAAGAATATAGAAGAAGCGATTCAAAGCCTAGAGGAAAGTTTAAAAGAAGAAAAATTCGGTGTTTTGTGGAAGTTTGATATTAAGGAGAAGTTGCAGGAAAAGGGTTTAGAGTTTAACAAGAAGTTTCAAGTTTTCGAAGTATGCAACCCACACGAAGCACAAAGAGTGTTAAATGAAAACGAAATGGCTGGCTACTTCCTGCCTTGTAAAATAGTCGTTTATGAGGATACTGGACAAACGAAAATTGGTATGCCAAAACCGACGGCACTAATTAGTCTTTTAAACGATGAAAAGATGAAGCAGTTTACTAAAGATATTGAAGATCGGTTAATCACTTGTATTGATAAGAGTAAATGATTTAGGGAAGAAATGAACTTATCGGATTTTTTTACATCTCTATACCGTATATTATGCTTTGACCGCCATATTAATCGCGGTCTATTTTTATTAATACATTGACAATATACCCTACTGGGTATACTATATAACTTATCAATGACATTGGTTGAATGAAGGAGAATGAAATGACGTTATTAATTATAACTACAATAGTTGTAGCATTTGTTTTATATAAACGATATTTCCCGGTTTTGGGAGTTCATTGTATCACTTTGAAAGATCTTGATTTGAATCAAATAAAGGTAATTGATATAAGAGATTTCAATGAATCATACAAGAACCCAATTGAAGGCACAATAAATATTCCTATTGCTTATCTAAAAAGAAATATTTACGAAATTCCAAAGGCAGACTTACACTTAGTTGTATCAAGTTTACTTGAAAAAAATATGGGAATACGCTCTTTAAGAAAAAAAGGTTGGATAGGCTACACTTAGTTGGACAGAAATTTTAAGGTCAAGTAGACTACAGTTAATATAAACGAGGAGAACCTACCATGACCAAAAGAGAGCGGAGAACATTTACACAAGAATTTAAACAA
>NZ_JBHHJV010000049.1:0-3147 GCF_042136355.1 Peribacillus sp. Hz7
TTGTCGGGATCTAGTCCCACGGGTGCGTCCGTTCTACCCCGGCTACTATCAATCTATAAATTGAATAAAAAATAGTCAACCAGATTTCTCTGGCTGACCTTATAATACGAACGGGTGCGTTAGCACAATAACTAAAGATCAATTTTTGAAGTTCTTTTTAATTTTTTAATCTTCCACAATCGGGCGCGTTTCCGGAACTCAGAAAAAGCTACTTCTTGCTAATTAATTTTGAACACTTCCACCACTAAAAATGGAGGATCGAGATAAAATGAAGAAATTTCCCTCAAATCTAATATCTACTATGTTTTATACAATATTTGTAGTAAGCACGATGATTTCGTTATTTATTGTATATAAGAATATTGATAATTCATTTGCTTTTAAATTTGTTATTGGCTATGTTGTTTTTCTTATGTTATTTCTTTTTTATTTCATTGTGGCAACTGTAATCAATATGAGAAATTTAAAATGGTTTGATATTAGAAAAAGAATGTATAGATTTATTTCTGCTTTTGTTCTCCTTAGTGGGACGAGTATTATTTATTATTATTTTTTTAGATCGGCAGAAATAGATTATTATAGAATTTTTTCTATTGCGTTAGGTTTATCTTTAGGGATAGCTTTTTTAGATTTAGCGTCCTTTAGAAAGAAAAATGTAGATTAACTTTTTATTCAGCTAAGGGGCGCGATTGCTCAATAAGAGCCGTCACTTCTTGTGCTAAGACGCAGTATAGTTTAATAACACATAGGTTAAGGGTAGATGAATGAGGTGATAACTTGGAGTTCTATAAAGGTAAAGGTGAATTTTGGGATGAAGGCGAAAAACCTATATTGGATTTAGATATTAGAATTGCTGAGGAAAAGTTAGAGGTTAAACTTCCTCTGTCATATATAGAATTACTAAAAGAACATAACGGTGGTACTTTAAAATATCCAAACATTTTTATTGAGGAAAACGATAAGGAACGATTTACAATTCCAGAGATATACGGAATTGATTTTGAAGGCGAACAAAATGGTGTAGGTATCCTTGCTTCTAAGTATTGGATTAACGAGGTTGGTCTGCCTGAACCTATAATAATTCTATGGGGTGATTATCATAGTTGGATTACTTTAAACTATGAGGAAAATACTGAAAATCCCTCAGTAGTTTACTTTTACGAGGATTACTTATCAGACAATGAGAAATGGAAACAAATAAAAATAGCAAATGATTTTGATGCTTTTTTAAGAAAACTATCTCGTGGTTCTATTTTAGACCCTAAAAGATTAAAACCGAGTTACGGGAGAAAGAAAAAGTGAATGAATTTTGTTCAACTACCGGGTAGCTTGAGTTTAACAACGAGTCGTAGCTGCGACTCTTTTTCTTGTTCCACGAATGTGGCAGTTTAGTTAAAGGAAGAGATGTTAATTACAACATCTCTTTTTACTTAAAATTCTCGGTCATCTTCAGTTTTCAGCATTTCCTCATCTATGATGTCAACTAATTCTTGAATACTAAACATATATAGAACAGCCTCTTTGTCAACATCCTCAATATGAATTTCAGCTTGAATCCGTATTTTTGTCGGTTGTCCTTTATAAATAACATCAAAGGTTCCAATTTCTTTTACTTCGTTGTCTTCTTTCATTTACTTTTCTTTCTATTCTTCAGCAAATGCTGAAAGCGTCATTTTTTGTGGGACAATATATTCTAAAAATAAAATCAGGTAAACCCAGGTTACTTTATCCACTTACAGGTACTTATGCAGATCTTTATATTTGTTTTATAATTTATATTAGTGTTAGCATTTACTTAGCCTATTAATTATTTATTGAAGGTGAGGTTTATAATTGTGAATGAAGTGATAAAATCATTGAAAGCTCATCGTTCTTTCCGTTCGTACCAAAACAAGGCGGTGGATGAGGAACAGCTGGATCAGATTATCCAGTCGATTCAGGCATCTCCCAACTGGATTAATGGACAGCAGTATTCTATTATTGCTGTGAAGGACGAAGAGCGCAAGAAGAAATTGGCAGAGCTTTGCGGAAACCAAAAACATATCGAAGAAGCACCTGTTTTCCTGGTCTTCTGTGCGGATTTTTACCGAACTCATCTAGCATGTGAAATGGAAGGTACAACAATAAATACAACAGATGATATTGACACACTCATTGTTGGCGTGACGGATGTTGGGATTGCCCTTGGTACAGCTGTTACAGCGGCTGAGTCTTTTGGTCTCGGAACCGTGCCGATTGGCGGGATTCGCAGAAATGCGCTAGAAGTTATTGAGATGCTTGGCCTCCCGGAATACGTAATCCCAGTGTCCGGCCTTTGCATTGGTCATCCTGCTGAAGACACTGGCCAAAAACCGCGTCTTTTAAAAGAAGCGGTTTACCATGAAGAAGTTTACAACCGTGAACAGGGACCCCTTCTCGAGGAGTATAATGAAAGGTATTCCCGTTACCTGCAGGAAAGATTGAAAAACAACCGTGTTGGAACTTGGACGAAAGTTGTATCTTCCTTCTTCAGCAAACGTTATTATCAAGGTATTGCTGAAATGCTGAGCAAGCAGAAGTTTCCAGGGGGTAGGTTGTAGTTGTCGAAAAAAATCAATTAGATATGCATGTCCCGTTTTATTATAAAAAAAGAGGTTGTCCTACCAGGCTTACTTTAGGGGCGTAATCAAACTATTCACTTCAATTTAGGGGATTAGACCATATGGTTGACTTCACTTCTTCCACAGGAGAACAAGTAGCAAATCATAGATGGGTAACAAAAAATGAATTATCAGCAGTTGAATAAAGTGTAGATTTCAGAAAAAATGATAATTTTAATAAGTTTTTTAAGAATCACTCCTTTAGTCTTTTAGGGGTGGTTTTTTGTTAGGTATTTACTTTGAATCATTTTAATATTTATGGGTGGGGAGTGTGAAAAACTGCAAAAATAATTCATTTTGTTAAGTTTTATAGTACATAAACTAATGGTTTCCGAACATACTAATAAAATGTTTTGGAGGTGGGTTTTATGGATAAAAAAGACTTTTGTGTTTGATAAGTTAGATTTGAGCCACTTTTACACGATTTGATCACATAAAAAATGAGCCACCTAATTTCCAATTCTATAAACCTCTCTTATGATAGAAAGTGACCAAACTTACTACATTT
>NZ_JBHHJV010000005.1:0-279402 GCF_042136355.1 Peribacillus sp. Hz7
AAATGTCCTTCATCGGGGTCATGAGGGACAAAATCGAGAAAACGAGCCAGCGAAATGTCCTTCATCGGGGTCATGAGGGACAAAATCGAGAAAATGAGCCAGCGAAATGTCCTTCATCGGGGTCATGAGGGACAAAATCGAGAAAATGAGCCAGGGAAATGTCCTTCATCGGGGTTATGAGGGACAAAATCAAGGAAATGAGCCAGGGAAATGTCCTTCATCGGGGTCATGAAGGCCAAAATCAAGAAAACGAGCCAGTGAAATGTCCTTCATCAGAGTCATGAAGGTCAAAACCGAGAAATTGAGCCAGCGAAATGTCCTTCATCAGAGTCATGAAGGCCAAAATCAAGAAAATGAGCCAGGAAAATGTCCTTCATCCGGGTCATGAAGGACAAAATCCGGAAATTAGACAAGGAAAGTGTCCTTCATCCGGGGCATGAAGGACAAAACTGAGAAATCCAGCAAGAGAAATGTCCTTCACCAGAGCAATGAAGAACAAACTCCAGCAATCAGACAAGGAAAATATCCCTCATTTTTTAGACAGCCCTTTCCTCCGCGCATCATTATCCTTAAAAATCACTCTTCCTCACCTAACATCTTCAATAACTCTTTTAATGCAAAAGAATGATAGGCACCTTTTTTAGTAATAATCCCGAGCTTCCAAAGGAGAGTGGAGTTTTCTTCAATCGGTATGATTTTGACATTGCTGTTAGTTTGTTTGTCATAAATTAATCTTGGCAGTAACGTGATACCAAGTTTTGATGAGACGAGTCCGACGATTAAATCCCACTGTGAGCTTTGATAAGAGATCGTTGGGGTGAATCCATGGTTTTCACATGCTTGGATAACGTGGTCGTGTAAAGTAAAGTCTTTTGAAAATAAGATGAACCTTTCGTCTCTTAGTTCACTCAAAGAAATAGACTGTTTATGGGCGAGTGGATGATCTTCGTGAAGATATAAAACGAATTCATCTTCAATAAACGGGTGAATATTGAATTTTTTCTCATTAGCTGGCATGACAACGATACCGAGATCCACCTGTCCATCTTCGACAAGCTGGCGAATCAATTTGGCCCCGAGCTCAGTCAGCTCAAGGGATACTTTTGGATATTTTTGATTGAAGAGGCGAGCAATATCAGGGAAAAAAAGCGTGCCAATCAGAGGAGGAATTCCGATTTTAATTGTACCTGCTGTAATATCCATGAGCTCCTCTAAAAGTACATCCAATTCGGACACTGCTGCTAGTACTTTTTGCCCCTGCTGGTATACAATCTGCCCTGCATCTGTCAGTCGTAAATGTCTCGTTGAGCGATCAAACAGTTCAACATGAAGTTCCTCCTCTAATTTCTTTATAGCTTTACTTAAAGAAGGTTGCGTTAAGTAGGAATGGGCAGCAGCTTTTGTAAAACTTTTATGATTAGCGACTTCGATAAATGAGTTTATGTCTCGTAATTCCATCATGTTCTCCTATTTATTCCTTATTTTCATAATCTGTATTCCTTTTATGTATTTTACTTATAGAGAATAGAAATGTAAACTGTAAATAAATAAATTATTCCAAATATTCAAAGTGTTGGAGGGGGAGCCAGATGAAAAACAGCAAAGTAATGAATTCCTTCTTGGAAGCGGTTTCAGATATTAAGGATGGTTCAACGATTATTGTGGGCGGTTTTGGTCTTTCAGGTATTCCGGAGTATTCCATTCAGGCTCTTAAAGAGCAAGGAACAAAGGATTTGACGGTTGTTAGTAATAATTGCGGGGTCGATGACTGGGGACTTGGACTGTTGCTTGCGAATAAGCAAATCAAGAAAATGGTCGCTTCTTATGTTGGAGAAAATAAAATTTTTGAACAGCAGTATTTGAGCGGAGAATTGGAAGTCGAATTGACTCCTCAAGGTACACTTGCAGAGCGAATGCGAGCTGGCGGTGCAGGCATCCCTGGTTTCTATACAGCAACAGGAGTCGGTACACCAATTGAAGAAGGAAAAGAAACGAAGATTTTTGACGGGAAGAAATATCTTTTAGAACGAGGAATTGTAGGGGACTTCGCACTTGTAAAAGCATGGAAAGCAGATAAATTTGGTAACCTCGTGTACCGAAAGACCGCTCGCAACTTTAATCCACTTGCAGCGATGGCGGGAAAAATAACGATTGCAGAAGTAGAGGAAATTGTAGAACCTGGTGAACTAGATCCAGATGAAATCCATACACCAGGCGTTTATGTACAACGTTTATTGATTGGGTCGAATTATGAAAAACGCATTGAACGACGGACGGTTGCAAAAGCTTAAAATTTTTTAAAGGAATGGAGTGTCTGAATATGAGCGATAAACGTTTTGATATTGTAAAAAGAGCAGTTCAGGAAATTAAAGATGGCATGAATGTTAACTTAGGTATTGGCCTGCCGACACTTATTGCAAATGAAATTCCAGATGATTGCGATGTGTTGCTTCAATCGGAAAATGGTCTGCTCGGTATTGGGCCATATCCAGTAGCAGGTGAGGAAGATGCGGATTTAATCAATGCTGGAAAAGAAACAGTGACTGTCGTTCCGGGTTCCTCATTTTTTGACAGCGCAGAGTCATTTGCTATGATTCGCGGAGGCCATATTGACCTTGCTATTCTTGGGGGAATGGAAGTGTCAGAACAAGGGGATTTAGCGAACTGGATGATTCCTGGGAAAATGGTAAAAGGTATGGGCGGCGCGATGGACCTTGTCAACGGAGCAAAACGTGTGGTAGTGATTATGGAGCATGTGAATAAACATGGAGAATCCAAAGTGAAAAAGGCATGTACACTTCCATTGACTGGTCAGCAAGTGGTGAACCGATTAATTACTGATTTGGCTGTTTTTGATTTTACTCCTGAAGGGATGGTTCTAGTCGAAACGCAAGGGAATGTTTCTGTTGAAGAAGTAAGAGCAAATACAGAATCAGAGTTTTCTGTAGCTCCTGAGCTTGTAGCAGTAAACTAAAAAAAGGAGATGATTCTATGTCAAGAACGGTAATTGTAGATGGGGCACGAACACCTTTTGGAAAATTTGGCGGTGCACTTTCATCATTGAGTGCATCAGAGCTTGGCGGAATTGCAATGAAAGAAGCACTTAATCGTGCGGACGTGAAACCGGAAGAAATCGGTGAGGTTATTTTCGGTAATGTCCTGCAGGCTGGGCAGGGGCAAATTCCTTCCCGCCAAGCCGCACGTGCAGCTGGTATTCCATGGGATGTTAAAACGGAAACAATTAATAAAGTATGTGCCTCAGGTCTTCGCAGTGTGACACTTGCTGATCAGATTATTCGTTCAGGTGATGAAGAAGTCATTCTCGCCGGTGGCATGGAATCGATGTCGAACACCCCTTATGCTGTGCCTAAATCCCGCTGGGGGATCCGCATGGGTGACACGCCAATGGTGGATTTGATGATTCATGATGGTCTATCGTGCAGTTTCACCGGTGTACACATGGGGAATTACGGGGACAGCACAGCAACAGAATTCGGGTTGTCACGTGACTTGCAGGATGAGTGGGCTGTCCGAAGTCACAGGCTGGCACTTGAAGCAATAGAAGCTGGGAAGCTTGCAGAAGAAATCGTAGCAGTGGAAGTGCCTCAGAAGAAGGGCAATCCGATTATTGTAGAAAAAGATGAAGCCCCGCGTAAGGAAACTACGAAAGATGTACTAGCAAAATTGCGTCCGGCCTTTAGTAAAGAGGGCACGATTACAGCAGGTAACGCACCTGGTATTAACGATGGTGCTGCTGCGCTTGTACTCATGAGTGATGAACGTGCCAGAAAAGAAAACAAAGATGTTCTCGCTACAGTAATAGCTCATGCAGAGGTTGCGGTAGAGGCTGGAAACTTCCCGCAAACACCGGGTCTTGTTATAAATAAGCTTTTAAATAAAACAGGAAAAACGGTTGCGGATATTGACTTATTTGAAATTAATGAAGCTTTTGCTGCTGTTGCACTTGTAAGCAATCAAATAGCTGGACTTGATCCGGAAAAAGTAAATGTCAACGGCGGTGCAGTCGCTCTTGGCCATCCAATCGGTGCCAGTGGCGCACGTGTTATTTTAACTCTTGCTTATGAATTGAAACGCCGAGGCGGCGGTATAGGGATCGCAGCAATTTGTTCTGGCGGCGGTCAAGGGGACGCGATTATGATTGAGGTGCCCGGTAAATAAGCTTGGTCAAACCTCCTTGTCGGGGAAGCGTGAGGAAATCGGAATTCCTCACGCTTCCCTATTTTGAATTGTAAATCTATCTAAGTTGTTCCAAATCACTCTGTTTAGGTTGAGTAAAGAAAAAGATAAATAGAATGATGGGGAGTGCGATAAGGAAGATTCCGACTGTTGATGGACTGATGGTTGGAATATCGGTTAGAGACATATTCACCATTCCTTTTTTGAATTATGGATTAAAATGAAACTGATTAGTGATGACTTTTTTATATAAAGTATAATCGTCTTTTAGGTCTGGAAGAGACGGTTCAGGGATGGGCATTCCAAATATAGGGCCGCTTACAACAAGTGTAAATTCTCTTGCTCCGATAAAGGTTCCTTCTACTACAATAGAACCTTTTAATAGTAAAATAGCGATTGAAATATCAAGGATATCAAGAAAGGCGGTTGCCACCTTATTTCCGTTTTTCCCTTCTAATCTTTCTGTACCTGTGAGCGGGCCGGCTAAAGATAAACGAAAAGACCCTGGTGTAACAAACACTCCTCTTAATGTAATTTGGCCTGTTAGTAATAAGGAAGCTGTGGCGACGCTAATATCACGCTGAATGGCACGAATAAGTTGTTTTTCTTGTTCAAGTTCACTGTTCAATGCTGTTACACCTTCTTTTCTACACGTTTATTTCGCCTAAATTAATTGTATGAATCAATCTCAAAAGTGGGTACAGATTTAGAAAAAAAGGAAATCCCGCTCATATTCGCGGGATTTCCTTTTTTTTTATTATTCCGTTACGTTATGCTCAATCCGAATCTTCTCAAGTAAAGCTTGGCAGCCGTCTGTGACAAGGTCAAAGGTTTCCTGGAAATCCCCTGTATAGTAAGGGTCCGGGACATCTTTTTTATGGTCCGTTAAGTCGAGTAGACGGATAATTTTGGGATGATTAGGTTGGCCTGTCATTTCGTAAATGTTCGCAACGTTACTTTCATCCATCCCTACAATATACTCGAATTTCTCAAAGTCTTCTTTTTGCAGCTGGCGTCCGGCAAGGCCTGCTGATGAGATGTTATATTTTTTTAAAATCGTCACCGTGCCTTTATGCGGAGGACTTCCAGTATGCCATGAACTTGTGGCCGCTGAATCGACCGTTATTTTGTCGCTTAACTGTTCTTTTTCAAGTAAGTCACGAAAGATTGCTTCGGCCATCGGTGAACGGCAAATGTTTCCGAGGCAAACAAATAAAACGTTAATCATGTAGTAGGCTCCTTTTTATCTGTGATTAGTAGATCTAGATTGTCCAATCGTTCTAGCCGCTCCAACACTCGTCTTTTTTTATACAGCATATTCGCGGCTTCGCCAACATCTTGAATTGCTGTTTTGTTCATATACGCTCCGAAAATCATCCCGGCAATTGGAATCATTTGAAAAAGCTTCTTCCAGCCAAAATTATCTCGGTACGTCATAAATACTTCTCGCCATCCTTGTAGTTGGGAGAAGCCTTGCTCTCTTTTTGGAGCTGTCAATTCTTCTAATATAGCTTTTTTTCCTACGACATCGGATGACGTGAATTGCATGCATTTGACCATAAAGATTCGTTCTTCTTTATCTGTTGGGTCATACCCATAGGCGACAGCTACTTCTTGAATTGTTTTTAATGTTAATCCTAGAATAAGCGGAATATCGATAGCTAACGTAAATATCCCGCCAATTCCGGTAGTCGCTCCTTGAATTTGGGCATTTTTCGCTCTTGTCGCGATAAAAGCATTTGCGACTTTATCCATATTCTCAAGAGGGAATGTTTGAACATCTTCTAATGTAAGTTTTCCATCGGAGGCTAATAGTTTAGACGCTTTATCTAGTGTAGCATCATTATTCACTAAATATTGACCGCCAGTGTCGATATAATTCGCAACTTCATCTAGTAAATCGTTTATTTTGTTATGAAGAAACTTAGGCGTCACTTTGTCCAGCATCATAAAAGGGATGCGCCCTAGCTTCTCCCAAAAAAACAATCCTTTTTGATCTTTCTCCCATTTTTCAATCGTTTTCAATTCTTCTCGCAATTGGTCTTTATTTTCCATTGGAAACACCTCGGCCACTTGTGGATATATTTTTCATGTAAATTAATGTAAAATTTTGTATTGAAAGGCTTTTATTTGCCTATTTCATCGTATCATAAGAGATAGGGAAATTCTATTTATAAGGGGGATGTACCAGTATGGGGAACAAGAAGATGTTTAAAGTGGCAATGGCTGCGGCAGTCGCCGGAAGTGTGATTACGACGGTTGCTCCGGCGCAGTCAGAAGCGGCAGATAGCCTCAAAAGCAAGATTCAATCAGCGAAATCTACTATGAAGAAACCTTATAACACATATTTTAACACGACGACATTAGCCTCCGTAGCAACGGTTGAAAAAGAAATTAAAGCCGCGAAAAAAGCAAAAAAAGACATCAACGCGGCCATTAAAAAATCCGATTTATCCAAAAAACAAAAAGAAGCTCGGTACAAAGAAATTGAAGCATACAACAAGTACATCACGCGTGCAGAAGGATATGTCAAAGGCTACAAAGCAGCTGAGAAGGCAAAAGCTGCGAATGATAAAGCAGTAAAAGCACTCGAGCAGGCAGTGGTGAATCAGAAGCCGAATCAAGTAATCAAACGATATGAAGCACTGCAGGAAGCTGTAAAAAAAGCCGATAAAGCGATTAAAAATACCGTATATGGTGCCAAAATTGAAGCACTTCTCTCCAATCAATTCACAAAAGCGACGAAACAAGCGTTAGCAGGCGATATAAAAGTATATTATTACTACGCACAAGCAGAGGATTTAATTGAAAAAGGAAAATTACAAACGGCAGAAAAACGGATGACAGCCGTTGCTACTCAGCTTGAAAAAGTCGATAAAACCTCGGTGCTTGGTCAAGCGATTCATCAATATGTACAAGCTGTAAAGGCGAAGTATGATGCAAAGGAAAAGTTCACCTTATCTTTAATGCACACGAACGATACGCATGCTCATCTTGATAATGTCGCGAAACGGGTAACGGCAGTGAAGGAAGTACGTGCGAGTAAACCAGCTGCTCTTTTAGTCGATGCAGGTGATGTGCTAACAGGTACGTTATATTTTAATGAATTTAAAGGACAAGCTGATCTGCGGTTTATGAACTTAATGAAATACGATGTAATGACATTCGGCAATCATGAATTCGATTTAGGTTCAACGGCTGAGGGACATGAAGCATTAGCCCAGTTTGTGAAGGGAGCTGAGTTTTCATTTGTCAGCTCCAATGTGAATTTTAGAAAAGACGACAAGCTGAAAGGGTTGTTTAAGGATTCCGTTACGTCCAAGCCGAGGGATGGTCAGATTTATAATGGAATCATTAAAGAAGTAAACGGTGAAAAGGTTGGAATCTTCGGCTTAACGACAGAGGAAACGAAGGCTATTTCGAGTCCTGGAAACGTTGAGTTTGAGAATTATAAAGAAGAAGCGGAAAAAGCCGTTGCAGCTTTTGAAAAACGAGGCGTAAATAAGATTGTCGCTGTGACTCATATTGGGTATGATGACAATCCAGCGTACGACAATGACCTCACATTAGCGACCGGAGTGGACGGCATTGATGTCATTGTTGGCGGGCATAGCCATACACAATTAGATCAACCTGTCGTCGTCAATAAAGATGAAAAAGGGAAAACGAAAGCGCCGACTGTTATTGTTCAGGCCTATCAATATAGTGATTACTTAGGAACGGTCGATGTTGAATTTGATAAGAAGGGGCAAGTTGTCGGCCAAGCCGGTCAACTGATTAAACTAGCGGATAAGCAAGAAGACCCCGAAGCGGCCGCATTGTTAAGAACGTATTCAGCGAAAATAGAAGAAGTGAAAAACACGCCAGTTGGAGCAACTGCCGTTCGAGCCCTAGATAATCCTCGTGATTCCGGGGATGAGAAGAAGCCGAGTGTACGCAAAAATGAAACAGAGCTCGGCAATTTAATTACGGATGCTATGTTGAGTAAAGCAAAACAGTTCAATAAAGATACAGTGATTGCGTTCCAAAATGGCGGCGGAATCCGCGCTCCGATTGACCAAGGAGAGATTACGTTAGGCGATGTGTTAACGGTATTACCATTCGGAAACACATTAGCAACAGTGAAACTCACAGGATCAGAGATTATCCAAGCGTTAGAACATAGCGTTAGTCAAGTGCCGAAAGAAAGCGGCGGCTTTTTACATGTATCAGGTTTGGAGTTCACGTTTGACAGCAGTAAGCCTGCGGGCAGCCGTGTTCAGAAAGTAGAAGTGCTACAAGGCGGTTCGTACTCAGAGTTGCAGTTATCCAGTGAATACGTTGTTGCTACAAATGCCTTTACCGCAAAAGGCGGAGATGGCTTCACCGTTTTCCAAAAAGCCTATGAACAAGGACGCGTCACCGACATCGGCCTAGCTGACTGGGAGAACTTCAGTGAGTATGTGAGTGGGTTGAAGACGGTGGATCCGGAAATAGAGGGTAGAATCAAAAACGTGTCAAAATAAGTCACAGTGACTTTTCGAAATGTGCATAACATGTGGATAACTCTGTTGATATCTACTCCTAAAAGGAAGGTGCATCCGTTTGGGTGCATCTTTTGGTGTGTGAAAGTCACAGTGACTTTTTGAGTTGTGAATAAATTGTGGGAAAGTTATTAATTATTTGAATAGTTAGTTCTTTTTTAGTTGGAAAAAGAAGGTATTCTGTATCTTTTGTCGTATTACTAACCTGTATGTTATAACACCTAACATTTAACATCGGAGGCGAGTATTCATGTTTGAACCGTACAAGACAGGTCATTATTATGATGAAATGTTGCAGGAAAATGGTGAGCCAAAAGAGCATTATCGGCAATTTCATTCTGTACTGCAAAGGTTGTCAGAAGAAGAGTTTAAAGAAAAGCACGAAACAGCACAATCTAGCTTTCTGAGACAGGGTATTACCTTTACCGTGTATGGAGAAGAGGGCGGAACGGAGCGGACAATGCCTTTTGATTGCGTTCCGATTATTATTCCAGCTGATGCTTGGGAGACGATTGAAAAAGGAATGAAACAACGCGTCGAGGCGCTTAATTTATTTTTAGAAGATATTTATCATGATCAACACATACTCAATGATGGCATTATTCCGAGAGAACTTGTAGAACAAAATCCATACTATTATAAGCAGGTAAGCGGCACTCAATTCCCCTTGAAAAACCACATTTTCCTAGCAGGGATTGATTTAATAAGAGATGAACAAGGGACATATCGTGTACTTGAAGATAATTTACGCAATCCTTCGGGCATTTCTTACGTCTTTCAAAATCGATTTGTTATGCGGCAAGTGTATCCAGAGTTTTTCTCAAGACACTCTCTTTGTTCGCTGGAAGATCAAATTACCCATCTTCAATCTGCCCTGCTTTCACATATCCCATCTAATATGAAGAAACATACCGAACCTCGCGCTGTATTGCTAACAGCAGGTATGTACAATTCCGCTTATTATGATCATGTTTTTCTCGCGCAGCAAATGAATATTGCGCTTGTGGAAGGGCGGGATTTGATTGTAAAAGATAACGTTGTCTATATGAAGACGATTCAAGGTTTAAAACGGGTCGACATTATTTATCGTCGAATTGATGATGATTTCTTGGACCCAAAAGCATTTCGTGAGGACTCTCTGCTAGGTGTTCCAGGTTTAATAGACGCTTATAAACAAGGAAATGTCGCCATTTTAAATGCCGTCGGTAATGGAGTGGCTGATGATAAAGCAATGTATACATATGTTCCTGATATGATTCGTTATTATTTAAAAGAAGAACCGATTATTCAAAACGTCGAAACATATATTTTGAGCGATCCGAAGCAGCGGGAGTGGGTGCTTGAGCATTTACATGAGCTTGTTGTGAAAAATGTCGGTGCTTCAGGTGGATACGATATGTTAATTGGACCGCATGCATCAGAAGAAGAAATTGAAACATTCCGCTCTAAAATTTTAGAAAATCCGAAGCAGTACATTGCCCAACCGACGATTAAGCTGTCCAGAGCTCCAGTCTATCAGCAAGGCAATTTTTATCCATGCCATGTGGATTTGCGTGTTTTTGTCATGAAAGGGGAAGAAACGCATGTATTACCTGGGGGACTTTCACGAGTAGCTCTGAAAAAAGGGTCACTCGTCGTTAACTCGTCTCAGGGCGGCGGCGGTAAGGACACATGGGTGTTAAAGGAGGTTATGCAGCATGCTTAGTCGCGTAGCGGATGCGTTATATTGGATGGCTAGAAACGGTGAACGAACAGAAAATAATGCTCATATTCTTCAAGTTCAATTGGTGAAAATGCTAGAAGAGTCTGGGAGAGAAAGTGTGAATTATCAAGATTGGCAGACGGTAATCGATATATGCGGTTCGAAATCAGCGTATGAAGAGGATTACGGAGAACTTCGTGTGCACAAGGCCGTTGATTATATTGCGTTTTCTAATGGGAATTCGAATGCCTTAACGAATACACTCTCTTATGTTCGAGAAAATGCACGCATGACACGAGATGTGATTCCAAATGAATTATGGGAAGTATGGAATGACCTATATTTACATTCACAAAATAAAGGGCCGCATACAGAGTTCTCATTTCAAGACATTCATAGTTTTTTGCGGCATATTAAAACAACGTCCATGACATCGACAGGAATCATTGATTCGATGATGTCCCGAGATTTACCTTATCATTTCATGAAGATTGGGCAGTGGTTGGAGCGAGCTGAAAAGACAGCCCTTATTATGAAAGTAATGCTCCAAAAGGCGAAGTTTTCCGATTGTCAGAGTTTTAGTGAATATGATGGACAATTTGCTCTTCGACTAGTGAATGGATATCAGGATTATTCAAAGAAATTTCGTCTCAAAGATCCGGCGCTTATCCTGGAATTTCTTATTTCTGACCGGACGTTCCCGCGCTCCATTTACTATTGTATCGAACATGTTAAAGAAGTAATTTGGAAGATTGAAAGTGAGAAGGTGGCGCATTATTCTTGGAGAATGTATGCCGCGTTAGATGAATTGATCGCTTCAGTCGAGGCCGTTTGTGTTCAACAGCTAAGTTTTGAAGAACTAGAGATGTTTATCGCGGATATACTGAATCAATGTATCGAGTTTGGCAAAATCTTCTCAACGACGTATTATTTAATAGAAGCTGATGCAAGTAGATGAAAGAGTAGAAATGTTAAAAGGTCCTTCTCTCTTAATAATCAGCAATAATTTTTGCATCTAGGGAGTGGATGGACAATGAAATATGAAATTGTACATAAGAATACCTTTTATTATGAAGATGATGTACAGCAAAGTTTAAATACGATTCGCTTAAAGCCAAGAAGTGATGCATGTCAGCGTCTGCTGTCTTATCGTAAAAAAGTAACGCCGACCTCCATGGCGAAGGAACATATCGATATATGGGGGAACTATGTAGAAAGTTTTTTTATCCCAGAAAAACATCGTATTTTAGAAGTAGAGGCAACATCCGTTGTCAGCATTCAAAAAACACCATTTATTCATCAACTAGACTACTCACCAGAAATGAAATCAATCTTTCATTCAGAATTATTCCACGAACATTATTTACCCTTTTTAAATCGGACGGCTTACACGTATTTGGAACAGCACCAAATCGATGAAGTCGTTCGCAAAGTAGGAGATATAGACAATCCGATTCGATTTGCCCTACAGTTAATGAGCTATTTGTTTGAGGTGTTCACATATGATACCGAAGCAACAACGGTGGAGACGAAGGCAGTTGAATCATTGCAGTTAAAACGAGGAGTTTGCCAAGATTATACCCATGTCATGCTAGGGATTCTGCGAGCACGCGGCATTCCTGCGCGATACATGAGCGGCTATTTATATGTTGGCGAGAATTCTAATCTCGTTGGCAGTGCTGCCTCACATGCGTGGGTAGAAATCATGGTCCCAGGCATCGGCTGGGTTGGCTTAGATCCAACGAACAATGTAGAAGCCATCGACAATCACATTTGCCTATCCGTCGGCCGCGATTACTCAGACGTCAGCCCGCTTCAAGGCGTCTATCATGGCGGGAATCATACGCTTGAGGTGGAGGTAGAAGTATCGAAGTCAGACACCTAAAGTCGCTTTCTTAAAGTCACAGTGACTTTTCAGATTGTGGATATTCTGTTGATAAAATTGTGGATAAACAAGACCAAAAAGAGAGCCTATCATTTGGAAAAACGATAGGCTCTTTTACACCGCTAGTCTTAATTAATCACTTTATGTTTGTTATTCCATCCTTCTCTTAGCTTGTTAGACCTGTAATTTGCATCCTTACTTTACAATAAGTTTGCTTTTCACTAAAATCAACAATATAGATATAAAAATTATATATTTTTAATCCGAGACTTTAAATTCCAATTCATCGCTTTATAGTGTAATAATGGATATATGAGATAAAATACAATTTAAAACTACAAAAAAGGCTAATTTCAGCCATTTGGAAAAAGTTATTTAATCATTCTACGTCTATTGTTCCATATTTTAATATAAATATGATGATTCTCTGACCTGAAAAACTTTATCCCAATAAGCTTAAGCGGTGTCCAAATTTCTTTCATTTGATATAGTGGCATCTTATCTATCATCCTTTTTGCGGCAACCCAGCCATCATAGCGTATGCCTTAGACCTGTGGCTTTGCGTCCTTATTTTTCAATAAGTTTGCCTTTCACTATACTTAACACTATTTATAGTATAATTATACCTATTTAGTAAATAAGTGATAATTCCTATTTATCCTGAAATATCAATGAATTCAGACAAGACTACCTATGAAAATTCTCACGCTGAAGAATAAAAAAACAGGACACTTTCAATGAAAAGTGTCCTGTTTTTGTGATTACGGATGTGTAATGAAGAAGTCTTCAAGATATGTACGCCATAGTTTATATCCATCTTTATTTGGTAATTCATTATCTTCTGTTAATAGTGCTTTCGTCTCATCAGAAGTTTGGTCAGACCAACTATTCCAATGGTCAAGATAGAGGATATTGTTGTCTGTAGCGTATTGTTTCAATGCCTCTACTTGAAGTGGATAATAGGTTGCATTATACAAAGGGTGTGGTGGCTGAATGACGAAGGTAGTCTGTTCATTAGCATCCGTTACGTCTTGGATGATGGTACTTATATGGGCATGAGAATCATCAATGGCTACCTGTCCGTTATCTTTCAAAGTAAGAGGTTCAAATAGAATTAAATCGGCCTTTGCTTCAATCAGCTCTTTCTGTTTCTCTTGATTGACAAATTCAGTAGAAGTTAGGTCATAGGTTTGCTCACTCATTTGAACCGTGTCACCGTAAGTATCTTCCATCGATTTTATCAGTTGATTAGCTAGACCGTTAATAGCCGGTGAACCAACGCCAATTTGCAGCGTAGGCTAATAATTCTTTGGTGTCAGGCGTGTTTTGTTCAGGAGTTTTTTCACTCGGTTGCGCTGCTTTATCAACGTTAGCGTGAATCGTTTTATTATTCCAATACATATTTACTGGGACTAAAGTAACAATTGTAGCGATAATCATAAAAAATTCTTCAATAAAATGTTCTCCTCTCCTAAATATATGTAATTCCTCCCATATTTTGAAACACTCTAGTATTTTATCAAAAAATGCTATTTAATAATATTATACAAAGAAACATGACAAAATCATTTAAATTATGACAAATCCCTGCAAAAACGGCAATATACTATGCTATATATGCTATGATATTAGGTGTTTTGAATCTGATAGATGGAGGAAGCAATGGAAGAGACAATTAGCTTAAAAGAACTGTTTTTAACGTTAAGAAAAAGATTAAACCTTATTATTAGTATCACAGTGTTGGCTGTTATGGTGAGCGGAATCATTAGTTATTTTTTACTAACCCCAATTTACCAGGCATCTACTCAGTTGCTAGTGAATCAGTCGAAAAATGAGGAAGCGCTATATAGTAACAATGAAGTCCAAACAAACTTGCAATTAATTAATACATATAACGTCATTATTAAAAGCAGCGCTATTTTGGACTTAGTGAAAGAAGATCTTAAGCTTGATATTACAACAGAAGAACTAAATGGGAAAATTTCTGTCGCAAGCGAACAAAATTCGCAAGTTTTAAACATTATCGTTCAAGATGAAAGCCCAAAGATGGCAGCGAATATTGCCAATAAAACAGCAGAAGTCTTTCAAAAAGAAATCGTGAAAATCATGAAAGTCGATAATATTACGATTCTAGCAAAAGCGACAGTAGCTGACAATCAGGCTCCAGTTAAGCCGCAACCGCTCTTAAACATTGCGATTGCCCTTGTTGTCGGATTGATGGCAGGTGTCGGACTCGCGTTCCTATTGGAATATTTAGATAACACAATCAAAAACGAACAAGATATTGAAAAACTACTAGAACTTCCTGTACTTGGAGTCATTACAAAAATTGACGTAGAAGCAGATGCAGGAAGCAAAAAAAGTGCAAGAGGTGAGAAGGTTGGCTAAAAGTAAAAAACAGAAGATCATCGAGAACAGTCGGAAGCTGATTACTAAATATAATCCGAAATCGCCAATCTCCGAACAATACCGAACGATTCGAACGAATATCCAATTTTCATCCGTTGACCAAGACATACGTTCCATCGTCGTCACTTCCCCTGGTCCGGGAGAAGGAAAATCGACAACAGCGGGCAATATGGCTGTCGTGTATGCACAACAAGGAAAAAATGTGCTGCTTATAGACTCGGATTTAAGAAAGCCGACTGTTCATTATACGTTTAATTTACTCAACAATTCTGGCCTAACGACAGTCTTAACGAAACGGACAAAATTAATGGAGGCTGTTGTTAAAACAGATGAGCCGAATTTATTGGTCTTACCAAGTGGACCGATTCCACCAAATCCAGCTGAATTATTAGCGTCTAAATCGATGGACGAGTTAGTCAATCAATGCCTAGAACAGTTTGATATAATCATCATGGATACACCACCAATACTCGCAGTAGCCGATGCACAAATTTTGGCGAATAAATGTGACGGAACCATCTTAGTCGTTTCAAGTAGCAAAACGGAAAATGACCAAGCGATTAAAGCAAAAGAATTACTAAATTCAGCCAATGCCAATGTACTAGGTGTTGTTTTAAATAATAAAAAAACAGAGAAAAATGATCAATATTATTATTACTACGGTAATAAATAATAAGGGGTAAATTTGTCATTTTCGTGTCAAAATTACGCTGTGATATTTAGGTAAATAGTAATGATTTGAGGAGACGTTGTCATGATCGATATTCATTGTCACATATTGTCAGGTGTTGATGACGGGGCACAGACTATGGAAGATAGTCTAGCAATGGCCGAACAAGCTGTCCAACAAGGCATCACCAAGATCATTGCAACGCCTCATCATAAGAATGGAAAATATGAAAATCGTAAACAAGATATTTTACATAGAGTCGCTGAATTAAATAAAGTATTAAAAGAAAAGGGAATCCCGTTAGACATTCTTCCCGGCCAAGAGCCAAGAATCTACGGAGAGCTAGTAGAAGATTATCAAAAAGGGGAAATTGTCACACTAAATGACGGCGGTCAATATCTATTTGTGGAGCTTCCATCCGCACATGTTCCTCGCTATACAGCAAAATTGCTATATGACATCCAATCTGAAGGACTCACACCGATTATCGTCCATCCAGAAAGAAATCAGGAACTCATTCAAAATCCCGACTTATTATACGAATTTGTGAAGAACGGAACATTAACTCAAGTAACAGCAGCAAGTATAGCAGGAGGCTTTGGTAAGAATATCGCTAAATTTTCGATGCAACTAATCGAAGCCAATTTAACACATTTCGTGTCGACGGATGCTCACAACATCACAAATCGTAGCTTTAAAATGAACGAAGCGTTCGATGCGATCGAACGTAAATACGGTGTTGATTTCATCTATTACTTCACTGAAAATGCTGAACTGCTTGTGCAAGAAAAAGCAGTCTATCGTGACGAGCCAGAGAAAATCAAAAAGAAAAAATTCTTAGGAATCTTTTAATTTGAGAAAACTTCATATTTACGTTAGCTTTATATGCTAACCGGTGATGCTTTCTGTCCGTTATCAATGGAAGCACTCGGCCATGCTGTGGGATGAACATAGTACATATTACATAGTACATAGTACATATTACATCCTTAGACGCTTGTCGTCAAGAGTATGGTGTGAGGACGGGTTAGATGCCTGATTTATTATTTGTATGGTTGAATTCATTACGAATATTTAAATTAAACTATGCTATTTATATTATCGTCCAGCATATATAACTTTTTAATAGATTTATCGAAAAAAATCCGGTTTTTTTTAGATGGTTAATGAGAGAAGATGTGTTTAACGTGTTTTCTCATTAACTATTTAATTTTATAAGGATTAATATCCGAGAAATAGGGGGGGAGTAAGAAGTAATTGTATGTTGTAATTGGGGTCTGAGCTGTATCAAAAGAGGAAACGTATCGTTAAGGAATTATTAATCCCAATGCTGCGCTATCAAGCGAGTAATTTCGTCGAAAGCTTCACCTAATCTCATAATCATAGGGAAGATACATATTAACACCTGGAATTTTCATGTTCTTAGAACAATGAGAAATAGATGCAGGCGAAGTACTTCAATTGATAAATGAAATTCGAAAATTAAGTTTAGTCAAATCATGAAACATATTTTATGTCAAGGAGGGATCGCAATTGGTTTATAAAAGGCGGGTTCCATTATTAGTTCTGTTGGACTCCATCATTGTTTTATTTGCAATATTTATTGGATATTTTATTTTAAACCCCTATATGAATGTGTATACGATTCCTATGTTATGGATTAGTTCAATATCCTTACTTATAAGCCATCATGTATTTGCGATTATTTATCGTCTTTATCAAAAAGCATGGGCGTATGCAAGTGTCGGGGAATTAACAGCGATTGTAAAGGCCATTACGTTTTCGATTACGGTGACAGCTGTTGTTCAACTTATTGTGACTCAGGATATTTATTTTCGGGTGTTAGGCATTACGTGGATGTTGCATGTCATTTTAATTGGTGGTTCTCGGTTTTCATGGCGGGTTTTCCGAGATCGGTTTATTGCACCAAACCCTGATAAGAAACGGACATTAATTGTTGGCGCAGGTTCAGCGGGAACAATGGTTGCGAAGCAATTATTGAAAAATACAGATGTCGATTTATATCCTGTTGCCTTTGTTGATGATGATCCTACAAAGTATAAACTCGACATCTATGGGATTGAAGTAAAAGGGAATAGTCAGGATATCCCACAAATTGTAGGAGAATTAAACATTGAAAACATTGTCATTGCGATTCCTTCATTACAAAAACAAGAGATGAAAAGCATCTATGAAGAGTGTGCAAAAACAAAAGCGAAGACGAAGATTATGCCATTAATAGAAGACCTTGTGACAGGGAAAATTTCTGTTAATCAAATGAGAGATGTTCAAGTGGAAGACTTACTTGGTCGAGAGCCAGTAGAATTAGATATGAGCACGATTTCGGAAAAACTAACAGGAAAAACGGTACTCGTTACAGGTGCTGGCGGGTCTATTGGTTCGGAAATATGCAGACAAATATCCAAATTCCAGCCGCAAACATTACTTCTTTTAGGTCATGGTGAAAATAGTATTTATACGATTGATATGGAATTAAGAAAAAAATATGCGGGTGATATGGAGATTATCCCGATTATTGCGGATGTTCAGGATCGCAATCGAATCTTTGATATCATAAATCAATATCGGCCAGATGTTGTGTATCATGCTGCTGCTCATAAGCATGTTCCGTTAATGGAATATAACCCGATGGAAGCTGTTAAAAACAACATTTTTGGTACGAGGAACGTAGCTGAGGCTGCCGATTCGTTTGGTGTAAAAAGCTTTGTTCTTGTTTCAACCGATAAAGCAGTTAATCCACCGAATGTGATGGGTGCCACAAAACGTTTTGCGGAAATGATTATTCAAAACCTAGCAAAAGAAAGTAAAACAACGTTTGTGGCTGTACGTTTTGGAAATGTGCTTGGAAGCCGCGGAAGTGTTATTCCATTATTTAAAAAGCAAATCCAAGCAGGTGGCCCAGTCACGGTTACTCATCCAGAAATGACAAGATATTTTATGACAATCCCTGAAGCTTCACGACTCGTTATTCAAGCTGGTGCTCTGGCTCGAGGCGGGGAAGTATTTGTCCTTGATATGGGAGAGCCGGTGAAGATTGTGGATTTAGCCCAAAACCTCATCACTCTTTCAGGATATACAGAAGAGGAGATTGGCATTCAATTCTCTGGAATAAGACCTGGAGAAAAGTTGTTTGAAGAACTATTGAATGAGAACGAGGTTCAGGCGGAGCAAGTGTTTCCTAAGATTCATATTGGGAAGGCGGAACCGATGGAGAAGGAAGAGTTATATTCTATGATTGAGACGCTGCCTCATAAGGATGCAGTAGAGTTGAAAGAAATATTAGTAGGTATTGCTAATACTAAGTTTGGTGAGAAAGTGTCTTTAGTGGGTAGTATATGATAATTCTTTGAAGGATGTGGATGAAGCCTGATTGAGGTTTTTCAGGATATTCATTTTGCATCCTTTGAATTTTTTGGTTATGTGGAGGCATATTTTTGCCTGGAAATGTTCACGTTTTTAAACCAGCACCAGAAATAGTTAGGATGGTTAGTAGTTAGTTGGAAGAGTTGGGGTTCCAATTAAGTACTAAGCGACTAAAAAATAATCTACATAAATAGATTGAATTGATAGGGGAAGGAAGTTTTTAAAAATGGGAGATCGAATATTCCTATCATCGCCACATATGAGTGATGAAGGTTATGAAATGCAATATGTAAAGGAAGCTTTTGATACAAATTGGATTGCACCTTTAGGAGAAAATGTGAATGGATTTGAAAAAGAACTAGCAGAAAAGGTTGGATCTAAAGCAGCTGCAGCATTATCATCAGGTACTGGAGCACTTCATTTAGCCTTGAGAGCAGCAGGAGTTGGTGAAGGGGATATCGTCTTCTGTCAATCACTTACGTTCTCAGCTACAGCCAATCCAATAATCTATCAAAATGCAATTCCTGTTTTTATAGATAGTGATTATGAAACATGGAATATGTGTCCTAAAGCGTTAGAAGAGGCTTTTGAAAAGTATCCAGAGGTAAAGGCTGTAATCGTAGTTCATCTTTATGGTCTATCTGCAGACATGGATAAAATAGTAGAACTTTGTAAGAAGCATAATGTTGCCTTAATAGAAGATGCTGCGGAGTCTTTAGGTACTTACTATAAAGGTAAGCATACGGGGACTTTTGGTGATTATGGCATCTTCTCTTTTAATGGGAACAAAATCATCACCACATCAGGTGGCGGGATGCTCGTTTCAGATAATGAAGAGAGAATTTCAAAAGTTAGATTTTGGGCGACTCAAAGTAGAGACCAAGCAAGACATTATCAACATAGTGAATTAGGATTTAATTATCGCATGAGTAATGTAGTTGCTGGGATTGGTAGAGGCCAGCTTAAGGTATTAGATCAGAGAGTTGAAAAGAAGAATTATATCTTCCAGTTTTATAAGAGAGAACTTGGTGAACTTGATGGTATTGAGTTCATGCCTAGCAATGAATGGAATGAACCGAACTATTGGTTAAGCTCATTGACCTTATATGGCAAGGTTAGACCAATTGATATTATGGAAGCTCTTGAAAAAGAGAATATCGAATCAAGACCAGTTTGGAAGCCGATGCATATGCAGCCATTCTTTGAGAAGTATGATTTTGTTGGAACGGGTGTATCGGAGAAACTGTTTGAGAATGGTGTTTGTTTGCCATCTGATACGAAGATGATGGATGGGGATTTGGAGAGAATTGTAGAGATTATTAAGGGGTTGTGGTTAAGATAATGAAACCTTCTAGAGGTGGTATTTATAGAAGATTTGTAAAAAGGCCGATGGATTTTTTATTATCTTTGATAGCTATTATTTTCCTCAGTCCTGTTCTCTTGGTAGTGGCTTTACTTGTAAGAACTAAATTAGGAAGTCCAGTGTTGTTTAAACAAAAGAGACCCGGACTGAATGAGAAGATTTTTATGATGTATAAGTTTAGGACGATGACGGACGAGAGAGATGAGAATGGAGAGTTACTACCAGACAGTGTACGCCTTACGAAGTTTGGTAAGTTCCTACGTTCTACGTCACTGGACGAGCTACCTGAACTTTTTAATATTTTGAAAGGTGATATGTCTATCATAGGGCCAAGACCATTACTGGTACAGTATCTGCCTCTTTATAATAAACATCAAAAAAGACGACATGAAGTAAGACCTGGCCTATCTGGTTTGGCACAGGTTAGTGGTAGAAATGCTATTAGTTGGGAAGAAAAATTTAATCTCGATGTAGAGTATGTAGACAATGTAAGTTTCATTGAGGATTGGAAGATTATTTTTCTAACTATTAAGAAGGTATTTATCAGGGAAGGTATTAATTCAGAAACGGCTGCTACAATGGAACCTTTCAAGGGGACTAAAAAGGAAAGAATAGAGATATGAAAGATAAACTTCTTATTATTGGTGCCAGTGGCCATGGGAAAGTTGTTGCAGATATCGCATTAAAAATGAATAAATGGAAAAGTATTGCTTTCCTAGATGATGACGAAAGCATCAAATCATCAATGGGAATAAAAGTGGTCGGTAAATCATCTGATGCTTTCAAAGATAGAGACGATTGCGATATCTTTGTAGGCGTTGGTAACAATGCTACAAGAGAAAAGATTCAGGCAGAACTTGAAGCTAAAGGGGCAAGTATACCTACATTGATTCATCCTACTGCTGTTATCGGGCAACAAGTTGAGTTAGCATATGGAACAGTAGTTATGGCTGGAGTAGTTATTAACTGTTGCACAAGAATAGGTAAAGGTTGCATTATTAATACCGGTTCTACAATAGACCATGATAATTTCATTGAGGATTATGTTCACATTTCACCAGGTGTGCATTTAGCTGGTACGGTGAAAGTTGGACAAGGATCATGGTTAGGGGTTGGTAGTGTAGTGAGTAATAACGTAAACATTACTAGTAGTTGCAAAGTTGGTGCAGGTGCTGTGGTGGTTAAGGAAATAACTGAACCTGGAACCTATGTAGGGGTTCCGGCTAGGAGAGTTTAGAGTTATGAAGATTCTTGTATTAACTAATTTCGGTATGGGTCTATATAAATTTAGAAAAGAATTATTAGAAGAATTAATTAATCAAAAGAATGAAGTCTATATTTCGCTACCTAATGATGAATATGTACCGAAGTTAGAAAGTTTGGGATGTAAATTCGTAGATACTCATCTAGATAGACGAGGAACTAATCCATTTACAGATTTAAAGCTTTTAGTTGATTATATAAAAATAATGAAACGTATTAAACCAGATGTTGTTTTAACATATACAATTAAACCAAATGTCTATGGTGGTATCGCATGTGGAATAACCAAAACACCATACATTGCAAACATAACAGGGATGGGTACAGCAGTCGAAAATAAGGGGTTAATTCAGAAAATCACGCTAATGCTTTATAGACTAGGATTGAAAAAAGCATCGTGTGTATTTTTTCAAAATGAAACTAATCGAAAGTTTTTCATTGATAATAGAATCGTTAAGACTAAGACAAGGTTAATCCCTGGTTCGGGTGTGAATTTAGAACAACATAATTTTGAAGAGTATCTCGAGGAGGATAAAAAAATTAATTTCCTTTTTATCGGACGTATAATGAAAGCAAAAGGAATAGAAGAATTGATACAAGCAGCTAAAGTGGTGAAAGAAGACTATCCAAATGTACAATTTGATTTAATAGGTGTTAGTGAAGAAGATTATAATCAACAATTAGGGGAATTAAATAAATTAGGTGTTATTAAATACCATGGTCAACAGGAGGATGTACATTCTTTCATTAAGAAATCTTACGCTACGATACTACCATCATATCATGAAGGGACAGCTAATGTACTCCTTGAATCTGCATCATCAGGTCGCCCTGTATTGGCGTCAAGAGTACCAGGTTGTATTGAAACTTTTGATGAAGATGTTAGTGGTATTGGTTTTGATGCTAAAAGTGTTAAGAGTTTAGTTGAAGCAATAATTAAATTTATTAACCTACCTTACAATCAAAAGAAAGCGATGGGACTAGCTGGGCGCAAAAAAATGGAAAAAGAATATGACCGGAAAATTGTAATCAATGCTTATATTGATGAAATCAACAATTTATAGGGAGAAATGATGATGAACTTATATGAAATGATTGTTAACAGACAGGAAAAAATTTCATTAATTGGACTAGGATATGTTGGTATGCCTATAGCTGTTGCATTTGCAAAAAAGGTTGATGTAATTGGCTTTGATGTAAATAAACAAAAGATTGAACTATATAAAAATGGAATTGATCCTACAAAAGAAGTTGGAAATGAAGTAATCAAAAATACAACTGTTGACTTTACTTCAGATGAAACCAAACTTAGAGAAGCTAAATTCCATATTGTAGCAGTTCCTACACCAGTAAAAGAAGATCGCACACCAGATTTAACACCAGTGGAATCAGCAAGTCGAACTCTTGGCAGAAACTTAACCAAAGGTTCAATTGTGGTCTTTGAATCTACTGTTTATCCAGGTGTTACAGAAGATATTTGTGTTCCAATTTTGGAAAAAGAGTCTGGGCTAAAGTGCGGAGAAGATTTTAAAGTTGGATATTCTCCAGAAAGAATTAATCCTGGAGATCAAGAACATAGATTAGAAACGATTATAAAAGTAGTTTCAGGTATGGATACAGAGACTTTAGATATCGTTGCAAGGGTATATGAGTTAGTAGTAGATGTTGGAGTATATAAAGCAGAAAGTATAAAAGTAGCTGAAGCTGCAAAGGTTATTGAGAATTCTCAGCGTGATATTAATATTGCCTTTATGAATGAGTTAGCCATCATTTTTAATAAAATGGGAATTGATACAAAAGCAGTACTCGAAGCTGCAGGAACGAAGTGGAACTTCCTTAAATTCTCTCCTGGGCTTGTAGGTGGCCACTGTATAGGTGTTGATCCATACTACCTAACATACAAAGCAGAGCAGATGGGTTATTATTCTCAAATCATTCTTTCAGGCAGAAAAATAAATGACGATATGGGTAAGTATGTAGCTGAAAGTACAGTAAAGAAAATGATAAAGGCAAATAAACAAATAAATGGCTCAAAAGTAGCTATCTTTGGTGTTACATTCAAAGAGAACTGTCCTGATGTTAGAAATACGAAAGTAGTAGATGTAATTAAAGAATTAGAAGAGTACGGAGTAGAAGTTAAAGTTGTTGATCCTGTAGCAGATAGAGAAGATCTCTGGCGTGAATATAGAATTAATCCTTCTGAAGTAGAAGAAATAAAAGAAATGGACGCAGTTATCTTTGCAGTTCCACATGAAGAGTTTAAGGCTATTCAGTTAGAAGATGTAAAAATGATGTTTGGAACAATTGGAGATGTTAATTCAGAAGTTATGAATGAAGTAGCTGTAACATCTGAGTTTGATATAGATATTAATAGAAATGCTTGTGTATTAATGGACATTAAAGGAATGTTTAATAGAAAAGAAGCTGAAAATGCGGGCTTTTTATATGGGAGGTTGTAAAAATGGGATATGAAAATATAAAGTTTCCAGAGGGAACTAAATTCTTAGTGACTGGATCAGCTGGTTTTATTGGTTCAAATTTAGTAGAAGCAATACTTAAATTAGGATATCAAGTTAAAGGGCTTGATAATTTTTCAACTGGTACAAAAGAAAATGTGGAAGAGTTTATAGACAACCCTAACTATGAATTTATTGAGGGAGATATTCGTGATCTTGAAACATGTATGAAAGCTTGTGAAGGTATCGATTATGTTTTGAATCAAGCTGCATGGGGGAGCGTTCCAAGAAGTATTGAGATGCCTTTGTTTTATGAAGAGGTAAATATAAAAGGTACATTAAATATGATGGAGGCAGCTAGGCAAAATGGAATAAAAAAATTTGTCTATGCATCAAGTTCATCCGTATACGGTGATGAGCCAAATCTTCCTAAACAAGAAGGTAGAGAAGGTAATCTTTTGTCACCTTACGCTCTTACCAAAATGGTAAATGAGGAATATGGAAAATTATATACGAAACTATATGGTCTTGATACCTATGGCTTACGTTATTTTAATGTATTTGGTAGAAGGCAAGACCCTAATGGTGCATATGCAGCAGTTATTCCGAAATTTATTAAACAATTGCTTAATGATGAACCCCCAACTATCAATGGAGATGGAAAACAGAGTCGAGATTTTACTTACATTGAAAATGTAATCGAAGCTAATTTGAAGGCATGTAAGGCGTCTCATAAAGCTGCTGGACAAGCTTATAATATAGCATATGGCGGTAGAGAATATTTAATTGATATATATGATGTATTATGTAAAGCACTTGGAAAAGACATTAAGCCGAATTTTGGGCCTGAGCGGAAAGGGGATATTAAGCACAGTAATGCTGACATAAGTAATGCAAAAGAATTGTTGAGCTATGATCCGGAATGGAGTTTTGATCGAGGGATAGTAGCAGCAATAAATTGGTATAAGGAAAGCTTATCAACTATTAAAATATAGAGGAATACTATACTAGGAGATGATTACATTACTAAGTTTGAGGTGGAATTGAAATGAAACTACTATTTGTACACGAAACAAAAATGAAAGAAGATAAAAATGGTAATTTTTATACTGGAGGTAGCTATAATCAAGAGGTGTGGGATAGATATCTATCCATTTCTGATGAATTAACGGTTATTTCTAGAAAGGATTCATTTTTGTACGATAAAGAATATGCTAGGAAGAATTTCAATTTTTTTAATAAAGAACAAATTGGCTTTTTTGAAATACCTGATTTACAGTCATCAATTAAAATGTTCGTTGATATTAATGAACGTATGAAAAGAAATGAAACTATAAAAAATGAGGTTTTAAAAAGTGATTATATAATAGCAAGATTACCGAGTAGTGCAGGTAATCAAGCGATCCAGTATGCAAAAAAATACAAGAAACCTTATTTAGTAGAGGTAGTGGGATGTCCACGGGACTCTTTATGGAATCATGGGTTAAAAGGGAAAATTATTTCTCCATTTGTATGGTTTAATATGAAAAAAAAAGTTGAAAACGCACCATACACTTTATATGTTACTAATGATTTCTTACAACGAAGATATCCATGTAAGGGAAATACAATAGGTTGTTCTGACGTCGTACTGCCCAAAGTAGATGAAACTGTACTGGAAAAGCGTTTAAATAAAATAAAGGGTTTATGTGAGGAAAAACCAATTGTTCTGGGGACAACTGCAGCCGTAAATGTAAAATATAAAGGACAAGAGTATGTTTTTAAGGCCATTTCTATGTTAAATAAAGAAGGTTACAATTTTGAGTATTATTTAGCAGGGGGAGGCGATAATAGTTATTTGAAGTCCCTAGCAGAAGACTATGGTATAAAGAATAAAGTTAAATTTTTAGGAGCTTTACCACATGAGAAAGTCTTTGAATATTTAGATAAGATCGATATATATATTCAACCAAGTAAAACAGAAGGTCTACCTCGAGCTTTGGTAGAGGCTATGAGTAGGGGCTGTCCTTCTTTAGGCTCCGAAATTGGTGGAATACCAGAATTGTTAAATAGAAAATTTATTTTTAGGAATGGGTCAGTTAACGAAATTTGTACTTTACTTAAAATGATGAATAAGAAGACAATGTTAGAAGAGGCTAAACGGAGCTTTGGAAAAGCAAAAGAGTATGATAAAGAATTATTAGATAAGAAAAGAAGTTCATTTTATAAAATGTATGCAGAAGGAGCAATGAAAGACAATGATTAAAGTTCTGCACGTTGTTTCATCACTTGATGGTGGTGGTGTGGAAAGTATGTTATATAATTACTATTCACATATTGATAGGAGTGGGGTACGTTTCGATTTTATTGTTCATGGTAATAATATCGGGATGTTAGAAGAAAAATTCCATTGTTTAGGGTCAAAAGTTTTTCATGTTACTCCTAAAAGAAATTCGTTTAGGAAAAATATGTTGGAAATTAATAAGATTCTTCGAAACGAGAAATATGATATTGTTCATTGTCATCAGAATTTTTCTAATTTCTCAACTTTATTTCTAGCAAGGATGAATCAAGTTCCAGTATGTATCTCACATGCACATGGTTGTAAGGAAATAAAAAGTATTAAAGAAAAAACCAAAAATTATACTCTTCGTTTATTAAATAAGTCTTGTGCTAATTATTTTTTTTCCTGTGGTATTGAAGCTGGAAAGTGGTTGCACGGACAAAATTGGTCACCAAGTGAAAAAAATATACTTATGAATAATGCTATCGATGTAAATAAATTTTCTTATGATTTAGGGGTTCGTAAAAATTATCGAAAAAAATTTAATATTGAAGATAAAATAGTTTTATTACATGTAGGACGTTTTTCAGATGAAAAGAATCATTTATTTATGGTTGACATTATTGAGCAGTTGTCTAAACAGAATGAGAAATGTATTTTGTTGTTTGCTGGAAACGGTGCAACAGAAGGTGCTGTCAAAAAGTGTGTACATGAAAAGGGTTTAACTGATAAAATTATGTTTTTAGGAGTAAGAAGTGATATAGCTGAACTTGTGAATGCGGCCGATATTTTCTTATTACCTTCCAAGAATGAAGGTTTTCCAGTAACATTGATTGAAGCTCAATCTACCGGAATCAATATTTTTGCTTCTAATAAAGTGACAAAGGAGACTGCTATCACTAATTTAATTGAATATTTACCAATTGAAAACGTAGATATTTGGGTAGAGAAAATAATAGAGAGTAAAATAGTGCTACGTAAATCAAGAAAAGCTGATGTAGAAAAAGAAGGCTATTCAATAAATATACAGGCAGATAAATATAAAAAATGGTTGGAAAAATGTTTAATTTCTAGAAAATAAACGGGAGAATATATCTATAATGTTAATTTATGTATCTACTTTGGTGATGATAGGACTGTATTCTATTGGATTTAACATATTAAGATCATTGACTAGAGATACGAAAAAATTAAAAATTTTTTTTGTTTCACTTGCTACGATTCAGTTAATATTATTATTATCACTTCGCCATTATACAATAGGTTCGGATGCTCCTGTCTATGTAACATATTTTTTATCTATGCCACAATATTCTTCTTTTGAAGCATTACTATTAGGACATAGATTTGAGATAGGTTATAAATTATTAAATAAATTAATTAGTATTTTTACAACAAATGAACAAATATTCTTAACAGTTATTGCATGTATTAGCATAATTCCTGTAGGAATATTAATATATAAACACTCTAAAATGCCTTTTTTGAGTTTTGCAATTTATATAACTTTTAACTATTATTCATTTGTATTTTCTGGCTTAAGACAGGCAATAGGATATGCAATTATATTTATTAGTTATAATTTTATAAAAGATAGAAAGTTAGTTAAATTTATTTTATGTGTTTTGATAGCAGCATCATTTCATAAATCAGCATTAATGTTTTTACCTGCATATTTTCTTGCTAACTTGAAATTAAACAAATTCACAATAAGTGGTATCCTATTATTTAATATTATAATGTTTGTATTTCGCGAACAGATTTTTGGAACTATCATAAGTACATTTTATAATAATTATGAAATTGTAAGTTCACTATCGTTTACTTGGATGTTAGTGTGTTCTTTAATCGTAATTTGTGGCTTATTTTTTTATAAGAGTGTATTATTAATCTCTCAAAAAAACAACATTTTATATATGTTAGTTATTATTGGAGCATCCTTGATGATTTTTTCATCAGTTGGGACAAATGTTATGCGTGTTGCTGATTATTATTATATGTTTGTAATGTTATTTATTCCTGAGGTAATGAATGCAGTAAAAGATAAACGTATTATATTAATAGGTGGATATATATTAATTATTCTTATACTTATTCTATATATATGGTTTCTAAAAGGTGATGGATATAGTATAGTTCCATATAGATTTTTTTGGGAATAGAGGATAGTAAATGAAAAAAAAGATATTGTTTTTAATTACATCACTCGGTGGCGGTGGTGCCGAGAAAGTATTGATTGATTTAGTAAAAAATCTTGATCCTTTAAAATATGAAATTACAGTACAAACGGTTTTAGACGAGGGAATATATATAAAACAACTTCCTAAGCATGTTAAATATAAAACAATAATTAAACAAAAAAATAAATATAAGCGTTCGATATTAATAAGGCTGTTTTATTATATTCTATCCCCTAAATTTATATATGAGAAATATATAAAATCAAATTATGACATTGAGATAGCTTTTTTAGAAGGTATATGTACAAAATTTATAAGTGCTTCTACAAATAAAAATGCAAAAAAATATGCATGGATACATACTGACCTTTCTAATCAGTTTGCAATAAAAAAAGTTTATAATAGTTTTAAAAGTATTGTCTCATCATATCGTCAATTTGATGAAATTATGTTTGTCTCTGAGTCAGCAAAGGAAGGGTTTAAAAAAAGATTTGGTTATTTTGAAAATACTCGTATTTTATATAATATTGTAGATCCTAAGCAAATTGTAGAAAAAGGAAAATTAGATATTCCAGAAAAATCAACAAAAGATAAGTTTAGGATAGTTACAGTTGGAAGATTAGTTAAGGAAAAGGGCTATGATCGACTTTTAGAAGTGCACAAGAGTTTAATAAATGAAGGATTCAAATACGAACTTTGGATTATTGGTGATGGTATTGAAAAAAATAGTCTTATTAATTTTATAGAAACAAACAATTTAAATGAAAATGTGAAACTATTTGGTTTTCAAAAAAATCCATATAGGTATATGTCTAAATGTGATTTATTTGTTTGTTCTTCTAGAGTTGAAGGATTTAGTACAGTTGTAACAGAGGCATTAATTTTAAAACTTCCCATTGTTACTACAAATTGTTCGGGTATGAATGAATTATTAGGAAATGGTGAGTATGGAGTAATAACAGAAAATAGTACTGATGGATTATACAAAGGTTTAAAGAATATTTTATCGGATACTTTATTTTTTAAGTTATACCAGGATAAGGCAATACAACGTAGTAATTTCTTTAGTTTGAAAGGTCAAATAAAACAATATGAAAATTTGTTTGATATGAGTGAAGAAAAAAATGAAAGTGTTTAAAAATAGATTTTTATCTAATACGTCTTGGATGGTTGGCGGTAAGTTATTCCAAATGGCTCTTTCTCTTCTAATTGGGGTGCTTACTGCACGATATTTAGGAGTATCAAATTTTGGATTACTAAATTATTCCGCTTCTATTGTTGCGTTCTTTGCTCCAATTTGTACACTGGGATTAAACGTGATAATTGTAAATGAACTAATTAAAAACAAAGATAAACAAGGAACTATATTAGGAAGCGCAATGTTTATGAGGCTAATATTGGGATTTATTTCAATGGGTATGATATTAATCATTATCTATACATTAAATCCAAATGATAATTTATTATTAAATATTGCATTCTTACAATCAATTTCATTACTTTTTAATGCTTGTGATTTCATTAATTATTGGTATCAGTCAAAATTGCAATCTAAATTTTCTGTTATTATACAAAGCATTGGATATATCATAATGTCAGTATATCGAATCGTTATATTAGTTCTTGGAAAAGGTATTGTGTGGTTTGCGTTTGCAACTACATTAGACGTAATTGTAATTTCAATCCTACTATTAATAGTTTACCATATTAACAATGGACCAAAGTTACGTTTTTCACTTAAAACATCTACAGATCTGTTGAAGAAAAGCTATCATTTTATTGTTTCTGGAATTATGGTTACAGCATACGGACAAATGGATAAAGTTATGATTGGAATGTTCATGGATTCTACAGCTGTAGGGTTATATTCTGTTGCTATTATAATTAGTGGACTTTGGGGCTTCATACCAACTGCAGTTATAGAATCGGCTCGGCCAATTATTATTGAACATAAAAAAAATAATCAAAATTTATATATTCTTAGATTAAAACAATTGTATGCTGTAGTATTTTGGTTAGGTGTTGTGTTTTCACTATTTATAACTATTTTTTCGGAATGGATTATCCTACTTTTATATGGATCACAATATGTTGGTGCTAAATCAGCCCTTGTCATATCAGCCTGGTATACAAGTTTTGGCTTTATAGGTTCTTGTAAAAATATTTGGTTAATTTGTGAGGATAAAAGTAAATATGAGCAAATTTTCACATTTTGTGGAGCTGTAAGTAACTTGATTTTGAACTTGTTATTTATACCTCTATGGGGGATAAGTGGTGCGGCAATTGCAACATTATTCACGCAAATTTTTACAAATTTTATAATGCCATTATTTTTTAAAGAAACAAAGATTAATAGTAAATACATGTTAAAGGCTTTTTTATTGAAGGATATTTTTGATAAAAATTCTTTAATAGCTTTTTGTCAAAAAATATTATCCCGAAAATAAAATCACAAAAATTCAGTTTTCTTCACAATGTAAAGTTTACCACTGATATAAATAAAGAGAAGCAAGGGGACAGTTCTTTTGCTTCTTTTCAGTCTTGATATCTAAGATAGGTTTCTGTCACTGCGACCACTCGAGTTATTTCGAGATTTGTAGAATATAAGAGAGTTAGTTTTTTATATATTTTAACGTTTAAAAGCTCTGCATGGCATAGCCATCAGAGCCTTTTGTTTGTGAGGAGAAAAATTAACAAATTATGGATTATTAAAGGAACGAGAAATTGTGAGACAATAATATTGGGGAGGGATATGGTAATGGCAATATTAGTAACAGGAGGAGCAGGTTATATTGGTAGTCATACATGCGTTGAGTTATTAAACGCAGGGTATGAGGTGGTAGTAGTAGATAACCTATCTAATAGTAAGATAGAATCTTTGTCTCGAGTTAAAGAAATAACTGGGAAAGATATTACTTTTTATAAAGTAGATATATTGGACAGAGATTATTTAGAAACTGTATTTGTTGAAAATACCATTGATGCAGTGATTCATTTTGCTGGACTTAAGGCAGTAGGAGAATCAGTTCAAATTCCGCTCCATTATTATCATAATAATATAACCGGTACGCTTATTCTTTGTGAGACCATGAACAAGTATGGTGTAAATAAAATGGTATTTAGTTCATCTGCTACTGTCTATGGTGTGCCAGAAAGTGTTCCTATTTCTGAAAATTTTCCTCTAGAATCAACGAATCCATATGGCCGAACAAAACTAATGATTGAAGAAATTCTTCGCGATCTTCATTACTCAGATTATAACTGGAGTATTTCCCTTTTACGTTATTTTAACCCGATTGGAGCCCATTATAGTGGAAGAATTGGAGAGGATCCCAATGGTATTCCTAACAATCTAATGCCATATATCACACAAGTAGCAGCTGGAAAATTAAAGGAATTGAATGTATTTGGAAATGACTATCCAACCATTGATGGAACTGGAGTAAGAGATTATATTCATGTAGTAGATTTAGCTAAGGGACATTTAAAGGCACTAGGAAAGATTTTGACTACCACAGGTGTGGATGCCTATAACCTTGGAACTGGAAAAGGCTATAGTGTACTCGAAATGGTTGCTGCGTTTGAAAAAGCTTCTGGAAAGAAGATTCCTTATAAGATTGTTGAACCTAGACCGGGTGATGTAGCAAGTTGTTATGCTGATCCAATAAAAGCAAGAGATGAACTAGGCTGGATTGCTGAAAAGGGAATTGAGGAAATGTGTAAGGATGCTTGGCGATGGCAGGAGAAGAATCCGAATGGGTATGAAAAAGAAAGAGAAGTTATTTTGAAAGGTTAGCATAGGAGGGAGCAAGGGGACGGTTCTCCTGTTTCTTTTCAGTCCTCATGCTAGGCACGCCCCGAATATGTTTGCCCTCTAGCTCAAATATGACTGAAGAACAGCAACAGCGTGTAATCGATGTGGTAAAGAGTAAAGTAAAAAGTAAGTATTTAGTAGGGAAACAGCTGGTGAATTATAGTGTCAGTATCGTAGAATGACCACGAAATAAGTCGTGATCTCATTAGCTTTAAAGAAATATCGTTAATCTTATGAAGTGAGAAGAAGGCTATCCATGGATAGTCTTCTATTTTTATATAGGAAGAACTGATCATGATATCAAATGTAACGAAGGAAGCTTTTTATCATCTACTTAAAGAAGCAGTAGAGAAGGGAGAAACGGCTCAGAATCTAACAGTAAGCGAATTAGTAAAAGAGTTGTCAATAAAATTAAAGGAAATGAAATCTTTAAAGAGAGGTAATGAACATTTCAATTGAAAAAATTTCAAACAATTCCTCTACAGATTACTCTCCAGAAGAAAAAATTCAATTAATGGATACTTCGAAAAATAAACCATTAAAAATCAGGAAAATGAATACAGGAATTTATGACGTAAGATCAGTAACATCGTTAGGAATGTTATTAAAATGAAATTAGATTGGTAGTTAAGAAAGGAAATAAGTGGGCGATATGCTGAAGAGAAAGACACTAAAGAAAGTTATGATGATTTTGTTTGGAGTAATCCTACTATTTATGGTAACTGTAAACTCGGCTGGTAACTTCCTAGTCATTGATGAAAAAACAGTAAAATCCGATGTAATCATCGTTTTAAGTGGTGGAGAAGGGCGTTTAGAAAAAGGAGTTAAGTTGTATAAAGAAGGATTTGCATCTTATCTACTACTATCCAATGGAAGTGTGGAACAATTGTATGAACGGGCACAGAAGTTAGGTGTGCCAAAGGATTCTATTATAATGGAAGTAAAATCAATGAGTACGCTTGAAAATGCTCGTTTTTCTAAAGAGGTAATGCTAAAACACAAATTTCAGTCTGCTATCGTGGTTTCGTCTAATTTTCATATGAGAAGGGTTAAAGTACTTTTTGATCAAGCCTTCAGAAACAGCGATATTAAATTAACCTATGTGTCCGGAGAAAACGAAGCCTACACCCCAAAAAAATGGTGGTCTGAAAAGTGGAATCGAGATACTACATTTACGGAGTATATAAAGCTAGTGGGAAATTTATTTGGATTTCACGGAGAAGATTCAAAAGAATATTTAAAGAAACTTAATCTACAGTAATTAAATGAACCGTGTTCTTATTTGCGTGCTGTCACTACTGTTTGTGGCACTATAAAAGACATCAAGTAGCCACCTACTTGTAAACATTTGAATGTATGAGTGTAAATCAATGGGGATATTGTAACATCTACACATAAAATCACTTTACGGTTTCCAATCTCACATAAAAATATATAAATGACCTTATCAATAAAAAAGTAAAGATTTATTGAATGTTCATTTTATAATAAATTTTAGTAGGAGGAGCAATGAGTTGAACATCTTTGATAAATTACCTAAATCCGTTAAGAAAACGTTGAGATATATTAAGCAAGATATACATTCTATTGATAAATTAGAAGAAATACAGAAAGTGCTTAATAATCAGATAGATAAGCGTAAACAACAGATACAGAAACAATAGATTTAGTCGTAGGAAATAGATGTAGTATCATAAAAGCAACAGCCTTAAAGAATGATTGTTCACCTAATTTTTATATTGGACTCGTTATTGGTTTAAACAATGTTACCAACGGTTTATTTGAAATAAACTGTACAGCCAATCTAAGGAACCAGGCTATAATTTAATTAAGGCAGTTAGAGCCATTTATAGATCATTTACGAAGTTTAAATTAAGTAACTATGCTATAAAGGGAAAGGGTTCACCTGGGATGTAAGGGGGAATAATGTGAATCGAAGAAACTTCTTATTAAACTTTTTACTTTGGATATTATTGTTCATTTTTGGCTATAGAGTTGGCAATTCCGATATAAAAAGTGATGTTTTAAGTGAAGAGTTGGCAGAAATTGCGTATCAGTTAAATCCGAATATGACTACAAAAGAAATTCAGTCAGCTTTAGATACGTACAATAATTTCATATGGAATTCAGGAGTTTATAACGTAAACCCTATTTTTCTGAAAAGTAATTCATATCATAAATTTGCGCCTAATGTAACAATTATGGCTAATAGTGGTTTTCTTGAAAGAGATTGTCTAATTAATGTAATCGGACAGGAAAATGTCTTTATTGATTTTAATAATGCTGTTTTACAAATGAGATACGATGATTATACAATTGGAGAATGGAGACATTGTTTAAATATACAAGGTAGCAAGAATATTAAAATCAATGACGTTTTAATGAAAGACAGTGGAGGTGATGGTCTTTATATAGGTGCAAACGGTGATGGAAATTATTCTGAAAATGTAATAACAGACAATATCGAAATAGACCACTGTAGAAGACAAGGAATATCCATCGCAAGCGGAAAAAACATAAATATAGTAAATACAAAAATCTCAAATATTATTGGTGCGAATCCGCAATTCGGTGTTGATATAGAGCCAAATAATCCCCTTGATGTTATCGAGAAAATATTTATTAGCAATATTGAAACGAATAATTGTGCAGGAGGCGGGATTAGCATTGCCTTACAAGGTTTAGCGTACTCCCAATATCACACTACCAACGAAAATAATTATGTAGATATCCATATAGATAATTTTAAATCTAATGGTGATAAATACGGTATTTCGCTAAATCCAACACAATATAGAGTGAATGGTACATGCAATTTTAAAAACGTTAGCATAATTAACAGCAAAGCGAATGGAATATTAGGAGTATCTTGGTACACATCTAAAACTCCAAAAGTAACCATAGAAAAATGTGACGTTATTAACCCGAATTCAAATAACGCAACTGGCGATGTATTAGGAAGCGGTATAGTTTTCTACAACCCTTCTGGACTTTCTGAGCAAATCGGAAATATAGTCTTTAAAGATGTGTTTATAAAAGACGACAGAGGGGTATCTCAATTAAAAAATGGTTTATATTCATTAAATTTATTAAGCACCTATAGTGTTGATATAGTAATAGATAATTTTAATGTAACTGGCGAGACTGGAAAAGCGATAACTGTTTACGGTAGTATTCGTGATATCGGAAAATTTAAGCCATTAATACGAAATTTGACTGCTAGTAATTTATACAATGGAAATATTGATTATAAAAATGTAATTACTAATAGCGGTGCGACAACAGATATAACAGCAAGCCTTGATTTCTTAACAGTTGGAGAAATAGGAGAATTTAAAGTAGAAACAAGTTTTTATTTTAAAATAAAACCATATAAGACAACAGACCTCTTATATCCTGATATTACTGGCGGAAATAAATATTTAAGAAGTAATAAAGTTGGTAGTAGTGTAAAAATTAAAAAAGTAGCAACTGATAAGTATATGGTTATTGAACAAATTGGAGTGTGGGAAACCTTAACTCTCTAGTACTGTTTAATGCGCAGTAGGATGATACTGTGACATACCATTCGAAATTCGAGGCCTGACCCCCGCTCATCTAAAGTTTAAAACGATAAAGTAAGAAAGTAGAGGGGACAAGGAGTCAGGTTCTTTGTCCCAACAGATAAATAAGTTAAAGAAAGGATCTGTGGAGAGAAATCTCTACAGGGCATATCTTTTTTCAGGTGAATAATTTTAGAGAAATATGATAGAATGGAAGAGCAACTGCATTCGTGAGGGTGGCTGGTTTTCATTCTTCTTTCCATTTTAGGAAAGGAGGTGATAATCATGGAAATATTTCTTGAATTTCTTCGTGAAGTTCTGAAAGGAATTGTGCGTGAGTTGAGCGCATATTTCTTTCGGAAAAACGTTCTAGAAAACAAGAAAACCACCCCGCGCCGTAGGAAGCAAAAGGGTGGTTTTCATAAAAAATAAACCTTTTTAGACAACCACCACCCTGACGGTAGAAGTTGCATGGAGAAGTGTTACCCGCACTTCTCTTTTTTATTATATTCTCATTATACATGAAATAAACCTTGAAATAAAGGGTAGTGCTGAATTAGAGGAAGTGTCAGGAGGCAAGGGGGGAGTGGTTTTCCGGAAATCTGCTTTATAGATAAAAACAGGTTGACAGTATTTTAATATTTGCTAGATTTTAAGTGTTCGTAACCATTTTATTCAAGATTGGAGGAGTTAAATGTCAAGAAAACATAGAGTTTGGTTTCCTGGTGCCACGTATCATATAACCGCTAGAGGGAACCGAAGAGCTGCTCTTTTTATGAACCAAGACGATTATGTCACCTATCTAGCTATCCTCGAAGATGTCCGCCTTATGTACCCATTCACCCTCCATGCCTACTGCCTTATGACCAATCACATACACCTTCAACTCGACACGACCAATTTCCATATTAAATTAATTATGAAAGAACTTCATTCCAGATATGCCGTCTATTTTAATAAAAAGTACAACTATGATGGACATGTTTTTCAAGGAAGATACGGTTCGGAATTAATTGAAACCGATCAATACTTTTTAGAAGTGAGTCGATATATTCACCGAAATCCCTTAGAAGCTAAAATGGTCAAACAGTTGTCTACTTAATAAATGGAGCAGCTACCCCGCCTATATAAACCTTACCGAAAATCCTCATGTATCACTTCGTAAGACCCTTTCCTATTTTCGAGAACCCATTTTTCAAAACTATCAGTACTTTGTAGAGAAATCTATGGACAAAGAAAAGGAGCTTAAAGAATGGTTGCCAAAATAATGAGCATTGGCCTAAAAGGAGTAGAGGGCTATCGTGTACAGGTCGAAGTACAAACCCTTGACGGGGTGGATGCCTTTCTTATCGTCGGATTACCGGATGCATCTGTGAAGGAATCGAAGGAGCGAGTGACGTCTGCTTTGCATTCATTAGGTCATCAGATAGTTGACAAAAAACGATTGTGAACCTATTGCCAAATACGGTGCCTGCCCTCCATTCATCTAAAGTTTAAAGCGGGAAGAATCAAGGGGACGGTTCTTTTGCTTCTTTTCAGTCCTCGAGCGGATAAGTGGTTACGTACTACTTATCCGCTTTTTGTTGTAGTAGTTCATTTTATTCTGATTGCTTGTGGGATTGTAATGTCCCATCAGTTCCTAAATAGTAAATAACTACAATTTTTCACTTACCACTAATCCTTCTTCACTGATTAATTGTTCTAACTCCTGTTTCGATAATGGCTCACAGTCGGGTTCTGCCTTATCAATTTTCTCCCAGTCTTTAGGTGTCTTTTTTGAACGTTCAATTAGAAATTGTAAGAAGTCAAAGTCCTCCTTTTCATTTTGTTAATCAAGACGATCCACCAACCGATATAAATCTTCTTTACTGACAGCCATGTATGACACCTTCCTTCAATCATGTTTTAAGTGAAAGCAAGGGGGGGTTCTCCTGCTTCTTTTTCATTCCTCATACTAGACATGCCCCGAAAGCCCTTCCCATGCTTTTCAAAAAAGAAATGAAGTGTTGCAAAAAGTAAAAGGAATCGATGGGTTATCACAATCCCAGGCTGTAAGAATCTTGGGCGTTTCTCTTAACCTTATATTTAAGACATAGGAAAGGGCGGATGAGAGAACCGTCCCTTGCTTCATTAAGCAACTCTGTATTTCCTTTGTGATGATGGATAATAAAGTGAATCACAGTCTTTAGTATTTTTTTCTCTAATGCGGATACCTCTATACATCGTTCCAACCGCTTATCGAGCGGCAAATTAGAAGAAGCAAACCACTCGAAAAACAATCCGATGTGATGAATTTCATCCGCATTGCATCTCTCAACAGGAAAATCTATCATCCAATCCTCAATAACAAAAGGTAGATTTGTAACGGTATGCCAATCGCTTATTGTTTTTAGCAAGGAATATGTAGGAAGGTCTTTTACGGTATAAACTGAATGTTTGCTCACTAACATTGCCCCAATGATATTCGTTACATGAATAAAGGTTACGTCTTCCGATACGAATACTCCATATCCAACATAACCGTAAGCTGCATCATGATAATGTACAAAGGGTAGTAACTGTTTTTCGTTTGTTGTCATTTTCTAATTTCCTTTCTTTTACTAAAACTAAATAGCGTTGGATGCCGCATTATAAAAATAAACGAAGTCGATTTTCGTTCGTGACATATTTTTCAGAAAGAACATCTACGACACGCGATAGATTATAGGTGGAAAGAATGGTTTCGTATTTAGGTACAAGTAATCGAAATCGTTCTTCAACCGTTGAGTTAAGATAGCCCCCTTCAAATTCAGAAATAAATTTATACATATTTCGTGCATCATCTGTATCGTTTTCGGTGAGAGAAATGGAAGACAATAAAGTAGGCACAATGCTTTGCTATCAAAAGACAGTTCTTTCTTTAAATAGGTTAAATGAATGGGAAATGCATTCATGACTTATGATCCGTATCGCCAGAGACTTTTTTGTATAAAATATCATAATCATCCGGATGAATATTTTCGAAAGGGACAGTTGGATTCTTAAAGGCTCTTTTAGTTACTCCCTTGCCTAAACTTTTTCGATAGAAGGACTAATATATCTAAATTTCCGTTCAGGCTTCACTTCGTAATGATAAATAATACTTTCTATCAATCTTATCAATCTTTTTTCATCCTCCGTATGATTCAGAAAATGTTCATTCGATTTTTCTTTAACATACCGATTATACAAATACAATATCCATATAACGCTCACGTTTCCTGATAAAAAGCCTATCCATATCACATGTACCATCTCTCTTAAGTAGAATATAGGTAATGAGTCATAGTGATATTATACCACATGGATATCGCATCATACAAAAGACATTATTCAACAATTCATTCAAGATAAGCGATGGAGGGATCTTTATAAAACGCTAGAAATAAAGCCGCAGATGAATTAAATAATCAGCCCGGGGTTGAAGCCTATAAAGCTAATATGTTTGTGCTCCTTGGTAAGCCGGGTTATGAAGAGAAGAAAGTAGTATTAGCACGAAAAGTATAAGTATAGATTAAGGATGTCTTTTATAAAGACATTCTTTTTCTATTGAACGAGATTATAGCTTGAATTGGCTGGATTTTTTGCGAAATTCGCTGTATTTTTGAAAGAAATGGCATGATTTTCGATAAAATTGGCACGATTCCTAATTTTGGGCGCAATTAACTGAAACTACCGAAATTTGTCAATAATATTAGAATAGAAGTATATGAGAGTGTGGTAAGATAGAAGAGAAACGGTATAAGATTTGTGTTGATTTTTTTTTGTTATGTCCTCTATATGGATCTAATATGTGAGGAAATGAACAAAACTATTTCATACATAGGAATAAGAAGAATATCCATGGTAGTCTTCTTGGTTAATAGGAGAGAGTGGTTATGAAAGCAAAAATAGAAAAGGAAGAATTTTATTACATTCTCAAAACTGCTTTTGAAAAAGGAGAAGCGGAGCCGAATGTAACGGTTAAGGAATTAGTAGAAGATTTGTCCGTAAAATTAAGCGGAATTGTTAAAAAGGATTAAAGGATGAATGATTTCTTTGTTTTGTCGAGAGATTAAGAGGGACTTATCTTCGGTATGTAACAGCAAACGTTATGAGAAACTATCAGTTGGTTCATAAGCGATAAACGGGGATTTGAGGACAAAGCCCCGTATTTTTTTATTTATAATTGTCTAAATGTTATAAATATTTTGACTAAATATCCTTTTTTTGTTAATTTATGTTTGAAGTGTATTAGGATGAAATGGGGGAAGAGGATGGCAGTCAAATATCGTGGTAAAGGATCAAAGGTGTTTGCTTCAATATTAGCTGTTTCTATTGTTTTAGGGTCAGGCGGATTGGTGTCAGCGGATGAGGGGAATGGAAAGTCCTCCTATTCGCAGGATCAAAAGATTGTGGCGAGAGTGAGTGCTGAAAGAGCACTTGAACATGTGAAGTATTTGTCTCAGGAAATTGGTCCACGAGTGAGCGGGCTTGAGGGAGAGCAACGTTCCGCTGCCTATATAGCGAATACACTTAAAAGTTACGGTTACGATGTAGAATTTCAATATTTCCCTGTTGCGGATCAATTCATTGCGAATGTAGCTCTTAATGATGAGACTGTTTGGGAAATGGGAGCCGCACCGAATGGGAAAATCAGTGATGAAGCTGTCAAAGGCCAAGTTGTTTTCGTAGAGGATGGGACCAGCTTAAGCGATTTTTCAGCTGATACAGCAGGGAAGATTGTCGTGATGGCTAGAGCATCTACTGTAGCAGGTTATCAAGCACAGGTTGATAATGCAGTGAAAGCAGGAGCGAAAGGTGTGATTTTACAAAGCCTTGTCGGCAGTCGCGGTAATTATGGACAAGCCTTTAATCCAAGTTTAGCTAAAAAATATGATGTGCCGGTTTTCGGAGCCTCCTATATACACGGAGAATGGATGAAGGAAGAGATGGCAAAAGGGTCTGTTGAAGTAAGTCTGACAGCCAAACATTATTCCAATTTAAAGTCTGTGAATGTGATTGCAACGAAAGCGCCAAAAGGAAAAGCAAAAGATACGAAAGAAGTTATTCTTGGGGCGCATCATGATAGTGTAGTCGGTGCTCCGGGTGCGAATGATAATGCTTCAGGTGTCGGGTTAATGCTGGAGCTTGCGAGAGTTTATAAAGGATATAATACAGATAAAGAATTAAAGTTCATTGCTTTTGGCTCAGAGGAGCGCGGTCTTCTTGGTTCGCGATATTATGTAGATCAGTTATCGCAAGAGCAGCGAGACAGAATTGAAGCTGTCTTTGTTCCAGATATGGTCGCAACAAATTATGATAAAGCGAAGAACCTTTACGCGATGACAGTAGATGGTACAACCAATGCTGTTACTAATGCTTCAACGGCTGCAGGTGCCCGCCTTGGAAATTCTGATATTTTACCAGGAACTTTTGGTTCAAGCGATCATGTTCCATTTCATAACGCCGGCATCCCTGCTGCATTATTTATTTGGATGGGCATTGATAGTTGGAATCCGCTCGTCTATCATATTGAGAAAGTGTACCACACTCCACAGGATACAATGGAGGATAATATCTCAGCTGAAAGAATGCAGTCGGCACTCGATATTATCGGTTCAGGACTGTTTGATACGGTAAGAAAAGACGTTCCTGCCCTTCATAAAAAATAACAATGAAGAAATAACGCCACTGATTGATCAGTGGCGTTATTTTTAGAATGAAACAGGATACACCGTTTTGTGGTCCGCTTCAATAATGAGCTTTCTTTGTTGAGGATGAAATTCAACTTTGCCGTCCGATGAATAGTACCAGGTTTTTTCATATTGACCGACTGCGAAGATATTCAATTCGTTCCGAAAAGCTAACACTTCTTGTACGGTTTCTTCGGTTGCAGGAGCGGAGATGACAAAACGGTCTTCTTTTTCCTCGATTGTGAAATCTTTTGATTGAAAGAATAAACGGCTTCCGATGGAATGGCGAATCATGAGCATTTGTTATTCCTCCCCTGGTAAATCAATTAATAAAAGGAAACTGTCTTCTTTTGCCCCTAGGCTCATGCTTGATTCTTCACTAATTCTTACGGCATCTCTTTTTTTCAACATGGTCGAGTCATGCATGTTCACTTCTCCTTCGATGACAAAAAGAAACATTCTCCGTCCTAAGGTTTGTTCATAATGGAGTGTCGTCCCTTTTTCTGGCTTGGACAAATAAAGCGTTACATCTTGATGAATCTTTGCCACATTTTTGTCGGGTGTATGGGAAACGACTGGAATCCATTGATTCTTGAGTGACGTTATATCATAGGTCATATCTTCATAGGAAGGCGTCAGCTGTTTTTCATTTGGGAAAAACCAGAGCTGTAAAAACTTCGCTTCTTGTTCATTCGATCCATTTAATTCAGAGTGAAGAATACCTGTTCCTGCTGTCATTCGTTGAATGTCTCCGAATTGTAGTATTCCGGCATTGCCCATACTATCTTCATGTTTCAATTTCCCCTGTAGCACGATGGAGACAATTTCTGCCTCACGATGCGGATGAATGCCAAATCCCCGATTAGGCTGAATCGTGTCATCATTTAAGACTCTTAGTGGACCGAATTGGATATTGTCAGGGTCATAATATTCACCAAAAGAGAAACTTAGATTACTTTCAAGCCAGTCCGTGTTCACTTTATAACGTGAGTCTGCTCGTTGTACGATTATCATTTTTGCCACCTCACTATAGATTGATGTAATTTATTTCGAAATAAAATCTCTTGAATTAAGTATATTTTATGATGCCGTACTTTATATGTCAATATAACGGCGATTTGGCTTTCCTTGAATAGGGGACTTACTTTCCATACATATATAGAAGGACATCTTATAGGGTGATGGGGATGAGAAGATATCAAATCTAAAAGGCCGCATGATTATGAGGTGAATTGGCACGATTTTTCATGAAATTCGCATGATTATTGCACGAAATGACATGTTTCTCAACAAATTTGGCATGATTCCTACTCCACCAGTATATTTTTGCGCGTGAGCAGTATATTTTTTCTCAGATTATTAAAAAACAGCAAGGCCAGAAGCCTTGCTGTTTTATTTCATCGATAAATGATCTTTCAATTGTGTTTGAACTTTTTGTTGTTCTTCTTCGGAGACGATATAGTAGTAGATACCATTCATCTTGGTGCCTTGTCCTTTGATTGTCATTTGTTCAACGTTTGCGCTTGCGTCACGGTAGTTTTTTTGGATATCAATCATATTGTCAAAGGCAAGGTTTGTTTTGATGTTTTTGCTGAGTGCATCAAGAATATCCCCATAGTTGGCAAGGGAGGAGATATTGGCTCCTTCTTTGATGACTGCTTGGATGATTTGACGTTGACGTTCTTGACGGCCGAAGTCCCCGTTTGGATCTTCATATCTCATTCGTGAGTATTTTAATGCTTCTTCTCCGTTTAATTTGATCGTCCCTTTTGCGAAGTGGACATTGTCGTATGTGAAGTCTAGGTTGTTTTGTACGTTGACGCCACCTACTGCATCGACAATGTCTTTGAAGCCATCCATATTAATTTCTAAGAAGTAATCAATCGGTATGTCTAGGAAATGTTCAACTGTATCCATGGACATGTTGATGCCACCAAAGGCATAGGCGTGATTAATCTTGTCTGTTGTCCCATGCCCTACAATTTCAGTTCTTGTATCACGTGGAATGCTTAGCATTTTAACTGATTTTAGTTCGGGATTGACGGTTAGAACAATCATGGAATCAGATCGACCTGAATCTCCATCACGTTCATCGACTCCTAATAAAAGCACGGAAAATGGGTCTTGTTTCGTCAGTTCCAGTTCATTTGTTCGTTTCTCTGAGTTACGATCAAGATCTGTATACATAGAAGTAACGGATTTATTTAATGAATGCCATACATTATAAGCGAATGCTCCCCCAGCTAAAATGAAAAGAAGTATGGCGATTCCGACAATTTTAGGCCACTTGTTCTTCTTTTTCTTTCTTTTTTCTGAACTCATCTCTTAATTCCTTCCTTATTCATACTTGTGATATTTAATCTATTATATTAGTTTTTTTGTCGAAAAGGTAGAATTTTTGTTAAGTTCTGTCTGAAGCTTCCAGTGTGTATTTGTCACAGTGACTTTTCGGTTTGTGGATATTATGTGGATAATTTTGTAGGTAAAAAGAGCTCCCACACTAGATCTAAAGCATTTAGTTATATATCATCATAAGTCTATTTACCCGAGTAAGCATTTTGTGTATTCTTATCTATAGCTATAGGGAAGAGATGAATAACATAGAAGGAGATTTGTGGATGGAGAAAGGTTTACATAAGGGTAGCGGGAAGATGTTGATTGGAGGCATTGTTTCTCTACTGATATTTTTTGTGATGATGTTAGGTGTTCAGAAGGAGTTTATCTTATCTTTTGATGACTCTGTTCAGGATATGTTTAGCGGGATTGGGGAAGGTGCACTTCATTTCTTTGAAGGGATTTCTGTTATGGGTTCGACGGCCGTCATTGCTGGGGGAAGTTTACTGTTCTTTTTATGGTTATAGAAGGAAAGCAAGTCTATAAGGAAATGCCACAGAAAATAAAAACGAAGAAATTTTTAGGACTATTCTAAAAAATTTTATATATTGTCAGAAGCATTGACTGGTGAGGCTTCCTAACCATTATCAACGGAAGCACTCGATCATGGCTGTGGGTGGCCTATATTTGCACACTTTAGACGCCTTTCGTCAGGAGTATGATGTGAGGGTAGAGTAGATGCTCGAATTATTATATTAATTAAACTATGCTATTGATATTATCGTCCAATATATAACTTTTTAATAGATTTATCTAAAAAATCCGATTTTTTTAGATGGTTAATGAGAGAAGGTGTATTTAACGTGTTTTCTCATTAACTATCTATTTATAAAAGATTAGTATCTTAAAAATAGGGGGGCAATAAATAATTGAAGAAAGTAAGAAAAGCGATTATTCCAGCGGCGGGGTTAGGTACGCGTTTTTTACCGGCTACAAAAGCGATGCCGAAAGAAATGCTGCCGATTGTCGATAAACCGACGATTCAATATATTATTGAAGAAGCGGTCGCTTCGGGTATTGAGGACATCATCATCATAACTGGAAAAGGGAAACGAGCGATTGAAGATCACTTTGATAATGCCTTTGAGTTAGAAGCCAATTTGATGGAGAAAAACAAATTTGAATTGTTAGAGAAAGTCCAAGCTCCTTCTAAAGTGGATATTCATTACATCAGACAAAAAGAACCAAAAGGATTAGGACATGCAGTATGGTGTGCGCGTAAATTTATTGGTAACGAGCCGTTCGCTGTATTACTTGGTGATGATATTGTTCAAGCGGAGACCCCGTGTTTACGTCAGTTAATGGATGAGTACGACAAGACATTATCCTCTGTAATTGGAGTACAAACGGTACCAGGAGCGGAAACATACCGTTACGGAATTATTGATCCAGGCGAACAAAACGGTCGACGTTATCAAGTGAATAATTTTGTGGAAAAGCCGAAAAAAGGAACAGCACCTTCTAACCTAGCTATCATGGGAAGATACATATTAACCCCTGAAATCTTCATGTTTTTAGAAAAACAAGAAATAGGTGCAGGTGGAGAAATTCAGCTGACGGATGCGATTCAAAAACTAAATCAAATTCAACGAGTGTTTGCTTATGACTTTGAAGGTAAGCGATATGATGTGGGGGAGAAGCTAGGCTTTATTCAAACGACAATTGAGTTTGCGTTGCAACATGAGGAGATAAAAGGTGATTTATTGAGGTTCCTAGAACAAGTTATTAAGAATAGTTCTTCAGACAGGACTGAATCTTAAATTGAGATAAGTATTCAATCTATGGAACATATTTTAAGTGAAGGAGGGACGCAATTGGTTTATAAAAGGCGGGTTCCATTATTTGTTCTGTTGGACTCCATCATTGTTTTATTTGCAATCTTTATTGGAAAATCCCTATATGAATGTGTATAAGATTCCTATGCTATGGATAAGCTCAATATCCTTACTTATAAGCCATCATTTATTTGCAAACTATTTATCGTCTTTATCAAAAAATATGGGCGTATGCAAGTGTTGGAGAATTAACAGTGATTGTGAAGTGTAACTGCCAAGCAAAAATAATAGTTTTTGCCCGTTTGAAATGAACACTTTTGCTTAAAATATATGCTGTCTATCATTTTTATATGAGAAAAATATAATTAAAGACGAGTTTATACTACTAATATAGAAGGAGATTTGTGGATGGAGAAAGGTGTACATAAGGGTAGTGGGAAGATGTTGATTGTGGGCATTGTTTCTCTACTGGTCTTTTTTGTGATGATGTTAGGTGTTCAGAAGGAATTTATTTTATCTTTTGATGACTCTGTTCAGAATATGTTTAGCGGGACTGGGAAAGGTGCACTTCATTTTTTTGAAGGTGTCTCTGCTCTGGGTTCGACGGGCGTCATTGCTGGGGGAAGTTTAATGTTCCTTTTGTGGTTATGGTTTGTGAAAAAGCATTATGTAGCGATGGCGATTTTTGCGATTGGAGTAGGTGGCGGGAACCTGCTTAATAAGTTTGTAAAAAACAGTATGGAGAGAGAACGACCTGTCGGTAGTGCGGAAGCTGAGGCGATGAGCTACAGTTTTCCAAGCGGACATGCGATGGTTGGGCTAGTTTTCTATGTATTGCTTGCTTATTTTATTACGAAAGAAATTAAATCAAGAGCAGCAAAATGGTGGATTAGCGCGGTCGTTGTTGTGCTTATGTTAGTGATGGGCGTAAGCCGGATCGCTGTGAATGCCCACTTTATGTCCGATGTCATCGCCGGCTATGCCCTAGGAGCGGTGTGGAGTTTGCTTTGTATATATGTGTTTAAAAAAGTTGTGTCACAGTGACTTTTTGATTTGTGGATAATATGTGTATAAGTTTGTGGGTAAATTGATTATTTATCTTTCTTTTCTCCTTTTTGCTTATGGAGATTCTAGCAAGTATACTAAAGCAAAAAGGAGAAAAATATGGGTCATAGAATTAGAGAATGGTCTCCGGACCAATATTATCACGTTAGTAGTCGTGGAAATCGGAAAGAGCCGCTGTTTTTGAGCGGGGAAGATTATTCTGTTTTCTTGCATTTACTCTCGAAAATCCATGAGAAGTATCCGATTGAACTTACCTCGTATTGTTTGATGACGAATCATTATCACCTCCAAATTCGCTCCTCTGAAGTCTCCCTCTCTAAAGTGATGGCGCTTTTAAATAAGCGTTATGCTCATTATTTCAATAAGAAATACGATAAAACAGGTCATCTGTTTGAAAAGAGATTTTTTTCTAAACGAGTTGAAGGCCTAATAGGGATGGCTGAAGTGAGCCGCTATATCCACTATAATCCCGTGAAGGCATGTATGGTTTCAGAACCACAGCTCTATCAATGGAGCAGCTATCGCTCATATTATTCGTCATATACCTCCTACCCCTTCCTCAATAAACAACCACTATTAGCCCTCTTTAATCATTGCCCTCAAGCTTATCATGAATGGTGTATCATGAAGTCACAGTGACATTTCCAGTTGTTTATAATATGTGGATAATTTTGTGAATAAATCGTCGCCAGTCTGCCAATAGGCGGCGGTTTTATTCTGAATTTTGTCTATTTTAGCTCTCTTTACAGGGATAGATGGTAATATAGGGATGAGTCACAGTGACATTTTCACCTGTGGGTATTATGTGGATAAGTCTGTGTACAACCGACTTTTTCCGTTATTTGGGGAGGAGATTTTGAGAGCATGATTAAGAGGTTGAAGAGAACAGGAGCATTATTAGCTGCTTTTGTGCTCATGTTGAGTTTATGGGCGGGAGTAGCGCCTCATTCAACAGAAGCTGCGGCAAAGAAAGTGTATACGGTTTCGCCTACAACAAAGCCGGTGAATCCAACGATGCTCAAGTATACTACATATAATAGTCATACGAAGTATTATTACTTATTACGCTCTTACTTAGAGAAGTTAGAAAAAGAAGGTGGCGGCACACTCGTATTAAAAAAAGGAACGTACATCATCAGCAATGTGCTATACGTTCCGTCGAATGTAACAATTAAAATGAAAAGCGGCGTTAATATTGTGAAAGGAACAAAAACAGGCACAAACAAGTTTAGCCCGTCAAAATCCATTTTTCAGTTAATTAAGCCGTCGAAAGCCAATAAATCAGGCGTATATGGAAAGTATAATGGTGAGAAAAATATTTCTTTTATTGGTGAAGGTACAGTCACGATTGATATGAAGTATGACAAAGAAGCCATTGCGATGATTATGGGACATAACCAAAATGTAAAAGTGGAGAATATCCAGTTTGAAAATATGTATTCAGGCCACTTCATTGAGATGGATGCTTCTAGTCATGTTGTGATTCGAAACAATAAATTTATAGGTTCAAAGGCATCAGATAAGAAGAATAAAGAAGCGATTAACCTCGATACACCTGATAAAACGACAGCAGGGTGGAGTCAAAGTTGGAGCAAGTATGACAAAACTCCAAATCGCAATGTAACGATTGAAAATAATACCTTTAAGAATGTTGATCGTGCCGTAGGTACGCATAAATATTCGGGTGGCAAGTATCATGATCGAGTTGTAATCCGCAATAACAACATTGATGGAACGCGTTCAGATGCGATTCGTGTGATGAACTGGTCAAATGCGATTATTGAAAACAATGTAATTAAAAACGTAGAGAACGGTAAAGCAGGTACACGAGGCATTTTAGCGAGCGGCGCGATTAATCCAACATTTCAAAACAACGAGTTCAATAATGTAGGAAGAATCATGCAATTCATCGCTTGGAAAAACAGCGGCCCAGGCTCACAATATGCGATTACGTATAACAAACTAAGCAAAGCCAACAAACAAGCACTCCTAACAAACAAAGCCATCAACACATCGGAAACCATCATCCGAATCAGCAACACGTACAACGAATTTGTGAAAGATATAGAGAAGATTCAACTTGAGTCACAGTGACTTTTCGGGTTGTGTATAAAATGTGGATAACTCTGTTGGTAAGTGAAGAGGTTGTTCTAAAATAAAGGACGGGAGGAAAGGCGTGTTGCTTTTCTTTCCGTCCTTTGTTGGTTTTTTTTGTTTAAATTCGTTTATAGGACCTGAGGAGTAAGCAAAATAGACTCTAATTCGGGACTAATATGCTATTATTTAAATGGATATTTTAAAAAGGAGAGGAAAATATGGGGAATCAAATTAAACAGATTTTACTAGGTTTAGTCGCTTTTTTGAGTGTGCTAGGGTTATATGTCTTTCCAAGCACAGCATTTGCAAGTTCAGAAATATCGCTAAATGATTTAGAACCATCGGATACGACTTACTATTTTCATGAAAATCGCTGGTCTAGTAATTCTAATTTTACAGATGTTCATGGGAATCTATTAGCGAATGGAATTGGGTTATATGACTATGATGGTGGTGGTTCACACGCTACCTACAATATTGATAATATGGGCTATAGAAACTTCCAAGGACGTATAACTCTTGATTCTCAATGGCTTGTGGGTGATTATGGGAAATCAGCTATTGGTATTTATGCGGATGATTTATTATTGTATACAAAACAGATACCGAAGGATAAAGTATTAGAGGTTAATTTAAAGTTACCAAAGACGACAAAGAATCTACATATTGTAGTGAAACAGCTTCAAGGAGCAAAAGGTGAACAAAGGGTTGTAATCACAGATGGAAAATTTACTTCATCAGGTAGTTATTTGAATGTTTCGGATACAACAACTTCTTTAGCTACAATTGGAGCGCAAGACCATAGTTATTACTATAACTATGGACAGTGGGATAGTAACTCGGTTTTTCAAGATGTAAAAGGCAATATTACTATCAGTGATTTAGGTTTATATACCTATAATGGTGGAAGAGCTTACGCGACTTTTAATATTGATCAGATGGGCTATAACGTGTTTGAAACAAAAATCACATTAGATTCGAAGTGGATAACAGGTGACTATGGAAAAACAGCTGTTGGAATATATGCCGATGATGTGCTGTTATATGAAAAACAACTCACGGCTAAAACGGCTGTTCAGAAAGTCAAACTACACATTCCTAAAGGAACAAAGAATATTATACTGGTTACTCAGCAGAATGCAGGCGCAAGAGGAACACAAAAAGTGGTTTTCATTGATCCTGTCGTGAAAAAAACGAAAGACAAAGTGAAAACTGTTAATAAGACCGTTTCACTCAATACGGTTGGTGCTACCAACAATTCTTATTATTTCTCTAAAAATTCCTATAGTGATAGTTCATTTCAAGATATTAAAGGAAACCTTTTAACGTCTGGCATTAGTCTATCTACCTATAATGGTGGTGACGCTTATGCAGAATACGATATTCAAAATATGGATTTCAACGGGTTTCTAGCAAAACTTTCGCTTGATTCCAAATGGGTAACCGGTGACTATGGAAAATCTACTATTTATATTTATGCCGATAACAAGATTCTTTATTCTAAGAAACTAACAAAAAATAGTGCTGTGTCCAATTTGAAATTACGAATTCCGAGCAATGCAAAAACTTTTAAAGTAGTTGTAAAACAAGTAGGCGGGGCTAAAGGAACGCATAAAGTCATATTAAACAATGCTGTTCTTACAAAAATGAAAGTTTCGTCAACATTAAAGACAAGTCAAATTAAAGTTGTGAATAATAAGAAGAAAAGTGATGTCGTTACGGTTTCATCTCTGAAAGCGGGAGACTATATCAAGGTTTATAATTCAAAAGGAACATTACTTGCTACATCAAAAAAGGCAACAAAAACATCTGTTTCTGTAAGCATTAAACAATTAGGTAAATCTAAAGGCACGGTATATGTAACGAAAATAAGTAGTTCATCCCTTGAGAGTTATAAACAAAAAAAGAGTTACAGAGCAGAATGATTCTGTGGAAACTCTATGTCTAAGTGGAGCAGGAGAGAATTAATTCTCTCCTGCTTTGTTATGTTGTCCTGGCGTAAACGGAATATCAGCAGCGTTTGTAATGATAGTTGAAACATCGGTATTGTCGATGACTCGGTTAAAGGCTGAGCTGCCAGGTCCGGTTGCGAATATCGGGATCATGTTGGCTGTATGTCCGCCGGTGGAGCTGGCGGCACGAATGCTGGAATCGACGACGCCTACGTTGTAATGTTTAGCGATGGTGCTGCCGACTTCCCAATTTACGCGATTTTGTGGATAGACCATCGTCCGATTGCTTTCTATATTCTTAATGAATTGCTGTGCTTCTTTTAGTGTAAGCTGGATATTGGCATGTTGACTAAACACCTCCATCACACGTTCAGGTGCAAGTCGAGCACCTTTAGCTGCCTGGAGCTGTTTCCCCATATATTCAGCGCTCACGTTTACTTTTTTCAAGCCCTCGATGTCCATCTTTTCTGTTGCCGAGATCCCCATCGTTTCGTGATCGGCTAAGACAACGACGAGTGTGTCATTTCGTTTCTTTGCCCAATCCACAACTGCTTTCACCGTTTGATCAAACGCAATGGTTTCCTTCCAAATACCAGTGACATCAGCAGCATGAGCCATATGATCGATTCTCGCTCCTTCAGCCATTAGAAAAAATCCTTCTTCTCCCCGGGACAAAACGTCAATTGCCTTCATTGTCATCTCTTGTAAGGCAGGCTCTTCAGATTTATATTCCTCTTTATCAATCTGAAAATTCATATAGGCAGGGTGGAATAGACCTACTAGTTTATTGCTCCTCGGTGACGTAGCGGCCAATTCATGGCGATTTGTCGCAATCGTATAACCGGCTTTACGGAATTTTTCTATTAAATCGACGCCATTTTGCTTCTTGGGCGTAAAATAACTAGCCCCACCTCCAAGGATGACATCAATTTTATGGTTAAACAGTTGCCGCGCAATATCAGCTGCATCTGTCCAGCGGTTGGGAACGCTCGCTCCAAAAGCGGCAGGTGTCGCATCTACAACGGTGTTTGTAGAAATGATGCCTACTTTTTTGCCATGTGTTTGAAAGGCATCGAGTATACTATCTACTTCTTGTCCTTTCTCATCAATGGCAATCGATTCATTATTCGTCTTGATGCCTGTTGCAATTGCTGAACCACCGGCAGCTGAATCGGTGACAAAGTTATTGGCTGAGTACGTGCGCATCAGACCGACATGATCGAGTGTCTCCATATGTAAAACGCCTGTCTTGCCATATTCCAGCTGACGGGCAACTTCCAGTTGACCAAGCCCCATCCCGTCTCCAATCAGCAAAATCACATTCTTCGCAGGAGTATGTAGCTGCGCCTCACCATGAACCTGCATCGGAGCAGCTAGGAGGAGGAGTGCAACCAGCAAAATGTCACAGCGACTTTTCAAGTTGTGGATAATATGTGTATAAATCTGTGTATAACTTCTATTCAATTTGTTCCGCTCCTTTATCTTAGGGTGTTGGTTGTAGTATGTGCAGAATTGGGAGTAGAGAGTCATAGAAGTGGCTTAATGTAAAGGAATTGTTGCATTTCACTCTGTAATTTTTCGGAAGGTTATTACCGTATAATGGGAGGCTGTCCTAAAAGTCATGAAAAATGGCTTCCGGGGCAGCCTCCCTATTTAGTTGAACGATTATTCTCCTCAGATACTTCCTTTTTGTCGTTCTCAAGGTGTGTTGAAGGACAAAACCGAGAAAACCATCCGGGAAAATGTCCATCATCGGAGTCATGTCACAGCGACTTTTCAAGCTGTGGATAAAATGTGTACAACTCTGTTGATAACCCACATCCCACTCTTTTGTACCTAAGGCTGGGTATCTCGCCCTATAGGTAACAATTAGTTATTTTTTACATCTGACCAGGATATAGCTAATTATGATATAATTTGACTAGTGTCAACTAATAGAAGTAATTAGGAGAGAAAACTCTATGTTATCTAGTGTGAAAAAACTATTTAATGATAGTTCAAAAGATTTAAAACGCATTTATAAGCTTGTCGATACAGTTAATAGTTTAGAAAGTAAATATGAAGCATACTCTAACGAAGAGTTGCGCGGTATGAAAGATCAGTTTAAAGCGATGTTAGCTGAAGGCAAGACGTTAAAAGATATTCAATGTGATGCGTTTGCTGTCGTTCGTGAAGCAGCGAAACGTGTATTAGGCTTACGTCATTATGATGTGCAATTAATTGGTGGGTTTGTATTAAATGAAGGCTCGATTGCCCAAATGAATACAGGGGAAGGGAAAACGCTCGTTTCTACTTTACCTAGTTATTTGCATGCTTTAGAGGGAAAAGGCGTTCATATTATTACCGCTAATGAATATTTAGCAAGTCGTGATAAAGAGATTGTGGGGCAAGTTCATGAAATGCTTGGAATGACCGTTGGGTTAAATGTGTCTCAAATGGACCCGTCTTCCAAAAGAGAAGCCTATGCAGCGGATATTACATACGGTACCGGAACGGAATTTGGTTTCGACTATTTGCGTGATAATATGGTGTTTTATAAAGAAGCTAAGGTGCAGCGTGGTCATAACTTCGCGATTGTCGATGAAATTGATAGTATTTTAATTGATGAAGCGAGAACACCGTTAATTATTGCCGGCAAATCAAGTGAAGGGCAAGAATTGTTTGCGATTACGGCACAAATTATGAAAACGTTCCAGAAAGACGTAGACTATGAAGTGTTTCTAGAAACGAAGCATACGTTTTTAACAGACGAAGGTGCAAATAAGATTGAAAAAGCGTTTGGGATTGATAATTTATACGATCCAGAACATCAAGAGCTACTTCATAATGTGCTGCAATCATTGAAAGCATACGTGATTATGAAGCGTGATGTTGATTATATTATCAAGGATGGGAAAATCGAATTAATCGATAAATTCACAGGCCGAGTGATGGAAGGCCGCTCATTTAGTGAGGGCTTACATCAAGCGATTGAGGCGAAGGAAGGCGTAGAAATTACCGAAGAAAATGAAACGCAAGCGACGATTACCGTGCAAAACTATTTCCGTTTATACAGCACGTTGTCAGGAATGACAGGAAGTGCAACGCCATCGAAAAAGGAATTTTGGGAAACATATCAGCTTCCAGTCGTTACCATTCCGACGAATAAACCAATTTTACGAATCGATGCACCTGATTTAATTTATAAAGATCAAGCAAGTAAAATGAAGAAAATTGTCTCTGAAGTAAAGCGAGTGAACAGTATAGGGCGCCCGGTTTTAATTGGAACAACGTCTATTGAACAATCGGAAGAGCTGTCCATTCACTTGAAGAAAGAAAACATTAAACATCTTGTCTTGAATGCTAAAACAGAAGCAGATGAAGCGGAAATTATCGTGAAGGCAGGGCAAAAAGGCCAAGTGATGATTGCGACTAATATGGCAGGTCGTGGTACAGATATTTTACTAGATGATGAAGTAAAAGAATTAGGCGGTTTATATATTCTAGGGACAGAGCGTCATGAAAGTGAACGAATTGACATGCAGCTTCGCGGTCGAGCTGGACGTCAAGGAGATCCGGGGAATTCACAATTTATTATTTCATTAGAAGATGATTTGTTTACGTATTATGATGAAGAACAACATGAACGTTATGTAAGTAAAGTAAAAACAGACGCAGAAGGGCTTGTATTATCACCAGCACCTGATAAGTATATGAAGAAAGTGCAAGAAACGATTGAATACATGCATCAGTCTGCTCGTAACCACTTATTAAAGCTAGAAAACCCGTTAAATGAACAAAGTAAAATTATCTATTCTATGCGCGATCGCATCTTAGATCTTGAGACAGAAGAAATGTTTTCTATTTTACTAGAATATATGGAAAAATATATTCGCCGACTTGTTGCGGTTTATTATCCTGAAGAAGAAGTGCTTGAGGATGGTGTAGAACGCAGCTCAGAAGCGTTTATTAGAGAACTTTCTTTAGTATTTCTATCATTAGATTGGCAGGAAGATGAGTTAATTGATGTGGAGCGGGCGCAAGTGGAAGAACGAGCAATGGCAGCGTTTGAAGAGTTGAAATCCTTTATTTTAACGCTTCAAGAAAATGAGGAGCTTGGTCAACAGCTGAGAAGCTTCATGCTTGAGCAAATTGATACGCACTGGATGAGCCATTTAGATCGCTTGAGCAACATTAAAGAAGGGATTAGCTTGAGCGGATATGGGCAGCAAGATCCGTATCAAATATTCGATAAAGAAGCACTAAATGAATTTAACATGTTAATGAATGAAATTGAATCTGGCATTAGCATTCATTTTATGGACCATGTGAAAGAAGAGCTGGAAGAACAGATGGAGGACGAAGAGTAATGGGTTTATTCGGAAAGAAACAGAAAAAAGCAGAAAACGTAGCTGTTGAAGAAAAGATTGAAACAGCTACAGCGGAAGAAGCCGTTTCAACAGATACAGATGCGGTTCAAACAAAGCTTGTGTTTCATGAAGAGTGGCAGCCTTCTACACAAGAAAAATATGTGTTAATGTTCCGGCATCAACAGTTGCCAACTCTAAAACCGAATCAACTTTCCATTTCAGGAATTCGTTTGACACGCTTTGAGGAAGATATTCTTGTAGAAGCATTTATTCGTAATACGCTATCTCGAGCTGTACAATTTGACATGGTTGATTTAGTTTTATTAGATGAAGCCGGTCAACCGATTGTAAAAGGTTCGTTTGATTTATCAGAGATGGGAGAACTTCCAGCATTATCATGTGTGCCTTGGAAATTTTTCTTTGAGGAAGAATCGCTGTTAACCGATACGATTCCAGAAGAAGGCTGGACAATTGCGTTTGAATTAAAATCTCAAGCAACAGAACATCAGCTGGATTTAGCACCTAACTGGAAAGAGCAATTATCTCAAGCGCAAATTGAACATTTGCAGCAGATTGTCGCAGATCTTCCGGAGTTGAAGGAAGACGAGGTTAATTTTATGGGATTAGAAGCTGTGTTGAAGGAAGATGCTAGCTTCGCTGTCACTGTGTTCATTCGTAATGGAAGTTCGAAGGCTATTAGCATTGAACAGCTGCCATTAATTGTGGAAGACGCAGATGGCGATCAAGTTTGTCAAGGTGGCTTTGCGCTTCGTGATTTTGAAGTACAGCCGAATACGACAAAGCCATGGACGTTTATTTTCCCTGAGCCGCTGGTTCAAAAGAAAAATCCGAATTTATCAAGCTGGAAAGTCTACGTGCCAAATGCTTGATAAGCTCGAATCTAAAGACTCCTCATCGATTGATGAGGAGTCTTTTTATCATTAATTTTAAATGGAGGAATTAAGAAAATTCTGGCCAATTTGTTTGAACTTGATCTCCAGTAATCTTTTCGAGCGTACGATATGTAAAGGGAATAAGTTCAGTTTCTGATTTATTTGTAAATGATTGAGCTAGCTCATAAGGAATTAACTCAAACTGTTCCTCTTCTTCAGAGATAAGATAAACACCAACAACTTGGCCGTTATTTGTCATATCTAAAGTTACAAAGGCTGGATAATACGTTTCGTCCTTAGCTTTAAGAACAGCCTTTGCTGTAATAAGATTGTTTTCTTCTTCTTCAACAGCAGGATTGCTGATTTTCTCTAGTGCCTTTACAGCCCATCCTTGCTTTTTATAATCCCCGATAATTTTAGGAGGGTTCTCCTTTAATTTCTCTAAAAGGTCATTTATTTGTTCCTGAGTATTCATGTATTCCGTATTCCCTCCAATAAAATTAAGTGTTAGAACGACGTGAACGGATTAAATCATTACTTAATTATACACGCTCTATTTTATATAATACACTTTCTTTGGCTCTATTTCTTTTGCTCTATTTATATAATACACTTTCTTTCATTCATAGGTAAAACAGCACATGAATTTTTGCCGGAACTTAATAATTGTAACATAGTTGTTATTAATCAAACGATTGATTAAGAGAAAAAAGCGCATTAATCTGTCTATTATAAGGGGGTATTTTTTTATGAAGAAAAAAGCAGTGGATTTATTTCATCAAAATAAGAATTATGCAGCTGTTTCCAGAGAATTAAACACTCATCGAAAAAACATACAACGATGGGTTAAACAGTTTAGTGAAGATGGGATGGTTGGTCTTAGAGAAAAATGTGGCAGAAAAAGTGGGTAACTGATAGTACGTACCTCATTTCCAATGGACAGAAACTATACTTGTCTGCCATCAAAGACCTATATAATAACGAAGTTGTTGCGTACCAAATTAGTAGACGTAATGATTATAAACTAGTCTTGGATACTCTTAAAAAAGCCATAAAAGGAAGGAATGTAAAGGGAATCCTTCTCCATAGTGATCAAGGATACCAATACACTTCCCATAACTATAATCAGCTACTCACAAGAAATAAAATGAAAGCTAGTATGCCTAGAAAGGGCAACCGTTGGGATAACGCTAGTATTGAAAATTTCTTTAGTCATTTAAAAACAGAATGTTTTAACCTGCATACTTTTAAAACTTCACAAGAGGTTAGAAGGGCTATTAAAGACTACATTCACTTTTATAACCACGAAAGGTTTCAAACCAAGCTAAACAACCTGACTCCTATCGAATATAGAAGTCAGGCTTCTTAACTGCGCTTATTTTTTATGTCTACTTGACAGGGGTCAGATCAAATATCAAGATGCGCTTTTAATTGATTTTGTACCCTTAATCGTTCTTCTTCTGGAACAATTAAGTACCAGATTCCATTGATTCGTTGTCCATTTCCTTCAATAGTCGACTGGTTAATGGACCCTAGAGCCTTTTTGTAATGAGTTTGGATGCTCATCATTTCATCGAAGGTTAAATTCGTTTCTACATTTTTACCGAGAGCTTTGAAAATGCCGCGATAGTTTGTTAATGATGATAAGCTGGCCCCTTTTTCAACAATCGCTTCAATCACTTGGCGTTGGCGCATTTGGCGGCCAAAGTCACCTCGTGGGTCTTCTTTACGAATTCTTGAATAAACGAGTGCTTCTTTTCCATTTAACGTAATCGTACCTTTTGGAAAACTGTAGCCGCCATGAGAAAGGTTCATATCATTTTTAACCGTAATTCCGCCGACTGCTTCGACAATATCCTGAAAGCCTTCCATATTCATCTTGATATAATAATCAATCGGGATATCTAGAAAAGCTTCAACCGTCTTAATGGCCATTGGAATGCCACCATATGCATAAGCATGATTCATTTTATCGGTTGTCCCATGTCCTACAATCTCTGTCCGTATATCACGGGGAAGGCTAAGCATTTCCATTGATTGCTTTTTTGGATTGACTGTAACAACAATCATTGTATCCGAACGTCCAACATCATTTGTCCGTTCATCCACACCTAATATGAGCACAGAAAAAGGGTCTTTATTTTTGAATTTAATATCTTCTAGTCGTTTTTCACTTTTATGTTCGGTTCCTTGCATACTGTTGACGGCGCCTTTTAGTGATTGGTAAACCATCGCACCATATACAGCGCCGCCAATTAGGAACAGAAGTAATAGAATGCCGAAAAATTTCACCCATTTATTTTTTCTCTTCTTCTTTTTACGTTCTTGTCTCATTGCAACACCTCCTAGTTTATTACTATAAAAAGGGATGATTTAAGGAAAAAGCGAAGGGGGGTTCTACCTTCGCTTTTTTCTCTATTATTAGCTTTGTTAAGCAGCTATTTCATTTTCATTCGTTTCTTGCGGTTCAGTCGATTCTGCAGGCGGCTCTTCAACTGGGAGAGCTTGTTCAATCTCGGATTGCCACTGCTCTAAGAAGGATTCTGCTTGTTTAAACTTTTCTTTTGCTGCAGCTTGTTGATTCAGCTGTTCAAGCTTCACTAACTGTTCCTTGACGGCTTCATATTCTTTATTATCTGCTTGTTTATCAATTGTAGTCAATAAAGTATAGCGGGCCATTAAGTTTGTAACAGCTGGTAAGTCTTTTTCTACAGGTGCGATATATTTCTTTTGAGCGAGTGTACGCACTTTTTTACTATACATGTTCGAAATCTTTGTTTCTGTCGTATTCGCTGATTTTTTCCATGTTGTAAACAAACTGTTTGTCTTTGGATTAAGAGTTCCTTTTGTAAGAGCGCGGATTAGCTCTTCGTGGGTATCTGCTAAGTTTTCACCAGCCTTCACTGCTGTTTGATAAGTCAGGTAGCGGTCGCGATATAGTTTGGTTGTTCGTAAAGCGCTATTCGCTGATGTTTGATAAGCTTTAGGCAGCTTGGCAATGGCTTTTTCTTGCTTCGTAATTTCTTGCTTTGTTTTATTATAAAGGGTTGTTTGTACATTTGTAATGCGTAAATCACTTATTTTGTTTACAGAAGTGAAATAATACGCTGAAAGTTTCTTCGCTGTCTTGTTAAAGGTTTGAATATCTGTTGTTAGAGCTTTGCTTTTGGCAAGCTGTTCTGTGTTATATAGTTTGGCTCCTTCTTGGGCAGTATATAAACCAATGGCTGCGTTTTCTTGCCAAATCTTTTTAAAGTACTTAATTGGTACATGTGTTTCTCCAGCGTATGGTGCTACTTCAATTGTGTAAGCAGGCTTCTTTTCTACAGTGGAGAACCAGTCACTAAACCCGCCGCCGCCTGTATAGCCAGAAGGGGAGATTAAACGATAGCCTGTCATACTGCTGATTTTTCGAGCATGTGTACGATCTCTTGTATAACGGCTGCCTGATTGACCGTATTTCCAGAAAATGATTTGCCCGCTTGAATGATAGGAAATGGCCATCTCCGGGTCCGTATCTTTGACGAAATCGAGGACAATCTGTGTTTCTTTTGCTGATTCGGGGCTTTTGCCTTTATAATTTTTGAATTTTGGTACAGAGCCGCCGCCGAGATAGTTCCAGCGAGCATCATATTGTCGGTTTAAGTCAATGCCTTTTCCGTTTGCTTTCCAATGCTTAAAGTTTTTGCTTCCGTCATTCATTTTAATCAACTTAGCATGATCTTGTTTAGGGAAGGATGTAAGCCCTGTTTGTTGCAACGTTACACCATCCGGATTAACCATTGGGATAAACCAGATCGTTGTATTGTTTAGAATCTTCTTAGCATCATACCCATTTAGTTTGCTTCCTTTTTCATAAGCATAGGCATATTTATCAATCATGTTCATATTAACAGTTGTTGTAATCCACTCGCGAGCGTGATGAGAGCCGTTGATGAAGACAGTCGCATCTCCTTTTCCAAGAGCGACAGCATAAATATTCCGTCCATATTCAGAGGTCCCAATCACTTTGGCATCTACTAAATCGGGATAGGCTTGTTCTAATTTTTTAATATCTTTGACCATTTTGGAATACGTATACGTTTGATTTGGATTGACAATGTACGATTGTGCGGAAGCAATTTCTGAGAACAGAAAAGAAATTCCGAAACAAATCAATACGGATAGGAGTAGTTTTAATTTGTTCATACGAGTCACCTTTTTGGTAGAATATTGAGTTATTTCATAAAAAAACGAGCTTGGTAATAAGCTCGGTGGTTTAAAAGTCTAATTTTTTATAGCCTATTAATCTACTTTTATAGTAAGAGCTGTTGACAGAGCTAATCATGACACCTTTGCTTGAGCTTGCATGAATAAATTGGTTGTCGCCTAAATAAATACCAAGGTGGTTAACAACTGATCTATTTGAGCCTGTAGCGAAAAAGACTAAGTCGCCACGCTGTGGTGAGGATACTTTTTTGCCAAGAGCGTAATAAGTAGAAGAAGAATGTCTGGAAATGCTATATCCGGCTTGTTTAAACGCATAATAAACAAAACCGCTGCAATCAAAGCCTGCAGGAGTTGAACCAGCCCATGAATAAGGTGTACCAATTACCTTTTTGGCTTCTGCAATGACCTTGTCGATGCTTGGACCATTTTCTGTCTCATATGTATTAGCTGATGACTTTGTTTCTTCTGGTAAGTTAATAATGGTTTCCGTTGATGAGTTGGATACAATTAATGTGTCCCCAACTTTAATGACAGTAGAAGATAATTGATTTAGTTGCTTCAACTCACCCAATGTTAAATTATGTTTGTTTGCAATCTTTGTTAATGTATCGCCGGCTACTACTTTGTAAGTAGTCTTTTTTTCATTTTTGATAGAAACAGTTGCTTTTGCTGCTGTCGTTTCTTTTTTTGCTTTAGAAGTAGATGTAACTAATTTTTGGTTCACATAGATGGTATTAGACTTTAAGTTATTCAGTTCTTTTAACTTGTTAACAGTCAGATCATACTTTTTGGCGATTTTTGTAAGTGTGTCGCCTTTTTTGACAGTATAAGTACTGGCTGAAGCAGATGAAACAAATAGACCAGATAGAAGAGCTGCTGCTGAAAAAGCGACAATACTTTTTTTCACGAACGTTTACCTCCCATAAATCTCTCATATATCTTTGTTCCTATTCTATCAAACAAAAGAGTGGGAATTACATTACAGTTATATTACAAAGTGGTTTAATAGGTATATATAACTGATTTTATTGAAGAAAATATTACAAATTTCTAAAAAAAACTCCCCATGAATATGGAAAGTTTTTAAAGTAAAGTATTTTTTTAGTTGGTTTTTAGTTTTATAGTCATGATTACTTTTTTGTTTATTTGAGTCGACTGCTGGCGTTTTTACGGTATATATGCCATTTTACACTTGTATATTGTTTGGGTTTGTATCAATTTAGATGAATTTGTGACTACTTGTTTACCGTATTTCGAACTGTAACATAAGCGACTCTGTAAACGGAATGTTTTCCGTTGCTCATTTTAGCTGAGATTCTTACTTGACCAGATGGTGCAAAGGAGCCGCTATCTGTCTTTCCATCCCATTTTCTTGTGTACGTGCCGCCTGTCCATGCTTTATTTGTAACTAGTCTTCGAATGACCTGTCCCTTTGCATTTTTTATATATAAAGAGATCTTTGTTCCTTTTTTAGCGCTAAAGGATAGTGATAGATTATTTTTTCCATTGAAAGCAATCGTACGACTAGATAGTTTTAGCTTTGACATCGGTAGTGCAGGTGTTTGTTTTAAGGCTGCATAGGCATCGATTCTTCCGTAACCATAATATTTGTCCCGTCCTTTAGCTCCTAAATCAACGCTTGATTTTTTCAAAATATTCTCGACTTCTGTTGGGGTAAGGAATGGATTCTTCGATAAGATTAAAGCACAAGCTCCGCTAACGGTCGGTGCAGCCATGGATGTTCCGCTGTCTTTCGCGTAGCGGCCCTTTGGAACCGTCGAGTAGATGTCGACACCAGGAGCGGCTAGGTCAATATAGGAACCAAAATTAGAAAATGCAGCTCGCGTATCCTTTTGTGTCGTCGCACTCACTGCAATGACGTGCTTATGCGATGCAGGATATTGAAGGCGACTTGTGTTATCATTTCCGGCAGCAGCGACAACGATTACGCCTTTTTTATAGGCTTCTTGAACAGCATAGTCCAGTACATCGGTGTAATCTTCTGTTGTTAAGCTTAAATTGATAATATCAGCGCCTGCTTGAACCGCATAATCGATGCCATCAACGACTGTATAAATATCGGCTTCTTCCCCTTCGAATACATTAATAGGAATAATCTTTACTTTCGGTGCAATGCCCGTAATACCTGTTTTATTCATTGAGGCAGCGATAATGCCAGCAACATGGGTTCCATGAGTGCTAGCTGGTATCGACTTTCCGCCGGTAAGCGCATTGTAAGGTGCAAGGATATGTGCTTTTAAGTCAGGATGGCTCGTTTGAACCCCGGCATCAATAACAGCTACTTTAATATCGGGACTTCCAAATGTGACATTCCACGCTTTTGGCATATTGATTTTTTTTAGATGCCATTGCTTTGAATAGTAAGGATCGGATGGCGTATGATTCGGCGTTACTTCATAGTTCCGGTCGACTAATTCTACTTGTTGGAATGTTGACAGCGTAGCAGCGGCCGTATTTATATCGCTTCCTTCCGGGAGTGATATAAGTGAAAAGTTCCCATTTTCAATCGTTGAAAGCTCATCGGCATGAACGGTTTGAAAAATCGTTTGCTTTTGAGTGGAACTTGTTGAATCTTTAAATTTAATAATTAATTGATTAGCTGAAGGATCGGTCGCTTCTGCTAATGATCCATTGATTAAATAAAGAGTGAAAATAAGTAAAAAGGAAAGAAAAGTTCTCATGATAAATCTCCTCGTACTAGTCATTTACATATATTTGTATAATAACTAGTTTGATAATAGTTAATTTTAGCATGATGTATAGTGGAATCCTATGATTAATACAAATTATCCAAAAATCTACAAAACTTGTTCACAAATTCCTCTTATTCTCCGATATTATAGAAAGGGTAAAATGAAAAGAATTAGAGGTGAAAGTGTGATTAGGGCAAAATGGTTAGTCGTTAGTGTGCTTGCTTTATTTATGTGTCTATTTACTAGCAGTGAATATACGATTTCAAAAGCAGAGGCAAGCGAGAGTAAGTGGACGGTGACATATTATTCAAAGCTGAATTTTACAGGTTCAACGGTACAGAAAAAAGCAGACCGTATAAACTACTCATGGGGAACTTCGAATCCTGTTAAAGGAATTCCGCAAAATCGTTTTTCTGCAAGAATGACGAAAACGATTTCCGTTTCAAGCGGAGGAGCTTACCGAATTTCCGGTAAAGCAAATGATGGCGTGAGAGTATATGTGGATGGGAAGAAACAGGTGGATGATTGGAAGTCTGGCTCACACACATTTAGTAAAGATGTTATGCTTTCAAAAGGCGAGCATAAGATTGAAGTCCACTATTATGATCAAACAGGAACGGCCTATATTACAGTAGATGTGAATCAAGTGGCTGCCAAACTTTCAACAGAGCAGTGGGCAGGATTATTTTTCCCAAGTAAAAACTTTACTGGAACACCAGTTAGTACGTCCGTCAATTCGTTGAATGCTTCATGGGGGTCTAAAGCGCCACATACAAAGATTCCAGCAGGAACGTATTCTGCCGTGTATCAAAAGAAAGTAGTTGTGGAAAAAGACACGAAGTACATATTGATGGGAAAAGCCAATGATGGAATTAGAATTTATGTAGACGGCAAGAAACAAGTGGATGATTGGAAGCCTGGTACGAGAAACTTTGAGAAAAACATTACCTTGAAGAAAGGGACACATACAATCAAAGTGGAGTACTACAATGAAGGTGGCAGTGCAAGATTACAGGTTGATTTAAAAGAGGCCTCCACTGTGACACCTCTAGGAAAATGGGATGTTACGTTTTATGCTCAAAAAGAATTAAAAGGAAGTCGAGTGAAGCAAACAGCTAGTAAGTTGAATTATAAGTGGGGCACAACATCTCCTGCTTCGGGCATTCCAAGCAATGGGTTTTCAGCGAAGTTTGTGAAGCGAACTAATTTAAGCGGCGGTACCTATATTATCTCTGGTGGAGCGAATGACGGTATCCGCGTGTATGTAAACGGCAAAAAACAGATTGATTATTGGAAAAACGGAACGTATACGTTTAACCAAGAAATCAAGCTAGACCCTGGTATTGCGATTATTGAAGTACGCTACTATGACCATACAGGCGATGCACGTATTCAAGTGAATGTAACGAAGAAATCAAAAAAGAAGTCCGTTGCCTACAGTAGCCATAACATTACACTGGATACAGCTTTAACGAAGCAAATGGCTGTTTCACCACAGACAGATAAAAAGTATGGGGCTTATATTCCAAAGAGCAGTGTGAAACTAGCTTCTACAGGAACGAGCGGAAAAACGGTCGATAAAGTTGAGATTATTACGACTTCATCCCGCTTATTAGGAAATCTAAAAGCGAATACGAACGTGACGATTCAAGGTAAAAAGTCATTTAATGATACGGACTACTATAAAATTTTAACGGGCTGGGTGAATGCTTCAAAAACCGATACGAAGTATTACTTGAATCCAGACAGCTTTACGAATAAAAATGAGAAGGAATATTATCAATATGTGAAGCTTTCTGCATTCTCTGCTTTAAATGAAGATGAGTTGAATCAAAAAATTCTTTACAATAAAGGGGTTTTAAAAAATCGAGCCGATGCTTATTTAAAAGCTGCGTTTAAGTACGATGTGAATGAAATTTACTTAATCTCTCATTCCTCTCTTGAAACGGGGAACGGTACGTCTCCATTAGCAACAGGGGTGAAAGTGAAGGTAAAAAGAGATAGTAAAGGTAATATTGTGTATAACAAAAATGGTGAAAAAGAAATTGTTATGTTAGATAATGATGCCAAGTCATATGACGCAAAAGTATATAATATGTACGGAATTGGTGCTTATGATGACTGTGCACGTGAATGTGGAGCAAGACGTGCGTTTAACGCAGGTTGGACAACGGCAGATAAAGCAATTATTGAAGGAGCAAAATTTGCTGCTAAAAATTATATTTATGCCGGACAAGATACGCTCTATGAAATGAGATGGAATCCAGAAGCTCTTGTGACAAAGGGAGTTCCAAATAATCAATATGCAACAGATATCGGCTGGGCCGTTAAACAAACACGCTCTTTTGAGCAGCTATATTCATTGCTTGATAGCTATACAGCGGAATATGATGTACCACGTTATAACTAGCATACGAAAAATGCCCATGCATTATGCACGGGCATTTTTTTTCATTTCTGATGAAAGTAAAAGGTCTATAAGCTGTTTACTCGATTGTCCATTGGAGTAACTGTTCCATTTCTCGTTAAATGGTGCCACTTTTTCAAGCGTGAAATCATGTGAGTGGATTTTCTTGAGAATTTCTTCGGTATTATATACAATCGGACCGGGCATACTTTCTGTATAATCTTCCCAAAAACCGCGACGCTCAGCATATTGTTCTAAATCATAAGCAAAAAAGAGCATGGGCTTTTGAAGGAAAGAAAATTCAAAAGGAATCGACGAGTAGTCTGTAATTAATAAATCAGTTACGACTAATAGTTCGTTGATATGAAATCCACGGTTTACTTGATAGACAAAGCTGGGAAATTGCTGCTCGATATTTTGTTCCATTGTCACAGCAGGATGAAGCTTTAATAAAACAACATAATCCTTCTCATGTAGCGCCTTATACATCAAATCTAAATCTAATGCGATGGTGTCGGCATGTAATTCTTCATCGCGAAAGGTTGGCGCATAGAGAATAATTTTTTTCTGTTTCAGCTCTGGGAACGCTTGATAAAAAGCATGATGCGCGCGCTCTTTTGCCTGTTCATCAAAAAAGAAATCCGTTCTTGGTACACCTGTCCGTAAAATTTGGCGATCTTCTACTTGGAAGCTTTCTTTATAGATGTCAGCCATAATCTCTGAGCCGGTTGTCACATAATGAAAGCGGCGGTATACTTCTAGAAATCGTTTTTTAGCTCGTGCTGAACGATATTGAACAGATGGATCGCGCAAACCAAACTGTTTAACCGCTCCTGCTGCGTGCCATACTTGTACACAGGTTACTTCTTGTTTAAAGGTAACGGCAGCAAGAAAGCCAAAGTAATTATCGATGACAACCCATTTCGACGTAGCAAGATGATAAAAAGCCCGTAACATATGAAAGATATTCTTCGTCTCAAACGGAAGGACGATGGTATGTCCATCGCCCTTTGCATCAAGATTGCTGCCTGATTTTGTTAACAATACTTTTTGAATGGGAATGTTTTGTTGATTCATTTCATCTAAAAGAAATTGACAATTATCACCGAACGAAGAGACAAAGGCAATCTTATTTCGTAAAGGGAAGAGTTTACAGATAGAGAATACTACTTTAATAAAAAGTAAGTACCCCTCTATGAAAAGTTCCCTAGCCATTATTTAACTTGCAAAAGGTCATCTTTGATTTTGGAAGTAGAGATGCCGATTGTTCTTGGCAAGTATACGACTTCACATACCTCTGATAACTCATCGAACTTGCCTTTCCAATCGTCTCCCATAACAAAGATATCAACGCCTTCGCGAATAATATCTTCTTTCTTTTGTTCCCAATTGTTTTCTGGAATGACTTTATCGACGTAACGAATGGATTCTAAAATCATTTTTCGGTTTTCGAAGCTATGGTACGCTTTTTTATCTTTTAATGCATTGAATTCATCTGTTGAAATAGCAACGATTAAATAATCGCCTAATTCTCTAGCACGCTTTAATAAATTAATATGTCCCCAATGAAGTAAATCAAAAGTTCCATATGTGATTACTTTTTTCATGTTTTATTTCCTCCTGTAATTCGTTTAAATCTATGATCAATAGAATATGTGAACAAAAATTCATGATAATGGAGAAGATATAACTCTACTTCATTATAACGTATTATATTTACAATGAAACAACAAAATTTTAACATCTGTTGTTTAAATATTACAATGCGTTCGGATTTATCCTCCATTTTATAATGTATCTAGTGGATATTCAATATAAAGTGAAACTTCTATAAGTGGGGATGAAGAACAATCTCCACTTATAGTTAGTCGCGCTCCACTGTCACTAAGATTTTCGCTATAGCTAGGATTAAGTGACAGTACGAACCTGATTAGTTCCAACTATACCTTTGAAAACTACAAAGGTAGGTTTCACTGTATCTCACCAATCGAATTTTTACGGGCAGTTGCCCTCCCTCACCTATCTTCTTCGTTTCCTCTTAATTTTTGAGGGTATTAATGCCTGTTGAGTATGGAAAAAATAACCCTTTAACGTAGATTCCCCCGAATAAGGAGATATCTTATTCGGGGGAATCATTTCTGGTTTCATAGTTTAATAGCTTGGTAAATACGTTGTTACATCTAATTGAAGATTGTATGTAGAAAGGGCATCGTACATCTTAGCAATTCGATCGGTTTGTTTAACGGCCCAGCCAATATCTGTTGCATATTGGTGTGTCGCATATCCGTATTTCTCCATACCTGCTGGATTCCAGCGCATTTTATAGAGTGTATCTTGACCAGCATTTACATAACCGTTTCCGATAAACTGTGCACCGCCGATAATCGCTTTTTGAGGAGTTGTCCAGCCAGCCTTATAGGCATATTCCGAACCGCATCGCAGGGCGCATGAATCTTTAGCGCCGATTCCGAACATATTATAAACTACTCTCGGTGTAACTGCTTTGCCATCTACTTCGCTTACTTCCACACCATTTGAAAGAGTAGAGTAGCCATTTCCTGTTTCAAGTAAGGCATGGCTAATTAAATAAATTTCATTTACACCATGTGTTTTGGCAGCCTCAATGAAGGCTTCTCCTTGATTAGCTAGAATGCCTTTTCCATTTAATAAAGCATTATTAAGTTCTGTAGCGTTTGTGCCTGCAAGGTCTGATAGAACTAGGAACTGATAGGAAGATGTGTCATTTGCTAAGAAGTTCGTTGGTTCTACATAATATGTAACTTGTGTTGCATTGGCTTCTTTCCAAGAACCGGACTCATCTGTCATAGGGTTCACTTTGACTTGCATTGCCGTCGCTTCATCTACTGTTAAGTTATAGTAAGATAAACCTTTGACATCGTCTTTATGGATGTAACCAGTTGTTGCTGTTCCTGATATGTATATGGTTGCCGTATACCAATTCTCGGAAAATGTTCGATATTTTAACACCTTACTTTGTGTATAGCTTCTGAATACAGAAGAATTCCTAGATGCTTTACTATATACATTTGTTGGTGCTTTTAAGGCTGCTCCTTCCAAAAGTTGTTGCTTGGAAGTCCAAATTTTCTCAATATCATTGACGTGAATATAGCCTGTTTTCTTTTCTCCTTTCACATATACGGTTGCAGCATACCATTTAGATGTGAAAGTTTGCATTTTGAGAATCGTTCCTTGTGCATAAGACTTTAACTTAGTAGCACTTGTAGAAGCTTTCGCATAGACGTTTGTTGGATTCTTTAAGCCGATTCCAGAAACAGGTTCTGGAGATGTAACAATCTTTTCAACATCGCCTTTATAAATATAGCCTGTTCTCTTTTCGCCGTTCACATATACAGTTGCAGCATACCATTTAGATGTGAAGGTTTGCACTTTAAGAATCGTTCCTTGAGCGTATGATTTTACTGTAGCAGAGCTTGTAGAAGCTTTAGTGTATACGTTTGTTGGTTGATCTAAACCGATTACAGAGACAGACACAGGGGATGCCGTCGCCGTTTCAACATCGGCTTTATAGATGTAACCAGTAACGGCTTTGCCACTTATATAGACCGAAGCCTTATACCAATTGTCACTATATGCTTGGTAACGAAGAATCGTTCCTTGACTATAGCTTTTTAGAACCTTTGAGCTTGTATTAGTTTGTTCATATACGTTCGTTGGCGGATCTAACGCTACACCTTGTAAAGTAGTCGCAGCAGAAGCGATAGAAGTTGAAAGGGATATGAAGGTTAATACAAATAGTAGCGTGAAAAAATAGTTGCGAATCGTTTGCAGCATACATTTTCCTCATTTCTTTAAAATTGCTAGAGTATCCATAATAATCTATTAACCTATTAATTCTAGCATGGTGATTTAAAGTAAGTGAGAGAGAATTGGTTTTGTAACGTATTTGTAATGGGGTTGTAAAATAGGGCGGATAAATAAAGGGGAAGTAGTTCGCTTCTAAATGGACATATTATAGAAGAAAAACGAGAAGTTTTTGAATAAGTAGAAGGCCTCCTGCCCTTTCTCACGACGATACAGAATAATAAGTAATGAAACAAATGGCACAAAAGTATAGCACTATTGAGAAAAAATAAAAAAACGTATATGATTTTAAAGGCACTAAATAGCGGTAAAAAGCTTAACTTTGAAGCGATGAGTTGAGTAGTTACATAGAATGTTTAATTCCTTGTAGTTTTCAGATAGAATAGACAAAGGGGAAATGAAGATAATAAGGGTATTAATATGTAGTTATACCTCATTGAAATGGAAATAAACAAAATTTATATTAGTTTTTGTATTTAATCAATTTTCGGAGAAATTTTCTTCTGTTATGATACTATTTGTTCAAAACATTAATACATACTAGCGTTGGATTATGTATGTTGCGACTCATAAGGTAATTTACAACTCATAATAAGGTGGTTAAGTGTAAGATGCTTTTCTTTAATAGAAAAAAAGTAAGTAATAACTTCAAGAAAAGTTTGTCCGTCAAAATGGGAGCCCCAGGGAATTTTGAGATAAGCGGTGAATTTACTGGAAGATATCAAGCGAAAGAATTATGGCTGATGACAAAGGACAAAGAATCTCAAGTGAAGATTTCAGAAATTCCTTCTTCAGCTAACTTTCATTTTGACGTAAATTTAAATGAATTTAAAGATGTAATTGTAGAACCTAGTTATGGTTTATATATATTGATGCATACTCCTGAAGAAGAATTAACAGTACATCAATATAACGCTATAAAGGATCAAGCTAAAGTTATTGTTCGTGAAGATGGTAAAGTGGAATTAGAATATTTCATTCGTCTAGGGAAATTTGATGAAATTAGCTATCATGATTTGCTACCATTTGAACTTAATCAAAAAAAATCAATCCTATATTTAAATACAAATCAAATGTTCACTTTGTTGGTGGATAAGGAAATAACATGTAAGCCAGAGGCTAAGATTAAATTCTTAAAGGCAAAAAAAGATCATTTTCTTGTTAAAGGAGAAGTACGTACAAAGAGCTTTACGGTAAAAGAATCTAGTATTGTATTATCCGGACGGGAAACAGGGATTAAGATTAAGGTTCCGGTTAGATTGCATGAAGAAATGTCTAATGGGGGAGAAAGAAATTATTATTATTCTTTTCAAACTAATATCCCTTTACATGACATAAAAGAAGTCGATATTTATGATCTTTTTATGGACCTTGAGTTAAAAAATGATATGTATGAATCAGAAGTAATCGAGCGTTCAGTAAGACTTGGGATGCCAAAGGATAAGGCAAAGAAATATACGACGAAACCAGCGTATATTAATCATGGAGAATTTACACATATTGCAACTCCATACTTCACGATTAAATACTTTAATATATCGATCCAAATAGATAAGTTTGATACAGAGATCTCAAAATATTTAACAAAGATGATGAGATTCGCATGGCTTTTAAAACCATTTTATAAGAAACAAGATATTTGGATTGTTGGTGAAAGACCATATAAGGCACAAGATACTGGATATAGATTTTTCAAATATATGAGAACACAGCACCCCGATAGAAACACGTATTATGTGATAGATGAGGATTCTCCTGAAAAGAGAAATGTTCAGGAGTTAGGGAATGTGCTCCACTTTGGATCAAAAAAACATATTCTTTATACCTTGGTTGCAACTAGAGTTATTGGTTCACACCATCCGGACTACTTATACCCGTTGAGAACGGAACAATTTAAGAAAAAGGTAAAAGCTAAGAAAGTATTCCTTCAACATGGTGTTATGGGTACGAAAAATACAGTACACTTTTATGGAGAACAATCTCCAAGCTTTGAGACAGATTTATTTATTGTAAGTTCAGATTATGAAAAGTCTATTATTGTTCAAGATTTTGGTTATTCCAAAGAACAAGTAAAAGTTACAGGGCTATCGAGATTTGATAGTTTGTTTTTGGATGATATAAAAACGAAGCGTGAAATATTAATTATCCCCACATGGCGGGAATGGATTGTAAACGATGAAATATTTTTAGAAAGCGAATATTTTGAGCGTTATAAGGAGCTTGTTTTTAGCCCAGTATTGCAGAATATGGCTGACAAATATAACTTTGACATCGTGCTTTGTTTGCATCCAAATATGCAAAGATTTACCTCGTATTTTAATGATGCAAATATTCGTATTGTAACTCAAGGTGAAGTAGATGTTCAAGATTTAATGAAAGAAAGTGCATTAATGATCACGGATTATTCTAGTGTTGCATTTGATTTCAGCTTTTTAGATAAGCCGGTATTATATTATCAATTTGATCGAAGAAGATTTATTGGAAAAAAACCTTCACATTTGGATTTAGATAATGATTTACCAGGGGATATTATTTATCAACTAGAGGATATTCTAGCTTTAGTTGAGCATTATGCAAGCAATGATTTTAAAATGAAAGATGAATTCAAAAAACGAGCAAAGAAATTTTTGAAATATAAGGACGGAAAATCTGGTGAAAGAATTTATAATGCGACGCGAGAGATTCGGTCTAAAAAGAAATTTTCTTTTAAGAAATTAGTTGTAAATAATCAATATGTTAAAAAGACATATAAGAAATTCAGGAAAAGTAAAATATATTTCCCAATCATGAAAAAGGTCTTCACCCTATTTAAATGGATTTTCCCAGTAAGTAACAATGTAATTGTGTTTGAAAGTGGAATCGGAAAACAATACTCAGATAGTCCGAAATATATTTATGAAGAGATTCTTAAAAGAAAGCTTAAATATAAAAAGGTATGGATCTATAATAAGAAGGCAAGATTTAGAGATCCGAATACAATTGCTGTTAGAAGGTTTAGTATTAAATATTATTACTATTTAGCCACAGCTAAGTATTGGGTAAACAATCAAAACTTCCCTACGTATATTAAAAAGAGAAAAGAAACCACCTATATTCAAACGTGGCATGGAACACCATTAAAGAGAATGCTTTTTGATATAGAAAATGTTCAAGGAAGAACAGATGATTATGTTGAACGTGTATATGGTGCAACAAAGACATGGTCCTATTTAATTTCACCTAGTGAATATGCATCTAATTGTTTTAGAAGTGCTTTTAAATATGAAGGGAATATCCTAGAAGTAGGTTATCCTAGAAATGATTTGTTTTTTAGGGCAGATATTAATGAAATTAGCTCTAAAGTTAAGGGACAATTAAAACTTCCTACCGATAAAAAAGTTATACTTTATGCACCTACTTTCCGTGATAATGAAACAAATGGAAATAATAAGTTCCAATTTAACCTCATGATGGACTTAGAGTCTTTAAAGGAACGATTTGGTGAGGAGTATGTAATATTACTACGCATGCATGTAGTAATCAGCAGTAAATTAAAGATCCCAGAAGAATATAGAGGATTTGTCTATAATGTATCAGGGTATTCCGATATACAAGAGCTATATTTAATTAGTGATATCCTAATCACAGATTATTCGTCAGTAATGTTTGATTTCGCCAATACATCCAAACCAATCCTTTTCTTTACTTATGATTTAGATCTATATAAAAATGATATTCGAGGCTTTTATATGGATTTTGAAAAGGAAGCGCCAGGTCCACTCTTATTTGATACGAATGATATTATTGAAGCCGTTACTAATATCGATGAAGTTAATAAGCAATACAAAGAAAAGTACAGTGCATTTAAAAAGAAATACTGCTCATTAGAAGATGGTAAAGCAGCGGAGCGTATTGTTGACCAATTTTTTAGCTAAACAAACTCACAAAAAACCTTATCATTTGATGAGGTTTTTTTGTCGTTTTATGAAAGAAAACAATTCAAGTTATTTGGTCATTTTTGTAGGGGGATTCTTAGTGCAGGTAAAATGAATTATAATAATTTTCATTAAATGATACTTTAAGATTAATCGCGATAAATGAATATAAGAGTAAAAATACCTGTTATCTTTGATGCACTTGTTTACATAAAACTTGGACTTTGACGGATGTATATTCAACATTTAATTAAAGAGAGCGCGATAATGATTACAGATTATTCATCAGTAATGTTTGACTTCGCTAACACAAACAAACCTATTTTGTATTACACATATGACCTTGATGATTATCGAGACAACATTAGAGGGAGTTTATATGTACTTTGACAAAGAGGACCCAGTTCCATTTTTAAAAACAACGGAGGATATTATTGAAGCTGTATTAAATATAGAGGATGTAAGTGAAAACCATCGGAGGAAATATGATGACTTTAGGGAGAATTATTGTGGTTTAGAAGATGAAAATGCAAGTAAACTAAAATGGTAATTATTTATACTATTTACCTATAATTTTAGCATAGTACTTATTCAGAAATGAGAGATGCTAGTTTTTTGAAGTATTTGTAACGAGTTTGTAATACATACAGTACATTTTCGCAAAAAATTACCAGGAGTTAATCTCGACTAACCCATAATGGAAATTGGTTAGGTTTAAACATGAACAAACACAATAAGGTGGCGTTACGCTCTTTTTCTACACAAAAGTCGACTCCTTGTCTACACTGCAAAAAAAGGTATACTATAAAGTAGGTTTTTTTTAAAAGATAAGAATGTATAGAATTTTCAATGAGTGCTGATGTCTAGTTCCACCGGATAGCTCACTATGCAGAGGATAATAGCCTCTAAAAGACAAATAGCGAATTCTTATCTGCTTCATCAGCTGAACGAGCTGGTTGCGCTTTTATAGAAAGGAGAAGCATATGGCTTCATTAAATAAGATAGTAAAAACAAAGCTTACAAATGCATACAAAATAGTTTTTGGATTGGCCGGTAAGATGTTGCCTGTTGACCAAAAGCTTGTAATGTTTGAAAGCTTTCTCGGTAAGCAGTATAGCTGCAATCCGCGAGCAATTTATGAATATTTGCAAAACCAGCATCCTGAATATAAGATGTATTGGAGTGTGGATAAACGGTATGCAAAAACTTTTGAGGAAGCAGGTATTCCTTATGTGCCCCGTTTTACGATTCCTTGGCTGTTGAAAATGACACGTGCCCGCTTTTGGGTGTCGAATAGTCGTTTGCCGCTTTGGATTCCAAAGCCAAAGCACACTACCTATTTACAAACATGGCATGGAACACCTCTGAAGAAATTAGCAGCGGATATGAAAGAAGTACATATGCCTGGCACGGATACGGAAAAATATAAGAAGAATTTTCATGAGGAATCGAGTAAGTGGGATTATTTAATTTCACCGAATGTGTACTCAACGGAAATTTTTGCTCGTGCATTTAACGTAAGCCCGTCTAAAATTATTGAAACCGGCTATCCACGCAATGATATACTGTACAATGGGAACAATCGTGATACAATCGATTCATTGAAGCGAAAAATGGGGATTCCATTAGATAAAAAAGTAATCTTATATGCACCAACGTGGAGAGATGATGAGTTTTATGAAAAAGGCAAATATAAATTTGATTTGCAGCTTAATCTTCATAAAATGCGTGAAGAATTGGGACAAGAGTATATAATTCTTTTGCGTTTGCATTATTTGATTGCCGAAAACTTAGATTTATCTTCGTACGAAGGATTTGCTTATAATTTTTCAAACTATGGCGATATCAGTCATTTGTATTTAATTTCTGATTTAATTTTAACCGACTATTCATCGGTGTTCTTTGATTATGCCAATTTAAAGCGGCCGATGCTGTTTTATGTATATGATATTGACAAGTATCGAGACAAGCTTCGCGGATTTTATTTTGACTTTGAAGCGACAGCACCAGGTCCGTTAGTGAAAACGACAGATGAGGTTATTGCAAGCATTCGATCTTTAACTGATGCAGATGCCAACAATGACGCCTTCTACGATAGATTTTGTTCGTTGGAAGATGGCGAAGCTTCTCGTCGTGTCGTAGAAAAAGTGTTTTTAGGAAGGTCTGGGTAAATAACTTATGAGTGCAGCGTGGACTGTTTTAAAAGAACAAATTAATCATTTCTATTTAGTGAGACGCTTGTCGGCGTATGAGATGAAAAGTGCCAATAGCGGCAACTATTTGGGGATTTTATGGGAAATTATTAACCCAATGATTCAAATTGCAATCTTTTGGTTTGTATTTGGATTCGGTATTTTTAATCGTGAAAAAGTGGATGGTCATGATTTTCTTCCTTGGTTAATGGCAGGGATTGTTGTGTGGTTTTTTGTGAATCCAGCAACGACACAAGCCTCGAAATCCATTTATTCGCGTTTAACAATGGTTTCGAAGATGAGCTTTCCAATGAGCGTTATACCGACTTATGTTATTGTTGCGAAGCTGTATCAACATTTTATGCTATTAGGTGTCATTATCGTTCTTCTAGCTACAACAGGCTATCTTCCTACAGTGTATATTGTTCAGCTTCCTTATTATATATTGGCTACGATTATTTTACTCGTTTCATTCGGGTTAATTACGTCAACGTTATCGACAATTATCCGTGACGTAAACAATATGGTAGCAGCTTTAATGCGAATTTTGTTTTATTTAACGCCAATTCTATGGGTATTGGATGCGAAAGACCATCCATTGATTGTTCAGATTATGAAGTTGAATCCGTTATATTATATCGTGGAAGGCTATCGCGCTTCACTGCTTGGAGAATCGTGGTATTTCATTGAACACTGGGAATATACGCTTTATTTCTGGTTTGTTGTGATTGTTTTCTTCCTCATCGGTTCTTCATTACATGTGAAATTTAGAGATCGCTTTGTGGACTTCAAGTAAACGGGACGTGATAAGGATGGAAAAATCAGTTATCGTTAAAAATGTAACGAAAAAATATAAATTATATAAAAAGAACTCCGACAAGCTTTTGGATTTATTGCTGCCAAAAGAGTATGGGGAAGAGTATTTTGCGCTTAGAAATGTTAGTTTTGAGGCGGAAAAAGGCGATGTCATTGGATTTGTCGGCATCAATGGTTCGGGTAAATCAACGCTTTCCAATATTATTGCGGGAATTGTCCCGCCCACAGAAGGTACGGTGCAGGTAGAAGGAAAATCAGCATTAATCGCAGTATCATCTGGGCTGAATAATAAATTGACAGGTCGCGATAATATTGAGTTAAAAATGCTCATGCTCGGCTTTGATAAAAAACAAATTCAAGAGCTAGAACCAGAAATTATTGAGTTTTCAGAGCTTGGAAAGTTTATCGACCAGCCGGTTAAATCCTATTCAAGCGGGATGAAGTCACGACTCGGCTTCGCGATTTCAGTTCATATTGATCCAGATGTATTAATTATTGATGAAGCGTTGTCTGTTGGAGACAAGAACTTTGCTGAGAAGTGTTTAGATAAAATGAACGAGTTCAAAGCGAAAGGGAAGACGATGTTTTTCATTAGTCATTCACTTGGGCAAATGAAGAAATTTTGTCAAAAAGCGGTTTGGCTTGAATATGGTGAGCTAAAGGCATATGGAACGATTGAAGAAGTAATGCCGCAATACGAACAGTTTTTGAAAGACTATAAAGCCATGTCCAAAAAGGAACAAAAGAAATTCCGCGAAGATAAAATGAAACAACGTAGTCAAGCGACTGTTTAAATCGTGCATTGGTGACATTCTTTATTTCAAAAAAACGAGGCTGCACCAAAGTTGCATACTTTTGGGACAGCCTTGTTTTATAAAGTTTTCGATATGGTTTGGTGTCTAACTTCAGGTACTTGCGGCTCAAAGCCAGCGGCTCGCCTTATAGGTGCCTGGAGCTTTTTAAAACTAGTGGACAGAAGAAAGGCTGGCAGACATGACAGAGAAGTTTGTAGAGATTTTAACGATTCCTTTTATTCGAACGACAAAAGATGTATTTGTTAATCGAATCATCTATCCTCGGCTTATGAATGAACAAAAAACCTTTGTAGTTACAGCAAATCCTGAAATTGTGGAATATGCGAATAAACATGAAGAATATAAGCAAATTATTTTGTCAGCAGATTATATTACACCGGATGGAATTGGAATTATTTATGCTTCGAAGTGGTTAAAGCAGCCGCTGGAAGAACGAATTACAGGCTACGATATGATGCATGACTTATTTGAATTGGCTAATCTGCATGAATTGAAAGTGTATATGCTTGGTGCTGAGGAAGCGGTCATTGAAGCGGCTGTAGAAAAGGTCAAACAGCAGTATCCACATTTAAGGATTGTTGGGCACTATCATGGTTATATTAATATTGAAGATCAGGAGTTAGCCAAGTCGATTGCTGATCTGAAGCCAGATATTATTTTAACAGCGCTCGGTTTTCCAAAACAGGAACAATGGGTGAATATGCATAAGCATCTATTTGAAAAAGGGCTGTTTATGGGAGTCGGCGGCAGTTTTGATGTGCTGGCTGAAAAAGTACAACGTGCACCTGTTATTTGGCAGAAAGTGAACCTAGAATGGCTATACCGTCTTATTCAGCAGCCAACTCGATGGCAGCGTATGATGGTGTTACCGAAGTTTATGTTAAACGTCTTAAAAGAAAAAGGATAATCCAGAACATGAATTGACAAAAAACTCTTGTTCTTGCAAAATAATTCCATATAATAATTTTTTTATAGAGATTTTCGTTGAAAACATATATACTGGGTAAGTGAGTATCAAATCAATAAAACAACGAATGTGAATTTTTTTTGCAAGTACGTGTGTTTTATGTCGAAAAAGAGGTGGGTCTTATGCTATTAGGGGCCTTGTTGATCGCTTTTTTACTATCTATGTTCTTAACTCCTTACGTTGGGAAGTTAGCATTTAAACTAGGCGCAACAGATAAACCAAATGCACGAAAGGTACACAGTAAAATTATGCCGCGTATGGGCGGTTTAGCGATATTTTTAAGCTTTCTCTTTACTTTCTTAATCTTTAGTGACCAAGTTATGCAGCAGCTGCCATTAATCATTGGTGCCATTTTGATTATTATCATTGGAATTGCCGATGATATGGTTGAGTTGCGAGCAGCTCCTAAGTTTCTTGGACAAATTGGTGCAGCCTTGATTATTGTACTTTGGGGCGGTTTGGAAGTAGAGTTTATTAATCTACCATTTGGTGAGCCATTACAGTTCGGAGTATTGAGTATCCCTATTACTATTTTGTGGATTGTTGGGATTATTAATGCCATTAATTTAATTGACGGGTTAGATGGACTGGCTGGCGGTGTCTCAACGATTGCTTTAATTACGATTGCGATTATGGCGATCATTAAACAAGATATTTTCGTAGCGACGGTTGCTTTAACTGTAATAGGAGCAACAGTTGGCTTCTTGAAATATAATTTTCATCCAGCGAAAATCTTTATGGGTGATACAGGAGCCATGTTTTTAGGGTACGTCATTGCCGTACTGTCTTTACAAGGGTTCAAAAACGTAACGATGGTTTCGTTAATTATTCCAATTATCATTTTGGGTGTGCCGATTTCGGATACGTTCTTTGCGATTATTCGCAGGGTTGTGAACAAAAAACCGATTTCTGCTCCGGATAAATCTCATTTACACCATTGTCTATTAAATGTAGGATTTACGCATAAACAAACGGTTATTCTTATTTATGCATTAGCTGCATCGTTCGGTTTAGCTGCGATTATTTTCTCCTATGCAACGTTATGGGGAGCTTTGTTAATCATAGCTATTTTACTAATTACGATTGAGATTATCGTAGAGAAGATTGGGCTTGTTAGCTCGAATTATCAACCATTATTGAAGATTCTTAATCTGAAGAATGTGAAGGATAAATCATAGATTTATAGAAAACCTCCATTATATATGGAGGTTTTTTTATTATAGGATAAAGCAAATTGGCGGGATTTCTCACGGATTTGGCGGGATTATAAAGCAAATTGGCGGGATTCCTTCCGGATTTGGCGGGATTATAAGCAAAATTGGCGGGATTCCTCCCGAATTTGGCGAGATTATAAGCTGAATTCATAAAAAAGCCCTCCGCAATGGAGGGCTTTTTTTCATTGTACAGGCGATTGTACAGCTTCTGTTGGTGTGGACGTTGGTGCAAGGTTTAAATGCGATTGTAGAACATAACGTACTTCTTCAACAGATGTTTCGTCTAATTGATAATAATACGTTCCGTTTAAATATAAATCGTTTCCTTTAAGCTTTACAGATTCAAGGTCGATGCCTTGATCTGCTGTAATATAGTTTACGAATCCTTTAATTTGTGAGAATTGAAGGTTCGTTGACATATTGTCGCCAACTGCTTCTATCACATTCGTGTATTTCGTCACGCCGTTAACAGACATTGCTTTTGCCATAATGGCTTTTAGAATTTCTTGTTGACGCTCCCCGCGCTGAATGTCGCTATCTTGGTGCCGCGTACGAGCAAGTGCTAAAGCTTCTTCACCTGTTAATGTTTGTAGGCCAGGTTGTAATTGAATCGCTCCTTGTTTATCATTTGAATCCATTTCACTAAGCGCATATGGAACATCTACTTTAATTCCACCGAGTGCATCGACCACTTCGATAAATGCATTAAAGTTCATGCGGACGTAATAATCGACAGGAATATCTAATAATTCCTCAATCGTATCCATCGTCGCTTTTGGACCGCCTGCTGCATGAGCCGCGTTAATTTTCGTTGTTGCGTTTTTAGCTGGTATATATACATAGGAATCACGTGGAATGCTTAGTAGTTTAACAGATTTTTGATCTTTATTAAACGTAGCAAGTATAAGCGCATCTGAACGAGAGTTTCCTTTAAAATCACGTTCATCACTATCGTCAATTCCGATAAAAAGTATCGAGAAATTGTCTTCAAGCGGATTGACGGCTTCCCCATCACGTTTGGAAGAAACCTCGACAGGGTTGTAGGCTTCCTGAAACACATTTTGCGCTTTTAAGACTAATTTCGCTCCGTAAGCGGATGTGCCTAATATAAGAACGAGCAGAGGGATAAGGAATAGAAAAACTCTTTTACGCCGCCTCTTTTTTGTTTTTTTGATTTTATAAACACGTCTAGTAGTAGACATCTGTTCTTCTCCTTTTAAAAATAGCCTAATGCATAGATGCTATTTTTCGAGTGTATTTGATAACTTTCTTGAAAAGATAGGCCGAACTTAATTTTACATGGATTTTAGATATTCGTAAAATAAAAATTTCTTTTCAAAAAAATTACACGTAGAAGAGAGCAAGGTGTACTAAGATTTGCTGATTTTTTGTTCCAAATATAGGATATCCCCCTCTTGAATGATCGCTTGTCCATTAGTGAGTTCGGTCATCCAGTCGATGTAGTCCTGTTTCTTTTCCTCTTCCGCGAAAATGTGAATGATGACTTGATCGAGGTATTCGATTTCTTTAATCGTATAGATGGAAGCGCGTAATTCATTTTCGAGCTTACCGAGCCATGTGTAGTCGACTTTTGTAGAAATCACACGCATAAGCTTTCGTTCGACAATCCCGGTTGCTTCAATGCCTTCAGAGGTGGATTTACTATAAGCGCGAATAAGACCGCCAGCTCCAAGCTTAATGCCGCCAAAATAACGTGTGACGACAACGGTTGTATCTTTTAAGTTTTTCTTTTTGAGAACTTCAAGAATAGGAACGCCGGCCGTGCCGCTCGGTTCTCCATCATCGAGTGCTTTTTGAATTTCATCACGTTCCCCAATGAGATAAGCAGAGCAATTATGGGTTGCATCTTTATGCTTTTTCTTAATTTCCGCGATAAATGTTTGAGCTTCCTCTTCTGTTTCTGTACGAGCAACGTGGGCAATGAAGCGCGACCTCTCGATGACGATTTCATGCTCCCCTCGATGCTGGACAGTTAAATAATACGGTAACATGCTATTTCTCCTTCCATTATTGTAGTAAGGGTCTTAGTACCTGTTCGTTGTCATAAAACAGTAAACAAACTTTAATGTATGACGAAAAACCTACATGCTATAATAAAAGCTGTTGGTATAGCAGTATATACTGAATGTTTAGGATGGTATTATCTTGTTGTATTAGGATAATTATTTATAGTCTATAATTAGGTAAAGATATTGTATCATATTTGATTTAGGGTAAATGTTTCAATGGAATGACAAACTCAGCGTATTTTTCATAGCTTTTTGGTACAATATGATTATCATACTATAGTGTCTAAGTCATGTTCTACTGAAATTCTAATGTTGCGCTATACCTATGATGTAAGTGGAGGAGTCGATATGTCCATAAAAAATATCAAGACTCAATCTTTGGACATCATCCTGGAAACGATGATTAGCACGGTTGGTGAGAGCAAAGATGAAGTTTTTGAGATTGAAGAGCAGTGCCGCCGTGATTTTGAAGCATTAACGAAAGAGCTTGAAGATATTCGAGTCCGTGTAGCCTTTGTGATTACTGAGAATGACCTTCTGGATAAGAAGGCTCGATTTGCCAGAAAACGGCTTTCAGAGGTTAGTAGGAATTTTAGTGAATTTTCGGAACAACAAGTGCGTGAAGCCTATGAAAAGGCCCATCAGCTTCAAGTTGATTTAGAAATGAATCGACAGTTAGAGAAGCAATTGCGCCATCGTCGTGATGATTTAGAATTTCGATTAAGAAATGTACAGCAAACGATTGATCGAGCTTCTCACCTTGTTTCACAAATAACGGTTGTGATGAATTATTTAACACAAGATTTTAGATATGTTGGCGAAGCTTTGGAAGAGGCTAGACGCAAGCAAGATTTTGGTTTAAAAATCATTGAAGCACAAGAGCAGGAACGGAAGAAGCTATCTAGAGAAATTCATGATGGTCCAGCGCAGATGCTTGCAAACGTGATGATGCGTTCAGATTTAATTGAGCGTGTGCAGCGTGAAAATGGTCCGGATGCTGCACTAGTTGAAATTAAAAGCTTAAAGGGTATGGTTCGCAGTGCTTTATATGAAGTACGTCGCATTATTTATGACCTGCGTCCTATGGCACTTGATGATTTAGGTTTAGTACCTACCCTCAGAAAATACTTGCAAACTATCGAAGAATATAATAAAGGTGCAAAATTAAGTTTTATTAATTTAGGACAAGAGAAGCGATTGCCCTCTAATATGGAGGTCGCCTTATTCCGGCTTGTGCAGGAAGCTGTTCAAAATGCTTTAAAACATGCAGAACCGACTCTTATTCAAGTGAAGTTATCAATCAGTAAAGAAATGGTGAGTGTTTCTGTGAAAGATAATGGAAAAGGGTTCGATGTGGCGGTTCAAAAGGAAAACTCATTTGGTTTAATTGGTATGAAAGAAAGAGTCGATTTATTAGAAGGAGAACTCACTATTCATTCATCTCCTAAAGAAGGTACACTTGTTCTTATTCAAATACCTTTTATAAATTAAACAGAAGAAATAGCATATAACAAATAGAATGTAGGGAGATGTAGAAGCCGATGAAAACGAATATTGTTATTATTGATGACCATCAGCTTTTCCGTGAAGGTGTTAAGCGTATTTTAGATTTTGAAGCGTCTTTTGATGTGGTAGCAGAAGGCGACGACGGCAGCGAGGCGATGAATCTGGTTGAAACCTATCATCCGGATGTTGTCATTATGGACATTAATATGCCAAACGTAAATGGGATAGAAGCAACACAGCAGTTGATTCAGCAGTATCCAGAGACAAAAGTAATCATCTTATCGATTCACGATGATGAAAACTATGTACAGCATGCACTTAAAACAGGTGCTCAAGGCTATTTATTAAAAGAAATGGATGCGGATACTCTTATTGAAGCTGTACGTGTTGTAGCGGATGGAGGTTCTTATTTACATCCGAAGGTGACGCATAATCTAGTGAAAGAGTATCGTCGTCTAGTTTCAGATGAAAATGCTAACCAGGATACAATTCACGCACCAGAGATTAGAAGACCGCTTCATTTATTAACAAGACGTGAATGTGAAGTTCTTCAACTTTTAGCTGACGGACAAAGCAACCGCGCAATCGGTGAAACATTGTATATTAGTGAAAAAACAGTGAAAAACCATGTAAGTAATATTTTACAAAAAATGAACGTAAACGACCGTACACAAGCTGTTGTCTCAGCGATTAAAAACGGTTGGGTAGAAGTAAAGTAAATACGGTCTATTTGATAAACCTGGCTCATACTGTGAATGGGCCAGGCTTTTTACTATGCAAACTATTATGATTTCCTTTACAATATGAACTACTAAATAGAAAACTTTTGATAAGGATGGTTTTAATTTATGAAAACGGCAGTCGTAACTGACAGCACGGCCTATATCCCTAAGGAAGTCCGAGAGCGCTTGCATATCCATATGATCCCCCTGCAGGTCATTATGGGGGGAGAGGTATATGAGGAAGAAGTGAATCTAGATACGGATGATTTTTATGACAAGGTTAAACGGGAAGAGAAGCTTCCAACAACCTCGCAGCCGCCAATTGGACAATTTGTAGAGAAGTTTGAACAATTAGCAAGCGAGTATGACGCGGTCGTTTCGATTCATTTATCTAGTGGCATTAGCGGTACGTACCAAGGAGCAATTTCCGCAGGTGAAATGGTCGATGGCATCGATGTTTTTGCGTTTGATTCGGAAGTGAGCTGTCATGTTCAAGGTTTTTACGTATTAGAAGCTGCACAAATGGCTTTAGACGGTAAAGGACCAGACGAGATTGTCGCAAGACTTAACGAAATGAAGCAATCGATGCGAGCGTATTTCATGGTGGATAACTTATCACACCTGCAACGCGGCGGTCGCTTAAGCAGTGCCCAAGCTTTAATCGGTAGCTTACTACAAGTAAAGCCATTGCTGCATTTTGAAGAAAAAGTTATCGTTCCTTTTGAAAAAATTCGCACCCGCAAAAAAGCGATGAAACGAATTGCGGATTTATTAGGAGAAGCAGTAGCTGGCGGAGAACCTTACAAAGCCGTGATTATTCACGCTAAACGTGAGGAAGAAGCAAAAGCATGGAAAGCAGAACTCGAATCGCAGCTTCCAAATGTGGAATTTGACCTAAGCTACTTCGGTCCCGTCATCGGCACGCACCTCGGCGAAGGATCATTAGGATTAGGCTGGTATAAAGTGTGAAAAAGAAACGTCTTGTGTGGAGACGTTTCTTTTTTGTGGGCAGAATTTCGCCAATTTTCAAGTTAATTTAGCCAAAATGTAGCATAATCTCGCCAAATAGAGAGTTTATTTCGCCAATTTCAGTAAAAATCTCGCCAATTTAGATGATAGACCCTACTTTTGGTTGTTCCTTCATAAGGAATATGCATATTACGCAGCATTTTTGTGGCAATCGATACAGAATCCAACCTCAAAAAATCCCGCAATTCACGATTCGTAATCGTCGGCTTAATTAAGAGGGCGTAATCGCGAATGGCAGCTAGGTGTGCATTACTTGAGCAACATGAACAGCTTTGGCAGTGCCACTTGCCCCAATTTCTTTTCATTGGCAATGCTCTGCAATTCGGGCATTGCACACCGGTTAACAGCTCATCCGCTGAAATTTTATAAATTTCAAGTAGTTTTGGAACATATGGAGTGTGCGCTTTTAACAGTAAATTTATTAGTTTCTTCAACTCTTTTTTAGATAAAATGTCTTCTTGATGCTTTTCAGCAAGTGAATTTATTTTCAATGCTAAACTATTTCTCCTTACGACTTTTTCCGTAATTTCTTTATTTTTCGCACGCACAATTGTTAGCGAATTGGCGCTGACCACTAATGTTTCAATCGGCATTGTAGGTACTTTTTTAGATGTGAGCCACTGCAGAAGTTCCCTGCGCTGCCGATTCACTTGTAAAATCGGATCATCATAGGCTTGTGCTTGGTCATTTTTGGTTTGAATAAGCTGATGAAAATCATCATCGAAGTAAATTTCGCCGGCGATATTTTTCACCTCAAGAATGAGAAAAAATGATGAAGAAAGAATGAGGATGTCCAGTTGGAATGGGTAAGGGGTACTGGGAATGCGCAGGTCATGAAAGAGGAGGTACTCTTTTTCGGGAAGCGCTGCTAACACGGAATCAATCGATTGCTCGCCGCGGTAACCGGCCATACATTTGCCGAGCTCTGACTCTAACACCGAGCGCTTTGGATGATCAGCGGGTAATCGATAGAGCAACGCTTCAAGCAGCCTTGCTTTAATCGGAATTTCACATTGTTTTACAATCATATTATCACTCCTTTATTAACAATCTTCAGCATCTATACTTAAAAATCCTTCTGGATGAAAAAGGAATCTATAACAATACGTCGAACTCTTTAAAAAAGGAGGTTGAACATGTGAACACGATTTCTCATTCCCCGCTTTCTATCCCTCAAAAAGCTTATTCCACTGAACTTCAGCATCATTTATTTGGCCGGCAATTGTTAGCGGCTGAAATTCCGTTTTCCCTCGATGTACTTGAGACACATATTGAACAAGGTTATGTCGCAAAAACGTTTGGCGTTGAATTGGATTATTGTATTCGATGCGGTAATCGAGACAAGCAGTTATTTTATACGTTTCCATGTGCGATATGCGGGCAGCTCTGCACGTATTGTCGTTCGTGTATTATGATGGGGCGTGTGAGTGAATGTACGCCGCTGTATACGTGGACCGGTCCGGCTTATGATTTCCGTGTTCCGAAAAGTGTGATGAATTGGTCAGGTACACTTTCAGAAGGTCAACAAACTGCATCGGACCGAATGAAACAAGCCATTCTTCATCAAGAAGAGCTTCTCGTTTGGGCCGTTTGTGGAGCTGGAAAAACAGAAGTGCTGTTTGCAGGAATCGAAGCAGGGCTGCTCGCTGGAAAGCGAATTTGTATCGCAACGCCGCGAACAGATGTTGTACTGGAATTAGCGCCTCGGTTGAAAAAAGCATTCCCATTTATCGAAGTAGCTGCCCTTTATGGAGGCAGTGATGATCGACATAAGCTAGCGCCGCTTACCGTGGCGACGACACATCAGCTCTTTCGCTTTAAAGAAGCATTTGATGTCATGATTATTGATGAAGTCGATGCTTTTCCGTATTCGATGGATCCCTCGCTTCACTATGCGGTACAAAAAGCGAAGAAACAGAAGGCTACGACCATTTATTTAACGGCCACACCATCGAAACAAATGAAAAAGCAATATCGAGGTGGCAGACTTCAAGCGGTCACTATTCCGGCGCGCTATCATCGCCAGCCTATTCCGGTCCCTGAGATGAAATGGTGCGGCAACTGGGCGAAGCAGTTTCAACAAAAGAAAGTTCCGCATCCCGTTCAAGATTGGGTGAATGAACGCATCGAACGCCAAACTCCTATTTTATTATTCTTCCCAAGCATTGCGGTGATGGAAACTGCCCGCCCTCTCTTTCAAAACCTCCCAGCCGTTTATGCCGAGCACCCGAATCGGAAAGAACGCGTGCAAGCATTACGAGACGGTGAACTGCAGGGTTTATTAACAACGACGATTTTAGAACGAGGTGTGACGATTGAGCGTTTAGAGGTCGCGGTTATTGGAGCGGAGCACGAAGTTTTTACGGAAAGCGCTCTTGTCCAAATTGCCGGCCGCGTTGGACGCAGTTTCGCTTACCCAACAGGGAACATTACTTTTTTTCATTACGGAAAAAGCAAGGCAATGGTAGAAGCGATCAAACATATTACATCGATGAATGAAGAAGCGAGAAAGCGTGGGCTTCTCGATGGCTAATTGCTATATATGCTATGAAAAAATGAGAAAGCCGATGACATGGACAAGTTTATTTTTAAGACAGCCTAAAAGCTATATATGTTCAAATTGTGAGGCGAAATTCTCTTGGATTTCTGGAGAAACATGCGCGATTTGTTCGCGTGAGCTCGATGAATCCTTTCGGCGGGATCAGCTTTGCTTAGATTGCGTAAGATGGGAGAATAATCCTGAATGGGCCGGATATTTAACGAAAAATGTCTCACTGCTTCATTATAATGATTTTTTAAAAGAGTTGATTGCGAAATATAAGTATCGCGGTGACTATGCTTTAGCGGAAGTGTTGGCGCCATTCATGAAGGAATGCCTGCAACAGGTAGAGTACGACCTCATTACGGTTATTCCATTAAGCAAGGACCGCCTGCAAGAGCGCGGTTTCAATCAAGCCCAAGCTTTACTGGATGTGCTGCAGATAAACAGTACAGAGCTGTTAACGCGTATTCATACAGAAAAGCAATCAAAGAAATCGCGTCAAGAACGAATCAATTTACCGCAAATTTTTAAAGTGAAAAACCGAACAGCTATACAAGGGAAAAACATTGTCATCGTGGACGATATATACACAACGGGCTCTACCGTTCGGCATGCAGCTAAAGCATTGAAGCTTGCCGGAGCAGAAAAAATCGAAACAATGACCATTGCTAGGTAATATTTTTGCCGAATGTCTAAAGCATTTGGTATTTTATTCGATATAAATAGTACAAATGTACCTTTTTTAGTGGTTGAGGGGGAAAAGAACGTGAATGTAATGAATTGCCCAAACTGTGGGATACTCTTTGTGAAATCGAAATTTAGAGATGTATGTGAGGCTTGTTATAATGAAGAAGAAAAAAAGTTCGATGAAGTATATCAATTTATTCGCAAGCGCAGCAATCGAACAGCGACGATAGCACAAGTAGTAGAAGCGACCGACGTTGAAGAAGACTTAATCCTTAAATTTATTAAAACAGGGAGATTACGAATATCACAATTTCCTAATTTAGGTTACCCTTGTGAGCAATGTGGGACGTTAATCCGTGATGGCCGAATATGTGAGACATGTACGAAGACATTACGAACAGAGTTGAAGAGTCTTGAAAAAGAAGAGCAGCGCAAGCGTGAAATGACAGAGCAGGAAAAGAAAGTTACTTATTTTGTGAAACAGAAGTTACAAGAATAGAAACTGCAAGGAGACTTGCAGTTTTTTATTCATACTAGGTATTTCTTCTTACCAGAAAAATGGTGAAATGTATCGAGGAAAAGATGCTTTGAAACAATAAAAAAAATGAAGATGTGGCCGATAATAGAGGTAGGAGAATCAACAAACGATGATGAACGCAATATACATCGTTTGCTAAAAAACGAGTTGACCAAAGGGGGAGGCTTTGAAAAATGAAAATTCATTCTTTTGGTGTATCGAGGGTAAATCCTTATAATCTGCAAGCGAACAAAATGAACAACGAGAAGCTTTCTCATAAGAAAGCAGTCGATAAATTAGAGATTTCTTCGGAGGCTAAAGTGATGCAGCAAGGCTCCAGTATTCAAGCTGAAAGACAGGCAAAAATAGAACAGCTGAAGCGCCAAGTAGAGAATGGCACATATACGTTGGATTCAAAGGCCACAGCTAAAGGGATTATCGATTATTTTAAACGTTAATCAAACGTTTGATTAAAAAGGGCGGATGGCCGTAATGTTCATCCGTCCATCATCTGTGTATAGAGGAGGAATGGAGATGTCCGCACAGCCAATCATCGAGGCACTCGAGCAATTAATTAAGCTTCACAAAGGCTTTAATAAACTAGCGAGTAAAAAAAAGAACATCATTATAGAAGGTGACACGGACGCCCTTACCGCTCTTTTGATTGATGAACAGAAGTATGTGAAAGCTATTTCACAAATAGAAACCAAACGACAAGAAGCTGTTCAAACGTTCTTGAAACGTCCCGAAAACGCTACTACACTGAATCAGGTCATTGAAGAAGCACAGCCAGAGGAAGCGGAAACCTTACAGCGTTTAAAAATAGAGCTTCTAGAAGAAGTAACACAATTAAAAGAACAAAATGAGTTGAATCAGCAATTGCTCGTTCAGTCCTTGCAGTTTGTGAATCTATCATTAGATGTATTGCGACCGCAAGACCGAAACTATAATTACGGCAACGAGCAGGCACCGAAGCCATCCATCAGTATGTTCGATTCAAAAGCATAATACATAGAAAGAGAGGGTACATACATGGTTTCAACTTTTATGGGCTTAGAAACATCAAAGCGAGCACTTAGCGTTGCTCAATCTGCCCTATATACAACAGGCCACAACGTTGCCAATGCCAATACACCTGGATATTCACGTCAGCGTGTAAACTTAACACCAACGGACGGTTTTCCTACTCCAGGAATGAATAGTCCAAGAGTTCCGGGTCAATTAGGAACGGGGGTTGAAGCGGGTTCTGTACAACGCATTCGTGATAGTTTTTTAGATGCACAATACCGCAGCCAAAATAGTAAGATTGGTTATTACGCTTCTTTAAGTGAATCATTGACGAAGATGGAAGAGATTTTGAATGATCCGTCCGAAAGTGGTTTATTGAATACGATGAGTAAATTTTGGAATGCTCTAGAAGATTTAACAACAAATACGGATAATGCCGGAGCGCGAGCGGTTGTAGCATCATCTGGGACAGCGGTTGCTGAAACGTTGAACTACTACTATAATGCCTTAACGAGTGTTCAAGAAGATATTCGTTATCAAATTGGTGTAGAGGAAAGTGGAATTAATACGATTATCTCTAATATTCAGCGAATCAATGAAGATATTAGCAAAGTCGAACCGCACGGCTTTATTCCAAATGATTTATATGACGAGCGCGATGTATTAGTCGACCAATTATCGCAGCTTGTCAATGTGAAAGTATCTGCTGTGTTTCCAGACAAATACGGAATTGCAGATAAAGCAGTCGCATCAGGACTTTATAACATCGAATTAATTCAAGAAGACGGTTCTTCTTATATGCCGCCAATTAACTTAATCAGTGTGAATCATACGGGCCTTGTTGGCACGGAAAAGATTGAAGTCCAAACTGATAAAGCAACTGGTGCTGTTAGCGGTGTGAAGATTGGTGATACGACGTTATATGAATATAAATTTTCCGGGACATTAGCTGGGGTCATTGAGAGTGCGGGATATGTAAATAAAAATGCTAATGGACAACTTCTAGATGCTAAGAATCAAGTTATAACTGATCCTGATGCGTCGGCAGTAGTACTAGGCAAATATCCAGATATGCTACAAAAGCTGAATAATATGACGGAAGCTTTTGTGAGTGAGTTTAATCGAGTTCATAAACAGGGGTATGTTTTAGGTGATAATCCGACTCAAGGTGGAGACTTCTTTGAAATTACACCCGGAAAGAACGCAGCAGAAACTATTAGAGTGAATGCTGATATTATTAAAGATCCGTCATTAATTGCTGCTGGTGGAAAAAGTGGAGCTTCTGGAGATAATGAGAATGCTCATAATTTAGCGGTTATTAAATCAAAGAATTTTAATGATTATGAAGATGATGATTCAACCACATCGTCATCATTGGCATCTAAAGGATTAAATGGAACGTTCGATGCCTATTACTCAGGAATCATTGGCAACCTCGGTGTTGATTCTGCTAGTGCGCAAAAGGATTATTCAAATGCTACCATTTTAGCAACTTCAGTAGATAAGAACCGTCAATCGGTGAGTGCTGTTTCTTTAGATGAAGAAATGACTGATATGATTAAGTTCCAGCAAGCGTATAATGCATCGGCACGAATGGTAACGCTAGTCGATGAAATGCTTGATAAAATTATTAACGGTATGGGAACAGTGGGTAGATAAAAGGTGAGGTGAAGGTAGATGCGTGTAACACAATCGATGCTTTCCAATAATATGATGCGTAATATTAGTAACAGCTATAATAGGTTAGCTAAGCTACAAGAACAAATTATCACACAAAAAAAGTTCTCTAAACCATCGGATGATCCAGTCGCAGCGATGATGGGTATGAACTACCGAACAAGCTTGAATAAAGTAGAACAATATTCCCGTAATATTAGTGAAGCAACTAGTTGGGTGGAGACCACGGATTCAGCTTTAGGAGAAGCGATTTCCGTACTGCAACGAATGAGAGAGTTAACGGTACAAGCTAGTAATGGGACGTATGAATCAAACCAAAGAGGAAGTATCAACGAAGAAATTGAGCAGTTGAAACAACACTTAATTGATATTGGGGATACTCAACTTGGCGGGAAGTATATTTTTAATGGGTATGATACGAATAAGAGACCGTCGGATACACTAAAAGTTGACGCTGATGGAAATGTTATTTCAGAACTTAAGTATGAAAGTCAAGAAATTCAAATAGAAGTATTCGATGGTATTAAGATTCCTATTAATACAAGTGGACAGGATACGTTTGGAAAGGCGCTTCAAACAGGTGGTACCATTGATAAATTAATGAAGAGTTTAGAAGGTACAGACGAAGCAGATATTACTAATCGATTAGCAGATCTCGACCAGACGATTGATGATTTTCTTAAAGCACAAGCAAAAGTTGGTGCCAAGCAAAACCGAGTCGATTTGATGACGGATCGTCTTGGCCAACAAGAAGTATTTGCTCAAAAAATACTTTCTAGCAATGAAGATGTAGATATGGAAAAAGTTATTCTCGACTTTACGACACAAGAAAGTATTCATACAGCTGCATTAAGTGTTGGAGCGAAAGTCATTCAGCCTAGTTTAATTGATTTTTTAAGATAAAGCTATTCTATATGGATAGCTTTTTTCTATAAGAGGTGAAATACATGCTACAAATTAGAATGCAGTCTACATTTATTCAAACAGGCTTACAAATTGAAGACCCTGTTCAACGTATAGAACAACCAAAGGCGATTCAATCCATTGAACAACCGAAAGCGATCGTAAATATGGAAACGACTCCAGGAAAGCTGACAATCGATCAAACAGAAGCATGGGAGCAGATGGATATTAAGCATATTTCCAAACGGACGGCAGAATATGCACAGGAAGGGAAGCAAAAATTATTAGAAGGAATCGCACGACGATCCCGCCAAGGCGATGAAATGATGCATATTGAAAGAGGCGGTAATGTCATCAAGGCTCATGCCAAAGAAAATAGTGAACGACCACCGAAACAATTTAATATCGGTTGGATTCCATCGCCATTCAGTGTCAAAATGCACTATCAACAAGCGAAATTGAATATCGAGGCTCAAGCTCAAAAACCAATCATTGACGTTCAAGTTCAAAAGCCAATTCATGACTATACACCAGGTGATGTCAAGGTGAATGTTATCAGAGAAAATTCTTTAGACATCGATTTTGTAAATGTATAAGAAAGTAGTGATAAACGATGAAGATTTTAACAAAATTTCATGGTGAAATAGAAATAAACGAAGAAGACATCTACATATTTGAGAGCGGGATTCCGGGATTTTTAGAGGAGAAACAATTTAGCCTACTAACATTAGATGAAACGCCGTTTTTCGTGCTCCAATCGATTACAAAGCCAGAAGTTGCTTTTATTATGACGAATCCGTTTGAGTTGTTCTCAACTTATGAAGTGAACCTTCCTGACGAAGTACTAGCCGATTTACAAATCCAATCAGAACAAGATGTAGCGGTATTTACGATTTTATCTGTACGAGAGCCATTTGAAAAAACAACCGCAAACCTACAAGCACCTATTATTCTAAATCACACGAAGAAATTAGGAAAACAATACATCATGAAAACAAACAACTATACAACTCGCCATAAGCTCATCCCACCTCTAGTCGCCACAAAACAGGAGGTCAAATAATGCTTGTACTTACTAGAAAGTTAAACGAATCGATTATGATTGGTAATGATATTGAACTTACAATCTTAGCTGTTGAGGGAGAACAAATTAAACTTGGCATTAAAGCACCAAAGCATGTCGACATTCACCGAAAAGAAGTGTATTTGTCTATTCAGCAGGAAAATAATCAAGCCCTAAACGCACAGTTCAACACTTTGACAAATTTAAGCGAGTTTTTTCGAAAAAAATAAAATAATGTACTAAATAAACGATATTCAAGGCCGATATTAATGATGTAAGGTTGAATAGTGATATGGGCGGCCGACTTAGTCACTATTCAATCAAAATAACCACATGGACGTGGGAACTTAAAACTCAAGGAGGAAATACAATTATGATTATCAATCACAATATTGCGGCGCTAAATACACATCGTCAATTATCAAGTGCTACAGGTGCACAAGGTAAATCAATGGAAAAATTAGCTTCAGGTCTTCGTATTAACCGTGCAGGAGACGATGCTGCTGGTCTAGCAATTTCTGAAAAAATGCGTGGACAAATTCGTGGTCTCGATATGGCGGCGAAAAACTCTCAAGATGGTATCTCTTTGATTCAAACTGCTGAGGGTGCATTAAATGAAACTCACTCTATTCTACAACGTATGCGTGAATTAGCCGTACAATCTTCAAACGATACAAACACTGATGCTGATCGTAAAGAAATGCAAAAAGAAATTAGCCAGTTAAAAGATGAGGTTAACCGTATTTCTGAAACTACTGAATTCAATACTAAAAAACTACTAAACGGTAGTGTTGGTAATACAGGAAATATTACTACAGACAATCATGTTCTTGGGAAAGTAAGTGTTGTTAATTCAGATTTAAAAGCTGACACATATACAGTGACAACAGCAGCAGCTGGTACTGTGGGTATGGATATTAAAACTAACACTACTGGATTAGCAGACACTGATTTTGATTTAAATACAGATGCAAACATTGATGGATTGAAATTAGGAGATTACAGTATTGAATTCAAATCCACAGGTGTTGCTAATACATTTGATATTACTTTGAAAAATAGCGATGGGGTTGAAGTTGGTTCATTAGCTGGATGGACGGCTGGTGGGGGAAATGCTACTATTGCTGGTAATCTTCCAGATGGAACAGCTACAAAACTTACACTAACAGACCCAGGTGCTGCTGGCGTAACAGAAGGTAAAATGGAATTTAATCTAAATGCAACTTATGCTACTGCAGGTGATTTTGCAATTACAAATTCAGCTGGAGGAACTCAGTATTCAAGTGCAACTAACTTAAAGATTACTGATAATAGTTTTGAGGCAGGCGGTTTAGAATTTGACCTATCTGTTGACTCAGTATTAGCAGCTGCTGGTGATTCAACAATTGTAACTACAAATAATGCATTAACTATGCATATTGGAGCAAATGAAAATCAAACAATGAAAGTCGACATCAATCAAATGGATACTGGTAAATTAGGTGTTAAAGATGTTGACGTAACAACTCAAAGCGGTGCGGAAACAGCTATTACATCTATTAACAATGCAATTGAAAAAGTTTCTGCAGAACGTTCAAAATTAGGTGCTTTCCAAAACCGCTTAGAACACACAATCAATAACTTAGGAACATCTTCTGAAAACCTAACTGCTGCAGAATCTCGTATCCGTGACGTAGACATGGCGAAAGAAATGATGAACCAAACAAAGAATTCTATTCTTTCTCAAGCTGCACAAGCAATGTTGGCTCAAGCAAACCAACAGCCACAAGGAGTTTTACAACTTCTTCGTTAATTTTAGATTATTTGAAAGAGACCCTAGTTTTTGAACTGCACCCCAATTGTTAGACACAACTAACAATTGGAGGTGCAGTTTTTCTATGACAAATATTCTTTTGAATTGAAATTGCAGGCAGTTTTGGCTTATCTAGAAGGGAAGGATCTTTTCAAAGCTGTAGCGAACCATACAGAGTTTAATACGTTAAAAATGCTGAATCGCGCATCCGTTTCACCTGAGTACGAGAATCTTATTCAAGGGATTAAAGATCGCTTAGCCTACTGGTTAGATGACTCACTCACGGCATTTAGTTCGTATTTAGGGATTTCTCTATCTGGAACCAAAAATATGAGAGTAGAATTTTATGAGGATGTGTCTGCATCAACCGCGGCCTCCATGGGAACCTCAGACGGTGGAGCATCTTTAGTCCTTCGGTTTGATCTTCCGAAAATTGCTCAAGTATATGATTCTACGGATGCTAGTTGGGAGCAAATAGATGCCTTAGTAGCTCATGAGGTCATACATGGTCTTTGATAACTTTTCTCAAGTGTTTACTGGAAATGTTGATACATGGTTTATGGAAGGGATGGCAACAGTTTTGCAAGGCGGCGTTGGATTTTCGAATGGCCCTCAATCCAGTACAACGGTTCGAGCGTCAGGAACCTCTCTCGACACATGGAGTGGTGAATATGGTGCAACGTATGCAACTGTGATGACACTTCATGAAATGACAAGTGATGGATTAGCCGGTGACGGAACAATCATAGATTTTTGTTCTACCGATGCCTTCCTCAATTGGTTTAATAACACAGGTAATCTTGTTAGAAATGCTTATTTAAATAGTGAGTCTGATTTTGACAATACAGGGAGGCGGATCTATTGATAGTAGGCAAAGGAATGTTCGAAACGTGACTTTTCCTAATGTTATTGCGAATGATACGACGATGGACAATGCTAATAATTTTACCTTAACCTATGCAGATGCAGGATTAAGTGAAGAAAACTATTTTGTGTTTCACATTGGAGCTAATGAAAAACAAATGATGAAAATGGGAACGATTGATATTACAACAAATGGGATTGGTATAAGCGACATTTCATTTCTTACAAGAGATGAGGCGGAAAAAGGAACTACCACGCTAGATCAAGTGATTCAAAAGGTGCCAGGCTATCGTAGTATGTATAGGGCTATCCAAAATAGGCTAGAACATATAATCAATAATCTAAATAATTCTGCTGAAAACCTAACGATAGCCGAATCTCGAATTCGTGACGTAGACATTGAGAAAGAAATGATGACTCAAATGAAGCATTCAATTCTTTCTCAAGCAGCACAAGCAATGTTGGCTCAAGCAAAGCAACAACCACAAGGGGTTCTACAACTTCTTCGTTAATTCTATAAAACATAGGATTCCGGTTATTTAGGATCTTATGTTTTAATTCATAAGCTTGTTTAGATATTCTAAATAGAGACGGACTAATTTGATTCAACTCTATAAAGAGTAAAACATTCAATCTGAAAAATAAAATATCCATTTTTTATATGTTTTGTATTGTTGAGACTTCAACAACATTTAGAAAATGGTTTAATTGCGATATTCTGCAGGCATATGAAAATTTACGGGCTAAATCTTTTGTCAAACCTCCTTAGCGAAGTATAAGATGATTTCCAGATTGTAGCTTTTAACCAGCTTGTGATTCGAGGTGGGGATTTCTTACTTTTTATCTCAAGTTGAACTAGGGCATGTAAGCAATAAGCGATGAGTGCTATAAAATCAGTCGTTTGTTTTTAATTATTTTTGATGAAATCGTTCTTTTAGCCAAGGAACACGCTAGGGTGAGAGGGGAGTCTCATTATCTGATTGATGAATTTGATGGTTCTAGGAATCTCTAGAGTATTTTTTTTACAGTACCTATAGTATAATAGTAATAGTTAATTAATACTAGTTAGGAGGGAGATTAACATGAAAAAAATAATGAGTGCAATTCTCGTTTGTTGTTTAATATTTACACAAGGTATTGCTTATGCCATTAATGTGGAAATCCCGGATCCAACCCCGGATCTTCAAGCGCCAATCATCAATGAGATTAGTGTATCAAGTAACGAATTATCACCAACAACACCAATTAAAGTTATAGCAGATATATCAGATGAGTTATCTGGATTTAACCAAGGTACTATTACATATACAAAGCCTACTAATCAAACGTTAACTGTACCATTTGTATTAAATTCAACAACGGGAAAGTATGAGGCTTCTATTACTGTTCCAGAAATAGATGTAGAGGGAGAATGGAAAGTTTCAAGGATTTATCTTCAGGATAAAAAAGAAAATTATGTATATTTGTCTCATTTAGCTACTCAATCAAATGGTGAAAAAATTGATTTTTCAACGTTAAATCTAAATGTAACTGGTGTTACTGATCCACCAGTATCAACAGATAAAGAAGCACCCGTGTTACATTCTATTTCTGTTGGCTCTCAACAATTAAGTGTAAATGAAAAGATAGAAGTAATTGCAGAAGTGACAGACAATGAATCCGGTGTTTCAACCGTACGTGCAAACTATAAAAAGCCAAGTGGTGCTTCACAGTCTATTTATTTATATAAGAATGCAGCAGGTCAATTCGTAGGTTCTCATACAATCGGAAAATATGAAGAAAGTGGTGAATGGGTTCTTTCCTCAATCTATATGAGTGATAAAGACGGTAATTCACAAACTATTACAAATTATATAGATGGAGAAAGTAATCAGAAAAACTTGGATCATTGTAAAGTGACTGTAGGTGGAACAACGATTGATTCCGAGGCACCTATATTACAAGAGATTTCTGTTATTTCTCAGCAAATAAAAGCGAATGAAAAGATTGAAGTAAGAGCAGAAGTAACAGATAATGAATCTGGTGTCTCATCTGTCAGAGTTACGTATAAAAAACCAAGTGGTCAATTACAATCATTTTATCTATCTAAAAATGCAGAAGGTCAATTTGTTGGATCAGTTACAATTGGTCAATATGAAGAGCGAGGAAATAGAATTCTGACAGCTGTTTACTTACGTGATGCTGTTGGAAATAGTAAAGAGATTACTAGTTATTTAGATACAAATAATAATGTTAAAGATTTCACTCACTGTACAGTTGAGGTAACAGGAACAACTCCGGATTGGGAAGGACCAGAGTTTACGAGTGGGAAAATTAGTGTTCAGCAAATTTCTTCTACCCAAGCAGCTGTAAAGCTGATAATTGAAGTAGAAGATAGTTTATCAGGGATTACGAATAGTTCACTTACTGGTATATATAGGAAGCCGATGAGTGGGAAGCTGTTGAATGTAAACTTTTTAAAGCAGAATAATCAATATACTGCTACGATTTTATTTGATAAGTATGACGAAATAGGAGAGTGGGCACTAGAAAATTTAGTTATACGTGATGCGGTTGGTAACTATAATACTTTAAAAAAGATAGGTAATCATTCTTTTTCAGAATTTAATATTAATGTGATGGGGAAAATTACTGTCACACCAGGAACTTATAATAGCATTTCTTTTGAAGCACCCGAAAGTTTAAATGAAGGACAAACCTATCAGCTAAAACCGATGTTGAGGTCTAGTAATGCTGATGTGATGGATATAGATATTACAAATGATTCTATAACAAAGTATTCAACAACTAACTCTAAATTATTAACTGTTAATTCTACAGGGCTTGTGACAGTCCCAGATGAAGCAGGTTCTGGTTTTGTCATTTTAGAAGTATCTTATGGAGAAATACAAAAGCAAGTACAAATTAAAGTGAATAACGGCTCGATTGAATCGTTTTTGCAAGTTTCTCCACTCTCGACTACATTACATCCGGGGCAGACTGAACAAATGAAAGTAGTTGAGATTAACGATGATGTAAGGAAAGATATTACAGGATCTTCAAGTGGTGTTACTTATACAAGTAGTAATCCAGCACTCGTAACAGTAACTGAAGATGGCCTTATTCAAGTTGCTTCCGGAGACATTCAGGGAAGCGCAGATATTCATGTGGTATACAATGGTCTAGTAGCCAAAACAATGGTTAAGGTTTCAAAACCTGTGGTAAAGTCTTTAGTTATTTCACCGCGTGAAGAAACTCTCTCTGCAATTAATAATAAGCTACAATTAGTTTTAAAAGCGTTTATGACTGATGGTACAACTAAAGATGTGACAGCCAGCAGTAAGGGAACGAAGTATACAAGCAGTTCATCAGCACGAGCCACTGTAGATGGCGAAGGAAAAGTAACGATTGTGCCAAATGCCCCGGCAGGGAATGTGACGATAACGGCAACGAATGGCAACTTTAAGGCCACAAGCATAATTACGGTAGAGGAAGACCCATCGACAGTGGTGAAGAACATAAAGGTAACGCCAGGAACAGCGACATTGAAGGCAGGAGATACCCAGCAGTTAACCGTTAGGTTGGTCATGGGAGATGGCAGTGAAAAAGATGTGACAGCCAGCAGTGAGGGAACGAAGTATACAAGCAGTACTACAGCACGAGCCACCGTAGATGGCGAAGGAAAAGTAACGATTGTGCCAAATGCCCCGGCAGGGAATGTGACGATAACAGCAACGAATGGCAACTTTAAGGCCACAAGCATAATTACGGTAGAGGAAGACCCATCGACAGTGGTGAAGAGCATAAAGGTAACGCCAGGAACAGCGACATTGAAGGCAGGAGATACCCAGCAGTTAACCGTTAAGTTGGTCATGGGAGATGGCAGTGAAAAAGATGTGACAGCCAGCAGTAAGGGAACGAAGTATACAAGCAGTACTACAGCACGAGCCACTGTAGATGGCGAAGGAAAAGTAACGATTGTGCCAAATGCCCCGGCAGGGAATGTGACGATAACGGCAACGAATGGCAACTTTAAGGCCACAAGCATAATTACGGTAGAGGAAGACCCATCGACAGTGGTGAAGAACATAAAGGTAACGCCAGGAACAGCGACATTGAAGGCAGGAGATACCCAGCAGTTAACCGTTAGGTTGGTCATGGGAGATGGCAGTGAAAAAGATGTGACAGCCAGCAGTAAGGGAACGAAGTATACAAGCAGTACTACAGCACGAGCCACCGTAGATGGCGAAGGAAAAGTAACGATTGTGCCAAATGCCCCGGCAGGGAATGTGACAATTACAGTGAAGAATGGAACAATTTCTGAAAAAATTATTATTACTGTGATAAAATAGTATTACTAAAGGGATGGAGAGTCTAGGAGTAAACTATAACCAGAATAATGGGAAACACGGGGACGAATCTCGTGTTTTCCTAATTCTTACCAACTAGTTTCGGTTACAGGCATCATCCAATAATTATTTATGAAGATAGATTTAACTTGGTCAATAAAAGTGCAAACGGTTGTTACAGTGACACCCCGAAAAATCCTGTTTCACAGTTTTCTTACCACAACGATAACCGTGACGGTTTGAAAAAAGAAAAGATTGGGCAATCAGCAGCCAAGCTCCTGTCTCGAAAGAGTGGAGAAGGTTCAACGACTAGGATAGACCATCTAAGGCGAAAGCTATGATGATGAAATTCATAGGTGAAACAATGGTCATTAGCATTGTGAATCCGAAGTGCCCGCCCCCTACTAGATTGATAGAGGGTGAAGATATAGTCTAGTCATTTATGAAAGTAAATGTTCGCACGATGGCGAAAGAAATGATGAATCAAACGAAGAATTCTATTCTTTCTCAAGCAGCACAAGCAATGTTGGCTCAAGCTAACCAACAACCACAAGGAGTTCTACAACTTCTTCGTTAATTTTAGATTGTTTGAAAGAGGCTTTAGTTGTCTCTTTCGAATTTTAAAGGGATAAGAAGGTGAAACCAATGGAAAGATTGATAGAACTGTGGGACAAAAAAGAGAAATTAAGAGGTTTGTCGCGACAGGATAGAGAAAACATTATTTTGCAGGCTCAGTTTGGTAAAACCTGTGAAGAATGGGGAAGGCTATTTCCTAACGTTCTTAATGAAAATGGAATAGGTACCAAAAGAACTATTTCTGGAATCACTTATTTTGATATGAATATGAATCATATTATCGATACAAAAGAACTACAAATAAGGTTAAAAGACTTTTTAGATGGCGAGTTTGTTGAACGAATTAGCTTTGACTTGTAACTAGGGATTTTCTAGTAAGAGAATTGTATCTACAATAAAAATAAGTATATATCATAATATTGAGCGTTCATGTACATGATGTTCACAATGGGGCTTCTCTCTTCGGAAGGAAGTCCTTTTTCTATTTTGGAGGAGGAATCGTAATCGTGAAAAATCAATCAGCAAAACGTGTAAACGTTGTTAGCCTAAAGCTAGTGAAAGAATCAAACTTAAATTGTGTCACAGTGACATTTTGAAATGTGGGTATCCTGTTAATAAAACTGTGTATCAGTAATAGTTACTTTCCCTCAATATTTTCCACATATATCCCCGTGAAAATCCCTTATTTTTAACCGATACAATAGGTAGGACAATTAGAACGGGGTGCGTATTAGATGCAAATTCAAAATCAGATCGTTTCACCAAATTTAGCAGCCAACCTTCCTCAGCTTAAAGTAGGGGATACGCTACAGGTGATGGTGAAGGAGAGAGTCGATAATCAGAGTGCAATTGTTTCTATGAAGGGAACGACAGCAATGGTTCAGTTTGAAGGTGGTATTCCTGAACAGGATAAGGTTTTTGTTGAAATCACAGGTAAAACGGCTAAAGGAAATTACATAGTGAAGATGTCTGATCAAGTGTTAGAGTCTTCATCTTCAGGAACGAATACTTCTCAGGAAACAGATTCAAACGTTGATGAGGCAGTGAAGGCCTTTACATCACGAGGTGTATCGTTATCAAAAGAAGATATCGCTTCAATCAGAGAGTTTTTAACAGGTGGAAAAGGGTCCGTTGAGCAAAAGATGGAAGCGTTGCGTATGATGGCTCAGAAGCGTATTGCGATTTCTAAACATACGTTACAAGCTGTACATGAGGCATTAAATGGTCGACCTTTATCATCGACTTTAAAGTCTGTCTTAGATGAACTGGGGGTTAACTATCAACCTAATCGAGTATCATCGACAAAAACGCTTGAAAGAGTTCGAGCGGAAATTCAACGTGAACCGGATTTATCGAAAGTGATGAAGGTTATCGAAGATTTTTTAAAAAGTACAGATTTAGATGTGGCCACAAAACGTTTATTGGAAACTAGTCTTTCAGAAGCAAAACGATTAGCTCAGTCTGGTCAATCGATAAATGCTAGAGTACAACTGATTCAAACGTTTATTGCATTGGAAAAACAAAATATGAGTGTTGGTATCGCGCAAATTGAGGAATCATCGGTAACAACAAAGCCATCCATAAACAATAGTTTGGAAGAGGCAATTCAGAACGTAGTGAAAGATGTGCAGAAAGAACCATCGTTAACCAAAGTATTAGAAAAAACAGCTGCTTTGATTGCAGAATATAGTTCAAATGAAAACATTGAACAATTAAAGCAAGCCTATGAGAAAGCGCAACAGTTACAAGAAAACGGTCGGGAATTAGCGGCAAGGCGTGAAATCTCTAATGCGCTAACGAAGTTGGAACAAAGTGTGGTGGGCCAGTTCCAGCAAGTTACGAAAAACACAGTAACAGAAGCTGAACAATATGCCATTAATGAAGCGGTACAAACATTGAAACTAGATTCACAGAATGTTTTAGTAACCGAAATTACAAAAAAATTATCGCAATTAGCGATTGATTTTAAGCAGCTGAAACAAGAAGTAGCGAAAAATTTAGATAATGTTTCGAAAATGCTGGAAAACCGAAATATTCTTCCACAGGCGAATGTGAAGCAAATTCTTGAAGCTACGATTCATAAGCTAGACAACGCTATTTTAAAAGGTGATTTTCTACTTTATACAGATATGTCAACAGAAAAGAAGTTGCTTTCAGCGAGTTCTCAACTAGCTGAAGCAAAGAAATTATTAGCGAAAGGTGAAACAGTAGAGGCGAATCGATTGGTAAAAGAAGTGAAAGCCAATATTGAAGCAATCTTATTTAAACCTTCCAATGCCAAAGTAAAGCATTTTGTTTCCGATAAGCTAGGTTTAGAGAGTTTCTCTTCTTCTAAACAGCTAACAAGTACACTGAATCAGGTCGTTCAACCTTTTTCTGGAGGTGGTTCTTCTTCACGCCAAATGTATGAGGCGATTCGGAGCCTTGGGTTAACTCATGAAACAGAAGCGGGTTTTTCACTTGTATCGAAATTAGCTAAGCCAATGGAAAACATTCAAAGTGAAAATGTGAAAGCTACTCTATTAAAAATGATGAAGAATGAAGAGATGAAGCCACAGATGATGCAGCAAATAGAGCAAGCAGTGAATAGCATTACTGGGCAACAATTGTTGAATAAACAAGACTCTTCGGGAATGCAAAATTTATTTTTCCAGCTTCCACATTTGATAGAAAAGCAGGTTGAGAATATTAAAATCTATGTCAATTCTCGAAAAAATGGCGACAAAATGGACTGGGAAAACTGTAGTCTTTACTTTGTGCTCGAAACGAAGAAATTAGGAGAGGTTGGCGTTCTTTTATCGTCTACTGAGAAAAATGTGAGTCTGACGTTTAAAAGCAATAAAGATCGCTTAGCTGAAAAAGTTTCTAATTTAACAGAAGCAACTCAAGAACGTTTTTCTGAAATAGGTTATAACTTGAATACAATGAACGTGAAACCGTTACATGAGAAAGACGAAGTGTCAAACATGATGGAAAGGGCTAAAAGTGAAGCGGGGACAACACCTGATTTCACGAAGAAGGGGTATGATTTTTCAATATGATGAATTCGATGTATTTTAATCAGAAAAATAGAAAGAAGTTTAGTGGACCAACAGCGGCTGTCATTCGCTATGATGAAGGTCAGGATGCTCTACCGACTGTTGTCGCACATGGTAGTGGGCAAGTAGCGCAAAAAATTATGGAACTTGCGAAACAAAATAATATTCAAATGCAGGAAGATGAATCTTTAGTTGGTACGTTATTAAATATTGATTTAGGAGAATCGATTCCACCGCAGCTATATGCGGCGATTGCAGAAATTCTTATCTTGCTGGAAGAACTGGACCGTAGCTATTAAGAATGGCCACCTTAATCCGATATTTATAGTAGTTAACTAAAAGGTGGAGAGACAAGTGGAATTTCTCACGAAGGATCTAATTTATAACAAAACGTCTCAACAATTAACGGCGTTTTTATATGAGGGCATACTTGAGAACTTGGAAGAGGCTATGGTTCTCATAGACGAGCAAAATTACATAGAAGCGAATCGGAAATTACAAAAAGCGAATGATATTCTCTATCGTCTTGGCATTGGTCTGAAGTACGAGGCAGGCCCAATTGCAGAACAATTAGATACGCTATATAACTTTATGGCGAATGAATTAATTGTAGCCAATATTAAAAAAGATAAACAAAAAATTCAAGGCGTTCTGAAAATCGTTGAAGAAATAGCAGGGGCTTGGAATAAAGTGATGAACAAGATGCCAAGCCCTGGACAGAAGATTAATAATAAAGTAGCAATGTACGAATCTAACATTATGAGAATTAATCAATAGAATACGGTAGTGGAGGAATAATAATGAAGATTAATCATAATATTTCAGCATTGAATGCGTATCGAAATTTGGCTGTGAATAATAATAATGTGTCAAAAAACTTGGAGAAGCTGTCATCAGGTCTACGTATTAACCGAGCGGCAGATGATGCGGCTGGATTGGCGATTTCTGAAAAAATGCGTTCGCAAATTCGTGGATTGAATATGGCAGAGCGCAATGCGTTGGACGGGATTTCTTTAATTCAAACAGCTGAAGGAGCTTTATCTTCTACACATGAAATTTTACAACGTATGCGTGAATTAGCGGTACAAGCAGCTAATGGGACAAATACAGATGTAGATCGAACAGCTGTCCAAGAAGAAATCGGACAATTAAAGGAAGAAATCGATCGAATTGCTAAAACAACTGAGTTTAATACGAAACCATTATTGGATGGATCTGTAGAAGTCGGTAAAGAGATAGTATTACAAGTCGGGGCAAATGAGAATCAAACTGTTAAATTAGCAATAAATAATATGAATTCTACAGAGTTAAAGATTGATAGCCTAGATCTTACAAAGCAAGATGAAGCAGAAAAGGCGATTACTATAATTGATGGGGCAATTAATTTAGTTTCTGAAGAACGTTCTCGTATGGGTGCGATGCAAAATCGTTTAGAGCATACGTCAAATAATTTAAAATATATGTCAGAAAATACAACGGCTGCTGAATCTCGTATTCGTGATTTGGATATGGCTTTAGAAATGACAGCGTATACGAAGAACAATATCCTGATTCAATCAGCTCAAGCGATGTTGGCTCAAGCGAATCAATTGCCTCAAGGGGTTTTACAATTATTAAAATAAGCTCAATAAAAAGGAGAGAAGAAACTCTCCTTTTTATACTATATTCTGTGTAATTAGGTGATTAAAATGGAAGTTCAACGAATTAGTAAGGCTACTCTTGGGAACGTAAAGGGAAAAGAGGAAGTTGCCAAAGACTCGATTCAATTTCAAGCGATGATGGATAAAAAGCGTCAAGAAACAACGTATGATCGTTTAACAAAGAAAGTTGCTGAAATTGAAGAGCAAGGAAAGAAGCTAGCGGACAATCATACGGTTGAGAATTTACGTAAATATAAAAAAATGGTTAAAGACTTTATGGAAGATGCGGTGAAGAACGGTCTTGAACTAACCGAGCATCGGGGGTTTAATCAACGTGGTTCAACAAAAGTGTATAAGCTTGTTAAAGAAGTGGATAAAAAGCTAATTGATTTAACGAACGAAGTACTAGACAAAGAGAAGAATAGTCTTGGGATTCTAGATCTTGTCGGCGAAATTAAAGGGATGTTAATCAATATTTATACGTGACGTTGTCATTTAATCAAACGATTGATTGAAAACAATCTTATTTTTTCCGATATAAACAATAATCATCTAAATATCGGAGGCGAACATTATGCTAGATCATCTTTCTACAAATGTTCTTTCCTCACAACTTAGAGCGGCCATCTCAGAAGGAATGAATGACTATTTTCAAAATGAAGCAAAAGTTATAAATGAGACGACGTACAGCCAACAAAAAGTAAGTAAAGAACAAGTACAAGAAGCGGTGGACGGGTTAAATCAATTTTTACAACCAACTCATACGTCTATTCGCTTTGAGTATCACGAACAGTTAAATGAATACTATGTCAAAGTAGTGGATGATAAAACCGATGAAACAATAAGAGAAATACCTTCAAAGAAACTATTAGATTTCTATGCAGCGATGACGGAATTTGTTGGACTAATGGTAGATAAAAAAATATAAGAGGGTGATTGTATGGTAATGCGAATAAGCGGTTTAGCGAGTGGAATGGATACGGATGATATTATATCGAAATTAATGACAGCGCAACGTGTTCCTTTGGATAAACTATATCAAAAGAAAACATATACAGAATGGCAAAGGGATGATTATCGTACGATTAATACGGCACTATCGGAATTGGACCGATTGATTAATGACGGAGTTGGAAGACAAAGTTCTTTTATTAAAAAAACGGTAAGTGTTTCGAATTCGAATGCTGTGTCTGTCAGAAATGTGAATTCAACAAGCGATTTTTCAGGGACGATTGAAGTAAAAGAACTTGCGACTGCGGCGACGATGGTTAGTAAGGAGCCATCAACGATAACTGATTCCACTCAGAAGTTCGGAGAGGGGCATGTTTTAGAAGGGCAAACAATTAAAATAAAAGCAATCAATAAAGATGGTAGCTTTGATAGGAATACAGATGGAACTGATAAGTGGTTCGAATATACGATTACGAAAGATGATTCGCTTCAAAGTGTTATTGATAAGATTAATGCGGGCTCTGGAGTTAATGCTTTCTTTGATGAAAAGACAAAACAATTTTCGATAACGGCGAAGAATACAGGAAATGCAGGGGGGGAAGAGGCCGCAATTCAATTAAAAGCAGTAAAAGCCGATGGTACAGAAGTAACAGAATCAGGGGAGAATTTTTTTACAGATATAATGAAAATGTCGGCAGATAATAATGAGGCAGCTACAGCCAATGTGAAAGATGCTTTAGGCAATGATCGTTTAGATTCTTTAGGTAATCCTATTAAAGCTGGAACAGTAGGTACAAACGCTTCTGTAACCTATAATGGTTTGGATATTACTCGATCCTCCAACACATTCAGAATCAACGGTGCTGAGTTTACGCTTAAGGAAAAAACAACGGGTCCTGTCACATTCTCATCCACTGCTGATGTAGATGCCATTTTTGATACGGTTAAGAAGTTTGTGGAGAGTTATAATGGCTTGATTGCTACAATTAGTAGTAAAACGAGTGAAAAGAAAAACTCTAGTTATCTTCCGTTAACAGATGCACAAAAGAAAGAAATGACAGAAGATCAAGTGGAAAAATGGGAAGAGCAGGCTAGAAAAGGTACTTTGCGTAGAGATTCTACATTATCCAGTTTGCTTACAAAAATGAGAACATCTCTTTATGCAGAGGTAAAAGGCACATCTTTGGGATCCTTGACTAAAATCGGTATTACAACAACGGACAACTATCTTGAGGGTGGAAAACTAAAGATTGACGAAGAGAAGCTTAAAGCGGAAATCGCAGAGGATCCCAATGCTATTTATGAATTGTTTATGCAAAATGGAGATTCAAAAGATGGTAAACAAGGAATAGCCAGGAGATTAAGAGCGGATCTTGGTGCTGCGATGAAAGATATTAGTGAAAAGGCTGGAAGTGCTTCGTCGGTCAATAGTTCCTTTACGTTAGGAAAATTGTTAAGTGACTATGATAAAAAGATTAATAGTTTTGAAGAACGTTTAACTGCTCTTGAAACACGATACTATAAGCAATTCACAGCAATGGAAACAGCTATTAATAAAGCAAACAGTCAAAGTGCTTCTTTAATGCAATATTTTAGTTAAGAAAAGTAAGAAAGGATGAAATGATGATGGTCATGAATAATCCATATCAGTCATATCAACAAAATGCGGTGAACACAGCATCGCCAGGAGAGCTGACATTAATGCTTTATAATGGATGCTTAAAGTTCATTACATTGGCTAAAAAGGCAATAAGTGATGGAAACGTAGAAGGGAAAAATACAAATTTAATCAAGGCTCAAAATATCATTCATGAATTTATGGTTACGTTAAATATGGACATACACGTTTCGAAAGAATTAATGGTGATGTATGATTACTTACACCGTCAACTAGTTGAAGCAAATATTAAAAGTGACTTGGCTATTTTAGAAGAAGTAGAAGGTTTTGTAGCGGAACTTCGCAATACATGGAAGGAAGCAATTCAATTGAATCGTCAAAGTCAATTTGCGACGAGCGGACAAGCTTAATGGAAGCTCTTCAAATGTTTTATGAAGCAACAAATGAGTTAATCCAAGTATTACAGCAAGGGGAAGGAGATCGGGATGCTCGAATTGAACAGATACAGGCTTTGCTTAATCAGCGAGAAGAGCTGTTGAAGTCTATTCACCCGCCATTTTCTGAGCACGAACAAGCATTAGGTAAGCAGCTTGTCCAATTAAATCAACAGGTAGAGCAGTTGCTGCAAAAGCAGAAACGGGAGATTCAACAAGATATGAAGCAGCTTAGTCTTCAGAAGAAATCGAATCAGAAATATACGAATCCCTATGAATCTCTTGCAACAGATGGTGTATTTTACGATAAACGAAATTAGGAGCACAACGATGATAACCTTAACAGAAGAACAGTATCAATTAATTCAACAATATACAGAGCTTGTGCGTACAGTAAATGAAGCCTTTACTTATGTTGTGACAAGTTTTGACGATTTGTCCTATACAGAAGGGGATACGGTATTAAGTGATATTTTTACAGCACTTCAGCAACTAAGTGGAGCGAATTCGCAGCTTACGATCTTATTTAAGGACCTTGACGCTGTGAATGAGTCTATTATGCAATTTTCTCAAGTTGTCGAAGGCGTAGATAAACTAGATTCTGTCTGGGGAAATGTTGAAGCTAGACAACAATTTATTCGAGAAACATTAGCTCCTGCTTATACATCTTGGAGTGAGCATGTTCTACATGTTTTACAACCTTATGCAGTAGCGTGACCGCTTGAGTTTCAAGCGGTCTTTTATAAGGTGTATTTAATTGGCGATGTTAAATAAATCTGTTGATATGTAATTTTTTCGAACGTTCATTTTCAGAGTAGTGACAATGAATTTGGTTAATTTGAAAGAGATTTTAAACTATTTTTAATAGGAGCTGCTAATATGAAGAAATCATTCTTATTATATATATTCATAGCTTTATTACTTGTCGGTTGTACAACAGCACAAGAAAATGATTCAAAGGAAGTTCGAGGAAATACGGGGCAAGCGGAAGTTGAACATACAAACGATACAAAGACAACAGCTTCAAATGAAGCATCAGAATTATCGACACTAACATTATTCAAAACAGACGCAGATTACCAATATGTTGAACCGTATCAATTAGAATACGATGGAAATGAAGATGAATTAGTTAGATTTATTTATGAAGAAGTCAAGACATCTGGAGTAGAGCTAATAGATTTTACATTTGAGAATAACGAAAAGTCATTGGTATTAAATTTAGGTGATGGTATCTATAATGTCCAAGGTTCAGCAGGTGGTTTCTTATTTGCTGGAACGCTTGTAGAGTCATACTTTGCAAACTATCCAAATTTGCAACAAGTAACATTTATTCATAATGGTTCATACGAGGCAATTTTAGACCATCTAATGGTAGGTGAGCCTTATACCCGTACAGATGCAGCGTTTACAAACGAATAATAAAGATTCTAAACACTCAAAAACCGAAATAAAAATAGGCTTAGTTCCGCTGAAATAGAACGAGCCTATTTTTATTTGGTGTAAAGCAACATTAAAGTTTAACAGAGCTATTTAATTAAAAGAGGATACTATCAAAAATGTAATCGTTCACAGTCTTTTCATTATTACTTTTCAGAAAATTCTGCTATAATAAAGGTAGAGAAAGATACAACTCTTTCTCACCGGTTCCGATTCATTTTCCACTCATTCGATGTAAATTTTTCTCGAATTTTAGAGGAATTTGGAAGCGGTCTATAGAATGTTAATGTATAGTCTTAATTTAAGGAGGACTCACTTTATGAATTACAACGTACGCGGTGAAAACATTGAGGTAACTCCAGCAATTCGAGAATACGTAGAGAAGAAAGTTGGCAAGCTAGAGCGTTATTTTAATAGCACTCCAGATGCTAATGTATCGGTCAATTTAAGAGTGAATCCAGATCATACATCTAAAGTAGAAGTGACAATTCCAATGTCGAATTTGGTTCTTCGGGCCGAAGAAGAAAATGCTGATATGTATGCAGCCATTGATTTAATTAATGATAAGCTTGAACGCCAAATTCGTAAACATAAAACAAAAGTAAACCGTAGATTCCGTTCAAATGGATCACCAGCAGAACTGTTTGCTGTAGGGCTTGAATCCAATGTTGCAACGGAAGAGGAAGAAATCGAAGTTGTACGTAACAAACGTTTTGACTTGAAACCAATGGACAGTGAAGAAGCGATTTTGCAAATGAATTTGCTAGGTCACAATTTCTTCGTTTATACAAACGCTGATACAAATGCAACAAATGTTGTGTATCGCCGTAAAGATGGCCGTTACGGATTAATCGAAACGAAATAAATAGAATCGACGAAAAAAGCCGCTGACATTCAGCGGTTTTTTTATGTCGTTTTCAAAAAGTCACAGCGACTTTTTGGGTTGTGGGTATTCTGTGTATAAATCTGTGGATAACTTAACTTTGAATCATCACTCTAGTTCCGTTTGGGATTTGTCTGGCTAGTTCGAGTACATCTTTGTTATGCATTCGAATGCACCCTTTTGATACGGCTTTTCCGATAGAGGAGGGATCATTGGTACCGTGAATGCCATAGCCTGCTTTGGACAAGGAAAGCCACATGACTCCATATGGGCCGCCTGGATTGGGCTCACGGTTCACAACGACAAATTGGCCGACTGGTGTTTGGGATAGCATTTTGCCAACTGCAATCGGGTAGGTCTTGATGAGTTGATTGTGGTGGAGCACTTGCAGTGTGCGTTTATTTTTTGACACAACTAGGTGAAAAGGAATCGTGTTGGGGTCTGGCAAGCCAGGGATAAGAATGCGTTGTCCCGGCATGATGAGATTCATATTTGTGATTTGCGGGTTAGCCGCCACTAGCTGGGCAAAAGGAACACGATAATCCCTGACGATGGACGCCAGCGTTTCACCATATTTTACGATATGGAACATAATCGGTCTTCCTTTCTTTTTTATCATAATATATTAAAGGGAATGCCTATTTGTGTAGAAAGTCCTTAATGTTTTGAAAATAGGAAAGAGGCGATTTTTCTCCCACGCTTAATGGGCAGTTTCCCTTTTATTGTATGAAATGAAGATGTTTCCTTTTTTTATTTATGATGAATGAGGCAGAATTTGTTAAAAAAATATGAATATTTGCAAAGAATGTCGATAAATAATTGGTAAATTTGTGAACAATTTAAATAAAATCCCTCGCTGAAAAAGAATGAATCTATTATAATAGGCTTATTCCACTATTAGTTTAGTGATTCAAAAGGTCTGATTGTTAAAATAAATATAGTTCGGTAGTTGTGTCCCTGTTTAACATACAAAAGTATTTTAGGAGGGTGTTGCAGATGAGGAACGAAGAGTTGGATCTGGAATGGGTGAAATTAATAATAGAAGCACGTAATCAAGGCATGACGAAAGAAGATATTCTCCTTTTTTTAAACAGTTATAAAGAACAAGAAGTTGTCGAATAAATAGACCCGGAAGCAAATCGAGTATGGAAATCAACGATTTATGCTCCGGGTTTTTTTATTTTTTATAAAATAAACTAGTCTTCTTTTTTGCTTTTCCACTGATTAAACTCAATGAATTCTCTAAATTGCTGTTTAGATACACCGGACCTCATCGCTTCTTCGACAATTTTGAGCCATTCGGAATCGAGGCTTTCTCTGTTCGGCTGATCAAAAAGGAGCGCATCAACGGGGACATCCAGAACGGCAGCGATTTTTTCGAGAAATTGAATAGAGGGATTCGTTTGTAAATTTCTTTCGAGCGAGCTTAAATAGGATTTCGCAACCCCCGCTTTTTCTGCCAGCTCAGTCATTGATATTTTCTTTTCTTGACGAAGTTTCTTTACTCGTGCACCGATTGTCATTTAACCACATCCTGAGACATTTTCTACTTTAGTTGTAAGTCTATCCATTCTTTCGTTGAATAGGTGCTTTAGCACTGTTGATGTTCATGTTTATAGCTATTTACTTTCCATTTTACAGGGTCCAGTTCGTTTAGCCAATGTTTTTGTGAGAAATATGGGAGTTCCTTGTTATAAGTGGTATGAAGTTGTACGAGTAGGGTAGAAGTGGTAAGATAAATGAGAATATTCTTTTTGATGATGAGTTTCTTCCTACTATATATATTTTTATAACAAGAGGAGCGTTATTGAATGCTTAATATATTAAATAAAGTATTTGATCCGAATAAGCGTGAAGTGAAGCGTTTAGAGAAAACGGCTGATCAAATTGAGGCGTTAGCCGATCAGATGGCAGCCCTAACGGATGAGCAGCTGCGCGGGAAAACGGATGAATTTAAAGAGCGTTACCAAAAGGGTGAAACAGTCGATGATTTGCTTGTTGAGGCCTTTGCTGCCATTCGTGAAGGTGCGAAGCGAGCTTTAGGCATGTTTCCTTTCCGCGTTCAGTTAATGGGGGGAGCGGCCCTTCATGATGGAAACATCTCTGAGATGAAGACAGGGGAAGGGAAAACGTTAACCTCCACATTGCCGGTCTACTTAAATGCGCTGACAGGGAAAGGTGTTCATGTTGTCACGGTCAATGAATACTTGGCAGAGCGTGATGCGACGGAAATGGGAAAGCTATTTGAATTTATGGGCTTAACGGTCGGTTTGAACTTAAATAGCCTGTCTAAAGAAGAGAAACGAGCTGCTTATCATGCAGATATTACGTATAGTACGAACAATGAATTAGGCTTTGATTATTTACGAGATAACATGGTTCTTTATAAGGAACAAATGGTACAGCGACCATTGCATTATGCGGTAATCGATGAGGTCGATTCGATTTTAATTGATGAAGCGCGAACACCGTTAATTATTTCAGGTTCGGCTCAGAAATCGACACAATTATATATTCAAGCCAATGCCTTTGTTCGAACGCTGCAACAGGACTTACATTACACATATGATGAAAAAACAAAAGGTGTTCAGTTAACGGAAGAAGGAATTAACCGTGCGGAAAAAGGATTTAATATTGATAACTTATTCGATATTAACCATGTAGCGCTGAATCACCATATTAATCAAGCGTTAAAAGCACATGCGTCGATGCATAATGATGTGGATTATGTCGTTCAAGACGGTGAAGTTGTGATCGTTGACCAATTCACAGGACGTTTAATGAAAGGGCGCCGTTATAGCGATGGACTTCACCAAGCGATTGAGGCGAAGGAAGGGCTGGAGATCCAAAATGAAAGCATGACGCTTGCGACGATTACATTCCAAAACTACTTCCGTATGTATGAAAAGCTATCAGGTATGACAGGTACAGCGAAAACGGAAGAAGAGGAATTCCGCAATATTTATAATATGAATGTTATTGCGATTCCAACGAATCGTGACGTCATTCGAGATGACCGCGCGGATTTAATTTATGCGTCGATGGATGGAAAGTTCCGAGCAGTTGTTGAAGATATCGCAGAACGTAATCAAAAAGGACAGCCTGTTCTTGTTGGTACGGTAGCGATTGAAACGTCTGAGATTATTTCGAAATATTTAGCGAAAAAAGGCATTCATCATGATGTGCTGAATGCGAAAAATCATGAGCGTGAAGCGGAAATTATTGCGAATGCAGGTAATCAAGGCGCGGTGACAATTGCCACGAATATGGCAGGACGCGGAACAGACATTAAGCTTGGTGAGGGCGTGAAGGAGCTTGGCGGTCTTGCGGTTATTGGTACGGAACGTCATGAAAGCCGCCGAATTGATAATCAGCTGCGTGGACGTTCTGGCCGTCAAGGAGATCCAGGTGTGACTCAATTTTATCTTTCTATGGAAGATGAATTGATGCGTCGTTTCGGCTCCGATAATATGAAAAATATGATGGCGCGTCTTGGTATGGATGATTCACAGCCGATTCAAAGTAAAATGGTTTCAAAAGCCGTTGAATCTGCGCAAAAAAGAGTAGAAGGAAATAACTTTGATGCACGTAAGCAATTATTGCAATATGATGATGTGTTACGTCAGCAACGCGAAATCATTTATAAGCAGCGTTTCGATGTGTTAGAAAGTGAAAATCTCCGTGAAATTGTTGAACAAATGATGGAGGCTTCTATTAAGCGAACTATCGCGTCATTTGCGCCAATGGGTGACGAGGAAGGCTTTAATACGTCAGGTTTAATCGATTATGTGAACGGCAACCTTTTAAATGAAGGTGTTGTAACGATTGATGATGTAAGTGACAAAGATGAAGAAGAGTTATTTGAGCTTATTTTTAACAAAGTAAAAGAGCGCTATAATGAAAAAGAAGAAGAGCTTTCTTCTGAGCAAATGCGTGAGTTTGAAAAAGTTATCGTGCTTCGTGCAGTAGATAGTAAATGGATGGACCACATTGATGCGATGGATCAATTGCGCCAAGGCATTCATTTGCGTGCTTATGGACAAAATGATCCGCTCCGTGAATATCAGCACGAAGGGTTTGCGATGTTTGAGAATATGGTTGCTGCGATGGAAGATGAAGTGGCAAAATATATTATGAAAGCAGAAATTCGCAATAACCTAGAGCGTAAAGAAGTGATGAAAGGGCAAGCGGTGAATCCGAAAGAGGAAGGCGGCGGCAAGGCAAAGAAGCAGCCAGCTCGTAAGCAGGATGAAGTAGGACGCAATACACCATGCCCGTGCGGTAGTGGAAAGAAATATAAAAACTGTCATGGCACTTTAGGCTAAGATAGATAGAAAAGGGGGAACGAATATCGGTTCCTCTTTTCATGTTTTGTTGTCTAGCTCCAGCGCCTAGCCCCTCGAGTCGCTTCAATCCAGCCGATGAAGTCAAAGAGCGACTTCACCTTCTGGCTCGCAAGCAGCTGTCGGGGCTGACCAAGGCGCTTGCGCTTTTCTCATGTTTTGTTTGCGTATAGAACATTTTTTGCATATAGTTTAGAAGGATGATTAACATATTTATGAGGTGAAAGAAATGGAATTAGCGGAAATTAGAAATACCCTTGAAAAAACAGCTCAGCGATTAGCGGACTTTAGGGGGTCTCTTTGACTTAGATGAAAAAGAGGCACGAATCGCACAGCTAGAAAATGAAATGACGCATCCTGATTTTTGGAATGATCAGCAGAAAGCGCAGACGGTTATCAATGAAGCGAATGCTTTGAAAGATTCTGTAAATCAGTTAACGGAAATGACAGAAACATATGAAAACCTTGATTTAACGTATGAGTTAGTGAAGGAAGAAAGCGATGAGGAATTACAGGCAGAGCTGGAAGAAGAGATTATTGCTCTTTCTCAAAAAATGAATGATTTTGAACTTCAGCTTTTATTAAGCGAAGAATATGATAAAAACAATGCTATTCTTGAATTGCATCCTGGTGCGGGTGGTACAGAGTCACAGGATTGGGGCTCTATGCTGCTTCGTATGTACACAAGATGGGCTGAGAAAAAAGGCTTTAAAGTAGAAACGTTAGATTATTTACCAGGTGATGAAGCAGGTATTAAGAGTGTCACATTGCTTATTAAAGGTCATAATGCCTATGGCTATTTAAAAGCAGAAAAAGGGGTACATCGTTTAGTTCGAATTTCTCCATTCGATTCATCAGGTCGTCGCCATACCTCTTTCGTTTCTTGTGAAGTAATGCCGGAATTCGATGAGAATATTGAAATTGAAGTTCGTACAGAGGATTTGAAAATTGATACGTACCGTGCAACAGGTGCTGGTGGTCAGCACATTAATACGACGGACTCAGCGGTGCGTATTACGCATATCCCAACGGGCGTTGTTGTGACGTGTCAATCAGAGCGTTCACAAATCAAAAACCGTGCTCAAGCGATGAACATGTTGAAAGCGAAGTTATACCAACGTGAATTAGAGCAGCAACAAGCTGAATTAGATGAAATTCGTGGAGAACAAAAGGAAATTGGCTGGGGAAGCCAAATTCGTTCTTACGTCTTCCATCCATATTCAATGGTTAAAGACCACCGTACGTCAACGGAAACAGGAAATGTTCAAGCGGTTATGGACGGAGAACTTGACTTGTTTATTGATTCTTACTTACGTTCAAAATTATAATTTTTGTGAAGAGTGTCCAATTTGGATGCTCTTTTTTTATTTGGCGAGATTAGGCTTTGAATTGGTGAGATTATCTTTAAAATTGGCGAGATTTTTGGCTGAATTGGCGAAATTATTGTAAGGGCACCAAGGCAGGCTTACTCTTTAACGCTTTATCACGCTGTCATTTACCGAGAGGAGAGCGGATGTTATACTACTTTCGGTCAAATACTAACTCATAATGAAAATTATAGATAAAGGTTGGTCGTATAAGGAGGAATTTGTTGTGAGAAAGCGACGTCGAGAGCCGCAGCATCCGGTCATCGAAAAGGTTTTAGAATACATATTTATTTTAATTGGTTCGGCGTTAATTGCGCTTGCTTTTAATGTATTTTTGTTACCAAATCAAATTGCATCGGGTGGAGTTAGTGGGATTAGTACCATTTTTGCAGCGACGTTTGGGTTTGAGCCCGCGTATGTGCAATGGGCGTTCAATATCCCGTTGTTTATTGCTGGATTAATTTTTTTAGGGATGCAATTTGGTGTGAAAACACTGATTGGTACGCTTTTTTTGCCGTTTATTGTGTTTATGACACGAAGCTGGGAGCCGTGGACGAACGATGCTTTGCTTGGTTCTATTTGTGGGGGAATTCTTGTGGGCGTCGGTTTAGGTATTGTTTTTCTTGGCAAGGCTTCGACAGGAGGAACGGACTTAGCGGCGCAAATTATTCATAAATACACGCATTTATCGTTAGGTATGTGTGTCGCCATCATTGATGGACTTATTGTATTAAGTGCAGCGATAGTGTTCGATATTGAGAAAGGTCTGTATGCATTAATTAGTTTATATGCAACGAGTAAGACGATTGATCTTGTGCAAATTGGCTTTAATCGTTCTAAACTTGCGCTTATTATTACGAATAGAGAGCCTGAAGTGAGGAAGGCTATATTACATGAGTTAGATCGGGGTGTCACGAGACTATCTGGTCAAGGTGGATATACCGATGATACACGTCCGATTTTAATGTGTGTGGTGGATCAGTCCGAATTCACAAAACTGAAACAATTGGTCAAACTAGTTGATGCTAAAGCGTTTGTCATTGTAACGGATGCTTCGGAAGTACTTGGCGAGGGTTTTAAACGTGTATAAAGTTGCTATAATAGGATTTGGGTAAAATATACTCAGGAGGGGGATTATTCATGAAAAAGAAAATACTCGCTTTATTAATGGGAACATCACTCGTACTAGCTGCTTGCGGCGGCGGGAATGATGAGGGCGCTGAAACAACAGATACAGCAGGTGCCGGGGATGCTGCTAAGTTGTATGAAAATAAATGCTCTGCTTGTCATGGGGGTGATTTAGTAAGCGGTTCAGCTCCGGACTTAGATAAAATTGGTTCTAGATTGTCACAAGAAGATGTTGAGAAAGTGATTCTAGAAGGGCAAGGAGCTATGCCTAAAGGCTTATTAGATGAAAATGACGCAGCTAAAGTAGCGGAATGGTTAGCGGAGAAAAAGTAAGAATAACGATTATTTTAAAAAATAGTTCAAAAGCACCTGTTTAAGGTGCTTTTTTCATGTTCCAAATGAAATTAAATTGTAATATATTTATTCTTAAATTGTCAAAGTTTGATGTTATAATGGTGTCTGTGAGTAAAAAGAAGGTAGTTTCTTGTTGATTTTTGTCGAAGGAAGATAGAATTTAAAAACTAATTAGGTGGTTTTTATATGATAGAAATGAAAGATGTGTCTAAGACATATCCCAATGGCGTAGTAGCTGCCAATGGAATTAATGTGAAAATTGCAAAAGGTGAGTTTGTTTATGTAGTCGGTCCAAGTGGAGCCGGTAAATCAACATTTATTAAAATGATGTACCGCGAAGAGAAGCCTTCAAAAGGGAATATTATCGTTAATGGGATTAGCCTTCCAAGTATTCGCAACTCGAAAGTCCCTCTATTTCGCCGTAATATCGGCATGGTATTCCAAGATTTTAAATTGTTAGAGAAGTATACGGTTTACGAGAATGTAGCTTTCGCCATGGAAGTAATCGAAACGGATCCTGCAGAAATTAAACCAAGAGTAATGGAAGTATTGGACCTTGTTGGACTGAAGCATAAGGCCAGAATGAAGCCAACCGAACTTTCAGGTGGAGAACAGCAGCGTGTTGCGATTGCCCGTTCGATTGTTAATGATCCTAAAGTGGTTATTGCCGATGAACCGACAGGAAATCTAGATCCGGAAACATCATGGGATATTATGAACATATTTGAAGAGATTAATCGACGTGGCACGACGCTCGTCATGGCGACGCATAATAAAGACATCGTGAACAATATCAAACATCGCGTTATTGCGATTGAAGGCGGCCGTATTGTTCGAGATGAGCAGCGAGGAGAGTACGGATATGAGAATTAGTACGTTAGGTCGTCATTTCCGTGAAAGCTTTAAAAACATTGCGCGTAATGGCTGGATGACCTTTGCATCGATTAGTGCTGTAACGGTCACGTTGTTATTAGTCGGTGTTTTCTTAGTGATTATGATGAATTTAAACCATATTGCGGACAATGTGCAGAATGATGTTGAAATTAAAGCGTTTTTGGACAATGCAGCGGACGATGCTGATCGAGTTTCGGTTGAAAAGGATTTGAAACAGATTTCTGGTGTAGATACGGTTGTGTTTTCTCCAAGGGATAAAGAGTTAGATAATTTAATTGATGATCTCGGTGACAACGGTGATGTGTTTAAACCGTTTGAACAAGATAACCCGCTTCGTGATGCGTATATTATTAAAACGAAAACGCCAGAAGATGTAATTAAAGTCGCGAAAAAAATTGAAAAAATTGAGCTCGTTCAAAGCGTGAACTATGGTCAAGGTTTTGTAGAAAATTTATTTAGTTTTGTAGATATTGCTCGAAATATAGGGCTTGTATTAATTGCTGGATTGCTATTCACAGCTATGTTCTTAATCTCTAATACCATTAAGATTACGATCGTTGCGAGAAGTAAAGAAATTGAGATTATGAGACTCGTAGGAGCAACGAATTCATTTATTCGTTGGCCGTTCTTCCTTGAAGGATTATGGTTAGGTGTTTTCGGTTCTATTGTACCGATAGCGTTAATTTCCATTTTTTATTCTCAATTATATACATGGGCTATGCCGCAATTTACGATTAAATATTTAGAAATGCTGCCGACTGGTACATTTATTCTCCAAGTGTCTACGGCTTTACTGTTACTCGGAGCAATAATTGGTATGTGGGGAAGCTTAATGTCTGTTAGAAAGTTTTTGAAAGTATAAGCAAATGATTAACCTTCTCCTTGAAGCTCAGATTTTTGGAGAAGAAAGGAGAATGTAAGAAATGAAGAAGAAAATGATAGCATTGAACGCCGCTCTTGTACTGGGAGTAAGCAGTATATTTACAGCTCCAGCAGCTTATGCTGAATCTCTTTCGGATTTAAACGAAAAGAAAGAGAGTATTCAAGAGAAGAGTTCTGATATAAAGGTAGATATTAAGGATACGGAAGCAGAAATTGATAAATTGGAAGCTCAGCAGCTCACCGTTGAAGAACAGCTGGAAGAGCTTGCGAAAAGTCTAGAAGAAACAGCTAGTAAAATTGAGCAAAAAAATAATCAAATTGCTGAAACGAAAGCAGAAATCGAAGCGTTAAAAGCAGAGATTATAGTGTTGAAAGATCGAATTGCAAAACGAAATGAAGTATTGAAAGACCGAGCTGTTTCTTTCCAAGAATCAGGCGGCGATGTGAATTATTTAGAAGTAATCTTTGGTTCATCTAGCTTTAGTGACTTCCTTGATCGTGTGAATGCAGTAGCCACAATTGCTGAAGCGGACCGCGATATTTTAGTACAACATGAGCAGGATAAAAAAGAGTTAGAAACAAAGCAAAAAGCAGTAGAAGACAAATTAGCCAGTTTAGAAGCGATGAAGGCTGAGTTAGTAAAATTGGAAGAGAAGCAAAAGAAACAAAAGCAGCAAAAAGAAGCGCTTCAGAAAAAACTGAAGCACAAACATGAAGAAGCAGAAGAGTATAAAGTAGGTCTTGAGGAAGAAGCAGCGAACCTTGCTGCACAGGAATCGGCGATTAAAAAGGCGATTGAACTAGAAAATTCGCGTTTAGCAGAAGCAGAATCGGCTCGTAAAAAAGCAGCAGCAGAAGCGAAGCAGCAAGCAAGTAGTTCGTCAGCAGCATCATCGCCATCATCTTCGTCTTCATCTTCATCATCAGCTGTAAAAGAGGCTCCTGTTTCATCAGGCAGTTTCACGCGACCATCTGCAGGTGTTGTCACATCTCAAATGGGACCGCGCTGGAATAAACAGCATGCTGGAATTGATATTGCTGCAAGTGGAACAGTTTCAGTTGTTGCAGCCGCAGATGGGGTCGTGAGCCGTTCCTATTACTCAGATTCTTATGGAAATGTTATCTTTATTTCTCATTCGATTGGCGGCCAGTTATATACGACGGTTTATGCGCATCTAAACTCTCGTCAAGCAAGTGCTGGACAAGTTGTATCAAAGGGTCAACAAATTGGTATTATGGGGAATACGGGGCATTCTTACGGACAGCATTTACACTTTGAGGTACATAAAGGACCATGGAATGTTTCGAAATCCAATGCCGTTAATCCATTAAACTATGTTTCTTATTAATTGATAAAAAACGGGGCTGTCTCATAAGCTCCTAAAATAAAGCAGGTGGAGGGTTTTCCTCCACCTGCTTTTGTATTTTTTCCGTTAGTTCTTTTTTAAACTTATGACTTTTAACAAAATATTCATTAAAATAAATGTAGAATTCCAAAACCAAGAAAGGATGTGGGTTATGGCGTATAAATCTCGTACTAAATCATCTCAATTACTAATTCTGAAGTCGTTAAATATTCGTATGAATCTTTCTGACGATGAAAAGCAGCAATATTTCAACCTTGAAAAGGGCTATGAAGGGGAGATGTTTTTTGATACATTGACAGAAAAGCTGCAATGTGAATGCTTGATATTAAATGATCTGCTGCTCAAAATGAATAGCACCATATTTCAAATTGATTCACTTATTATTACGTCAGAAGCCATTTACTTTTACGAAGTGAAAAATTATGAAGGGGATTATTATTATGACTCTGACAGAATATATAAGAAATCCAAATTTGAAATTATTAATCCAATCAACCAATTGAGTAGAAGCGAATCTTTGTTACGTCAGTTACTCCACAATCTTGGATTTAATCTGCCTATTAATGCTTCAGTTGTTTTTATCAATCCGGAATTTACCCTATACCAATCACCTCTCAACAAGCCATTTATTTTCCCAACACAGGTTAATCGTTATTTAAACAAACTAAATAAGATATCTTTAAAACTAAATGAAAAGCACAAAATGCTAGCCGACAAATTAGTTAAGTTGCATATTGAAGATTCTCCTTTTCAACAGTTACCATCTTATGATTATGATCAGTTACGAAAGGGAATGACATGTGTAAAGTGCGATTCATTTGCTATTTCTATTGAGGGACACAAATGTATTTGTAAAGGATGTGGCCATAAAGAATTGGCTGAAACAACTATAATGCAAAGTGTGAAGGAATTTAAGCTTCTTTTTCCTAATCAAAAAATTACTACAAATCTAATCTATGATTGGTGTAAAGTAGTGAAGTCTAAAAAGAGGATACGGAGGATTCTAGAGAAAAACTATAAAAAAGTGGGAGTTCATCAATGGTCCTTTTATCAATAAAAGTAGAATGATAATTATCTACTTTCTAAATTAAAACTTTATTGGGGGGCTATTCTTTAATGTCCCCCTGGATAATGTCCTTCGTGATCTGGATGAAGGGCTTTTTGTGTGTGGGAATGCAGGATGATGTACTTCAAAGCTCGGATGAAGGCCATTTCGCGTATTGAAATGCAGGGAAAAGTCCTTCATGACGCAGATGAAGGCCATTTGGTGTGTGAGAAGGCAGGAAAAAGGCCTTCATAACGCAGATGAAGGCCATTTGGCGTGTGGGAATGCAGGAAAAAGTCCTTCATGCCCCGGATGAAGGCCATTTGGTGTGTGAGAAGGCAGGAAAAAGGCCTTCATAACGCAGATGAAGGCCATTTGGCGTGTGGGAATGCGGGAAAAAGGCCTTCATAACGCAGATGAAGGCCATTTGGCGTGTGGGAATGCAGGAAAAAGTCCTTCATAACCCGGATGAAGGCCATTTGGAGTGTGGGAAGGTGGGGAAAAGGCCTTCATAACGCAGATGAAGGCCATTTGGCGTGTGGGAATGCGGGAAAAAGGTCTTCATAACGCAGATGAAGGCCATTTGGCGTGTGGGAATGCGGGAAAAAGGCCTTCATAACGCAGATGAAGGCCATTTGGCGTGTGGGAATGCGGGAAAAAGGCCTTCATCCCCCGGCTTGAAGGCCTTTTTGTCCACCTAAACGGAGAGGCTGTCCCGAAATTCATTCTTCATGATTCGCCTTTTTTAATAGATAGGTAATCAGCTTCAGAGCTTTCGCTTTTCTAAATATCATCATATTTCTCTTAATTTACTCATATAGTGAAGTACATTACAGAGTAGAAAAGGTGAATAGGATGACTAAAAAATGGGTATTTCCGTTAGTAATTGTCGTCTCGCTATTGATGGGGTTTTCTGGTGGTTTATATTGGACAAGTTTTCAAAAGGATAGCGGGCAGCAGAGCAAGCAAATGGGAAATGAAGTAGAGGAATGGGATAAAATCGAACAAGCTTATCACTTAATTTTGAATCAATATGTGGAGAAAGTAGAGAGTGATCAATTAATTGAAGGTGCGATTCAAGGGATGGTTTCCACCTTAAAGGATCCGTATTCCGTTTATATGAACAAAGAAATGTCCCAACAATTCAATGAAACGCTCGATTCATCCTTTGAGGGGATTGGTACAGAAATTGGAATGGAAGAGGGGAAAATTATTATTGTCTCTCCTTATAAAGATTCCCCAGCCGAAAAAGCAGGCTTAAAGCCAAAAGATGAAATTGTAAAAGTAGATGGAGAAAGCGTAGAAGGGCTAGATTTATATGAAACTCGTTTGAAGATTCGTGGAGAAAAAGGCACCGTTGTGAAGCTTGAGGTTAAACGTGAGGGGATTAATAAACCAATTGAATTTAGTATTGAACGGGCAGAAATTCCGCTGGATACGGTTTTTTCTTCTATAAAAGAAGAAGCAGGCAAGAAAGTCGGTTATATTGAATTAACGACCTTCTCGGAAAATACGGCAAAGGATTTTAAAGAGCAATTGAGCAAGTTAGAGCAAGCAGGGATGGAAGGACTTGTCATTGATGTACGGGGTAATCCAGGTGGCTTGCTTTCTAGTGTTCAGGCCATTTTAGAACAATTTATTACAAAAGAAAAGCCTTTCCTGCAAATTGCGGAGCGATCTGGAAACACAGAATCTTTTTACACCAAGCTAACAAAGGAAAAGAGTTATCCGATTGTCGTATTAACGGATGGAGGAAGTGCTTCAGCATCGGAAATTTTAGCAGGAGCTCTCAAAGAGGCTGGTGGCTATCCGCTGGTTGGACAGAAAACATTTGGTAAGGGAACGGTTCAGCAAGCAGTGAAGATGGGAGATGGCAGCAATCTTAAACTGACACTATACAAATGGTTAACACCAGAAGGAAACTGGATTCACAAAAAAGGAATTGAGCCGACCATTCAAGTACAGCAGCCTCGCTTTTTCAATGTCCATCCTTTAACGGTTGAAAAAACATTGGAACGAGATATGACAGATGAACAAATTCAATATGCTCAAGCGATGTTAAAAGGGCTGGGCTTTGAAACAGGACGAGAAGACGGCTATTTTGATGTACAAACAGAAGTGGCCATTAAAGCCTTTCAGAAAGTGAAAAAATTGAACGTAACTGGAAAGCTTGACCGCGAAACCGCCTCAAAGCTAGAAGCGAGTATTTTGGAAAAGATTCAAGATGAAAAGAATGATGTGCAGCTAAGAACGGCGATTAAATATGTAGTCAGTCCATCGTTTAGCCGAACTAACGAGTAGCTACTATGTCATGTATCTAAAGGCTTTGAAAGGTAATACAACTTTTGACTCAGGTGTGCGTGACCACGGTCTCGCACGCCTTTTAACAGTGTTTTATTATCTAAAAAAGAGATCCTTCATCTAATCTTTTAATTAATGAATCCGACCCTCCACCGGCTACTGTATTTTTGGTAGAATAGGAGATAGCAAAGGTGGTGGAGATTTAATGACAGACTGGCTGATTGCGTGCTTAGTTGGATTAGGAGAACTCTTTTTAAATCCATTGTTTTATTTGTCTCTGATATTATGCTGGTGGATTGGATCTCAACGTGTGAAGCAAGAACGGCGCAATTTTAATACGAAAATTTTGGATAGCTCTCATGAATGGCAAGGCTTGTTGCCGCAAGGGCTTCTATGGGGTCTGATTCTTTCGATTATTACGCTTGGGACAGGGCTGACCATTCCGATAGCAGCTATGATTATTCTAACAGCTGTTACGCTAGTACTGGCGTTGACGTTCCAGTTCCGTTTCTTATCACCAGCTTACACGCTTTCGTTGACATTCTTTATCGTATTTTTCATTTATCAACAAAACGTGCAGCTTCCGGTATGGAATGAGTATTTTGAACAGCTAGAGAAGGCTATCTATCCAACATTGGCTATTTTGCTTGGGCTTTTGTTGATTGCTGAAGGATTTATCATTCAGCGAAATGGTGCCAAAATTATGACACCGCAGTTCACTGTTTCTAAGCGGGGACAAACAATTGGATTATATGCATCACGCAGAATTTGGTTGCTTCCGATGTTTGTTTTTATTCCCGGCGGGGAACTTGCTGCACCGTTTACGTGGTATCCAATCTTTTCGATTGGTGAAGCACAGATTGCGCCAATTGTACTTCCAGTCATCATTGGTTTTACCCAGAACGTGCAAGGAACGATTCCAGAACAAGCGGTCAAGGCTCATGGAAAACAAGTTGTCTCTTTAGGTTCCTTTATGACAGTACTTGCACTTCTAAGCTATTGGTATCCAGTGCTCGCGATTGTGACGGCAATCCTTGCGTTAGCAGGGCGTGAACTAATCTATTATCTACAGAAAACGGCTGATGACAAACGTCCATTTTACTTCTCGCAAAGTGCAAAGGGCGTCAAGATTCTTGGAGTTATCCCGAACACTCCAGCGGACAAAATGGGTCTTGAAAAAGGAGAAATAATCTCCAAAATTAATGGTGTTGTCGTGAAAACAGAAGCACAGCTCTACCAAGCTCTGCAAAAGAATCGGGCTCACTGTAAGCTTGAAGTGATTGGGAACAATGGAGAGATGCGTCTTGTACAACGAGCGTTATTTGAAGGAGAGCATTATGAACTTGGGTTGTTGTTTGTGGAAAGTCAGCTGAAGGACCTTCAAGTAATGTGACAGTAATGAATATTTTAACGAAAAGGTTGAAACCCTTAATGAAAAAAGCTTTGGACGACATTGACTCGTCCAAAGCTTTTTTTAAAATAAATCAAAGTATGCTTTTAGTCCATTTGTGATTCCAGTAGCGGCATCATTTTGAAATTCAGTTGTTGAAATAATCTCTTCTTCATCTGGATTAGAAATGAATCCTAGTTCTACTAAAAGCGATGCGCCGTCATTTGTACGTACGACTTGGAAGTTTCCTGTTTTTGAACCGCGATTTTTTAAACCTGTACTTTTAATTAATTCTTTTTGAACGATTTCAGCTAATTCTTTTTCATTCATGTACGTCGTCCAATAGAACGTATCAATGCCGTTGGCTGTTTTATCGGCACTTGAGTTATAGTGAATGCTAATGAATACATCTGCATTATTCTTTTTACTAATTTGTACTCGTTCTGATAGCGTTGGGTAGGTATCTCCCGTTCTTGTCATCACGACTTTAGCTCCAGCTGCTTCTAGTCTTGCTTGGACCTTTTTCGCAGTAGCGAGCGTTAGATCTTTTTCCCTATGCTCACTTCCAAGAGCACCAGGGTCTTGAGCTCCATGGCCTGGATCAAGCACGATAACTTTGTTCTTTAATCCTTTTGTCCACTTTTTATTAGATACATAGGCAAGAGAAACCCAACCGGTTACATTATTAGAAGTAACGACTTTCCCCCAGTCTCCACTTGTTTGTTTTAATGTTAAAGCATCCCCGCGAGAAGCTGTTTCTAAAATGGCAGATGAGGAGCTTGCTGATTGACGAACGTTTAACGTTTCCGATATAACATAGCGCATAGTGCTATTTGAAACCGTCTCAGCACTTGCTGTGACTTTTGGTTTTGTTGTAGATAAGTATTTCATCGAAACCCAACCGGTTACGCCGGAAGCCGTTTTAATTTTTGCCCAATCACCTGATTTTGAATAGTAAGTGACAGCTGCTCCTTTTTTAATGGCTGTAAGCACTTTAGCTGAAGTATTGCCAGCTGCTCTAACATTTAATGAATTCGCCGTCACGTAATACGTTTTTGTTACGGCAGGCTTTGTTTTCGATAAGTATGTAAGCGAAGCCCATCCTATCGTTCCTGAGCTCGTTTTTACTTTTGCCCAGTTACCAGACTTTGAGTAGTAGGTAACAGCATCGCCCTTTTTAATAGTTTTTAAGATTTTTGCCTTAGTAGTGCTGGATTGACGAATATTTAATGTATTAGAAGTCACATAATATGTAGTTGTAGAGGCTGTTGTAGCTGCTGCTTTTGTGCTGGAAATATTCTTTTTTGTAACCCAGCCTGTCTTTTTATTCGATGATACATAGACTTGAAGCCAGCTGCCTTTAGTCGCTTTAATTTGCACAGAGGTACCTTTTTTTAAGGTAGCTAAAGATGTGCTGTTAGAGCTGTTCGATTTGTATAGTTTTAATGTAGTAGAGGTTACATAGCCTATTTCATTTATGTATGTAGTAGAAATCCAGCCCGTTTTTGAGCCATATTTAATTTGAGACCAGCTGCTTTGTTGTTTCGTAATCGTTACAATCTTCCCTTTTTTCAGCGTACCGATTTTTTTGGAACTAGTCGATGCTTTTTCGCGAACATTGAGAGTGTTTGCAGTAACGATGCCTTCCTTACTCGCTGCAGAAACGAGATGGCTTTCGATGGAAGAAGAGAAGGTGGCAAAAAATACAAAGGTAGCTACGAGTATTGTCATTACTTTACTTTTCATAAAGCTTTCCTCCTATGATTTTTGATGGGTTAATACAAGGTTTTTTATACATTTGATAGTCTGGTTTTTACCCTTTTTACTATAAAAATAGAAAATTATTTCAGTCATTATAGTACATTATACGACAGTGGAATGGTAGTTATTTCAATGTGTTTGTGTCAAATTAGGAAATTATGAGTATTAATTTGTATAAAATAGGTATTTTAATAGAGTTTGTTGCAATGATGTGAAGGAGGGAGCATTTTGACTACTAATGAGGAAAAAATCAAAACCGAGCGGAAGACATATTGACAAATAGATGAGGACATCCTATGAAAAATAATTAGAGTGTTTGATTAAGAAGAGAAAGCAAATTTCTATTTCACGGGGCTTTGCTTTTTTTACGAGTTTTTGTTAATCAACAGTGTTTTACCACAGAGGCTTTACTTAATAAGTGTATCTTTTATGATTAAACGTTATAATGAATTCATTTAGGAAGCTATTTGTAAAGATTGTCAAAGAGAATGACTTTCACTAAACTAAGAAATAATGCCCTTTATGATAAGGAGATGGACAATATGATTACGAAATTTCTTGCTGCGCTTTTTTTGCCTTGTCTTCTTGTAATGTTATTTACAAGGGTTACGTATAACCATGTTGTAGGATTAGTTTTAACGGTGGCATTAATTGCAGCATCGGCATATAAAGGCTATACGCATACATGGCCTCTCATTGTGATCGATGCGTTTTCGTTAACGCTAGGTTTTTATTTATCATCGAAAATGATGAAGAGAACATCGAAAAGCGCCTGAGCAGGTGCTTTTTTAGTTAGGTTAATAGTGTTCACTTTTGGAAAAAATGAGCCAGACATTGTGTTATTAACCATATTGTTTAACAAAGCCTTATTTTTTTAAAAAAATAGGAATAAACGTTCGCTTTTGTTGGTTTGTAGATGGTCAGTTGTGGTAGAATGTGTATATATGAGATAAAACGGTTACGTAGGAGGCAATGTTAGTGAAGGATGTTTTTGAGTTAGTCTCTAAATATTCTCCTCAAGGAGATCAGCCTGCAGCGATTCAAAAGATTGTGGAGGGCATTAATGAGGGCAAAAGGTATCAAACATTGCTTGGTGCAACGGGAACAGGGAAGACGTTTACGGTATCTAATGTCATTAAAGAAGTGAATAAACCGACACTTGTGATTGCTCATAATAAAACATTAGCAGGGCAGCTTTATAGTGAGTTTAAAGAGTTTTTCCCGAATAATGCTGTTGAATATTTTGTTAGTTACTATGATTATTATCAGCCAGAAGCGTATGTGCCTTCGACAGATACATTTATTGAAAAAGATGCGAGTATTAACGACGAGATTGATAAATTGCGGCATTCGGCGACATCATCATTGTTTGAACGGGACGATGTCATTATTATTGCGAGTGTTTCTTGTATTTATGGTTTAGGTTCTCCTGAAGAGTATCGCGAAATGGTCGTATCATTGCGCACAGGAATGGAAATTGATCGAAATGCATTGCTCCATAAGCTTGTCGATATTCAGTATGAACGAAATGATATTCAGTTCACAAGGGGAACGTTTAGGGTACGAGGCGATGTTGTTGAGATTTTTCCGGCTTCACGTGACGAACAGTGTGTTCGAGTGGAGTTTTTTGGTGACGAAATTGATCGAATTCGAGAAGTAGACGCATTAACGGGAGAAATTACAGGGGAACGAGAGCACATCGCTATTTTTCCAGCGTCTCACTTCGTTACTCGTGAAGAAAAGATGCGCATAGCGATTGAGAATATCGAGAAAGAATTAGAAGAGCGTTTGAAGGAGTTACGCGACAATGATCAGCTGCTTGAAGCACAGCGCCTAGAGCAGAGAACGCGCTACGACTTGGAAATGATGAGGGAAATGGGCTTCTGTTCCGGGATTGAGAATTATTCACGTCATTTAACCCTTCGTCCGGCAGGAGCAACACCTTATACGTTATTGGATTATTTTCCAAAGGATTTTCTGCTTGTTGTCGATGAATCACATGTGACATTGCCGCAAGTTCGCGGGATGTTTAATGGGGACCAAGCGCGTAAGCAAGTGTTAGTGGATCATGGATTTCGTTTGCCATCAGCGAAGGACAATCGACCTTTACGTTTTGAAGAGTTTGAAGAGAAAGTGAGTCAGGCTGTTTTTGTTTCAGCGACGCCGGGGCCATTCGAATTGGAGCATACGCCAGAGATGGTCGAACAAATTATTCGTCCTACCGGTCTGCTTGACCCGCTTATTGATGTACGACCAATTGAAGGTCAGATTGATGACTTGATTGATGAAATCCAAGAGCGAATTCGGAAGAATGAACGTGTCTTAATTACAACCTTAACGAAAAAAATGTCCGAAGACTTAACCGATTATTTAAAAGAAATCGGCATTAAAGTGCAATATTTACATTCAGAAGTGAAAACGTTAGAACGGATTGAGATTATTCGTGAGCTTCGTATGGGTAAATATGATGTGCTAGTCGGGATTAACTTGCTTCGAGAAGGTTTGGACATTCCAGAGGTGTCGTTAGTAGCCATATTAGATGCCGATAAAGAAGGCTTCCTTCGTTCAGAGCGGTCGCTCATTCAAACGATTGGGCGAGCAGCACGAAATGCAAACGGGCATGTAATTATGTACGCCGATCGTATGACAAATTCAATGGAGCTAGCCATCGAAGAGACAAAACGTCGTCGTGAAATTCAAGAACGTTATAATGAAGAACACGGAATTGTTCCGCAAACGATTCAAAAAGAAATTCGTGATGTCATTCGCGCAACGCATGTAGCAGAAGAATCAGAAACCTATCAAGAACAATCTGCACCAAACTATGCAAAATTATCGAAGAAAGAGCGCGAAAAAGTGATGCAGCAATTAGAATTAGATATGAAAGAAGCGGCTAAGGCGTTAGACTTTGAACGAGCAGCCGAACTTCGTGATTTATTATTAGAGTTAAAAGCGGAAGGATGACGAGAGTATGGCAATGGATAAGATTGTAATAAAAGGTGCCAGAGCCAATAATTTAAAAAATATTGATGTGACGATTCCAAGAGATCAACTAGTGGTTATTACAGGATTATCAGGGTCTGGTAAGTCGTCCTTAGCTTTTGATACGATTTATGCAGAAGGACAAAGACGTTATGTAGAGTCTCTTTCCGCTTATGCACGCCAGTTTTTAGGGCAAATGGATAAGCCGGATGTCGATTCAATCGAAGGGTTATCACCAGCTATTTCCATTGATCAAAAAACCACCAGTCGAAATCCCCGGTCAACAGTCGGAACAGTAACAGAAATCTATGACTATTTACGACTGTTGTTTGCTAGAGTAGGGCGGCCTACTTGTCCGACTCATCACATTGAAATTAGTTCACAAACAATTGAACAAATGGTCGATCGGATTTTAGAATATCCGGAGCGGACAAAGCTTCAAGTGTTAGCGCCCATCGTTTCTGGACGAAAAGGGATGCACACGAAGCTATTAGAAGATATAAAAAAACAAGGCTATGTTCGCGTGAGAATTGATGGAGACATGTATGATTTAAGCGAGGACATTAGTCTTGAAAAAAATAAAAAGCATTCCATTGAAGTGATTGTTGACCGAATTGTCATTAAAGAGGACATTGCGTCGCGTTTAGCCGATTCGCTTGAAAGTGCGCTTAAATTAGGTGAGGGAAAAGTCATCATTGATGTGATCGGAGAGGAAGAATTACTGTTTAGTGAGCATCATGCTTGCCCGCATTGTGGTTTTTCGATTGAAGAGCTGGAACCGCGTATGTTTTCATTTAACAGTCCATTTGGGGCGTGTCCTGATTGTGATGGCTTAGGAGCTACATTAGAAGTGGACCGTGAATTAGTCATTCCAAATCCAGAGCTAACTCTGCGTCAACATGCTATTGCGCCTTGGGAGCCAACGAGCTCGCAATATTATCCGCAATTGCTTGAAGCGGTTGCTAAACATTACAATATCGATTTAGATACTCCGGTCAAAGATATATCAGAAGAACAAATGGAAAAGGTATTAATGGGTTCAGGTTCAGACAAAATCTATTTCCGCTATGAAAATGATTACGGTCGAATGCAAGAAGGGCATATTCAGTTCGAAGGTGTATTGAAAAATATTGCCCGTCGTCATAAGGAAACGAACTCCGATTATATTCGTGAACAAATGGAAAAATACATGTCCACACGTGCTTGCTCAAGCTGTAAAGGAAATCGATTGAAGAAAGAAAGCTTGGCCGTCCTTATTCAAGGAAAACATATTAGTGACACAACTTCATTATCCATTGAAGAGTCACTTGAATTTTTTGAGCACTTACAACTTACGGAAAAAGAAGCAGCGATTGCGAAATTAATTTTACGTGAAATTCGAGAACGACTCACTTTCTTAGCGAATGTTGGATTAGATTACTTAACGTTAAGTCGAGCGGCTGGTACATTATCCGGCGGAGAAGCACAGCGAATTCGTTTAGCGACACAAATTGGTTCGCGTCTAACAGGTGTACTGTATATTTTGGATGAACCGTCGATTGGTTTACATCAACGAGATAATGATCGGTTGATTGCAACGCTAAGAAATATGAAGGAAATTGGAAATACATTGATTGTTGTCGAGCATGATGAAGATACGATGCTTGCTGCCGATTATTTAATTGATGTCGGTCCTGGAGCAGGTACTCATGGTGGGCAAATTGTTTCATCTGGTAAACCGGAAGAAGTTATGAAAGACGAAAATTCCTTAACCGGTCAATATTTATCAGGGAAGAAATTTATTCCGCTTCCTTTAGAACGTCGTAAAAGTGATGGACGTTTTATTGAGGTAAAAGGTGCGAAGGAAAATAATTTAAAAAACGTCAATGTAAAGATTCCACTTGGGATGTTTGTAGCGGTAACAGGCGTATCTGGCTCCGGAAAAAGTACGTTAGTAAATGAAATTGTTCATAAAGAGTTAGCGCAAAAATTAAATCGCTCCAAAGTGAAACCTGGTGCATTCCGAGAATTAAAGGGAATCGAACAGTTGGATAAAGTCATCGATATTGATCAATCACCAATCGGTCGAACGCCAAGATCGAATCCAGCCACTTATACAGGTGTATTTGATGATGTTCGTGATGTGTTTGCGGCAACGAACGAAGCAAAAATTCGAGGGTATAAAAAAGGGCGCTTTAGTTTTAATGTAAAAGGTGGTCGCTGTGAAGCATGTCGTGGCGATGGAATTATTAAAATTGAAATGCACTTTTTACCGGATGTGTATGTACCTTGTGAAGTGTGTCATGGGAAACGGTATAATCGTGAAACACTTGAAGTGCGTTATAAGGGAAAAAATATTTCCGATATTTTAAATATGACAGTAGAAGATGCACTTGTCTTTTTTGAAAATATCCCGAAAATTAAACGGAAAATACAAACGCTTTATGATGTAGGGTTAGGTTATCTCAAGCTTGGTCAGCCAGCGACTACTTTATCTGGAGGGGAAGCACAGCGAGTGAAATTAGCATCGGAACTTCACCGTCGTTCAACAGGACGCTCTTTCTATATATTAGATGAGCCAACGACAGGTCTTCATGTAGATGATATTGCCCGTCTTCTTATTGTGCTCCAACGCTTAGTGGAAAATGGTGATACAGTTTTAGTCATCGAGCATAATTTAGATATTATTAAGGCGGCTGATTATTTAATTGATTTAGGCCCTGAAGGCGGCGATAAAGGCGGAACGATTGTCGGCTATGGAACGCCGGAAGAAATTTGCCAAATTCCTGAATCGTATACAGGGAAATATTTGCAGCCTATACTTACAAGAGATCGAAGTCGAATGGAAAAGAGAATTGAGGAAAGAGAGCAATTTGTGTAAAAAGGCAGGCCATTTTGGCTTGCTTTTTTTGTGGAATTTTTATTCAATATCGATTATTTCCGAGGAAATCGTCGAATGGAAGAAACATGAAACCTTTTAACCATCTGGGCGTATGTATAGAGTATAAAGCAGAAAGTGGGGAGTAGCGATGCAGGAAGAAAAGAAAAGAATTCTTCAACTCGTTCAAGATGGCAAAATCACTGCGGAAGAAGCGTTAACTATTTTAGAGGCATTAGATAAAGCAGGGAAAGAAAGTGAACAGAAAGAGCAAGTGTTGAAAAATGAATTGTCAACAGAAGTAATTGAGGCGAAGAAGCAATATCAAGATGACGCTCATGATACATTTAAGAAAAATATTCAATCATCGAAAGAGAAAATTTTTGAATTTGTTGAAAGTGCTTTTCAAAAAATTAAAGATACAGATTTAGATTTTAATTTTGGGAAATCATTTACTGTTTCTCATATTTTTCAGCATGATGAAAAGATCATTGAAGATTTAGATGTGGATATCGCAAATGGAAAAATAAAAATGATTGCTTGGGATCACCATGATGTGCGTGTAGAGTGTGAAGCAAAGGTGTACCGCGTGGATGACCAGGATCAAGCGCGTGAAGCCTTCTTAAATGAAGTGATATTTGCCATTGAAGATGGAACGCTGAAATTTTACTTACAAGAAAAGGGCATTAAAGCAGATGTACTCATTTATGTCCCGCAAAAAGAATATAAGCAGCTTAGGATTAGGATGTTTAATGGAGGAGTAGCCGCAGAATCCTTAGCTGCAGAAGAAGTCAAAGTCAAATCAGCGAATGGATCGATTTCCATGGATAGCGTCAGAGGAGAGAATTGTGAATTAGAAACAGGAAATGGCACGATTACGATTCAAGCGTCTCACTTTGATAAAGTTGAAGCTGAAACGTTGAATGGGGCGATTGAAGCTGGAGGACACTTTAAAAAGGTGGATGTACAGACCTTTAACGGGCAAATTATTTGTCGGAATGACAATGAAGAAAGTGATTCTTTATACGCTAAGTCGATTACAGGGAAGATTCAGCTATCTGTAGCGTCTGGAGCGGCGGTATCAGGGGAGTTGAAATCGAATTTAGGTGGTTTTAATGTCAACCTAGAAGGAATCAAAATCGTAGAAGAAAAGAGCGATGTAATTCAAAAAGTGTTAAAGTTTCAGACGGTGTACGATCAAACGCCGGTTTTGCATATTTTTGCAGATACGAAGACCGGTGCAATCTCAGTTTCATAATGATAATAAGGAGGCTTGTCGAATTCGGCAAGCCTCCTTATTATGGAAGGCTGTGTTAAATAATATGGTTGATTAAGTGAGCTAAAAATCCACAACGTTCTATAACAAAGCCATATAAAAAAATCACATCGATTTAGAAAATATTTGCTTATAAAAACGCATTGTTTGGATATTACGGGAAAAATGCTAAAATGGAATGAGCATTGAGTCAAAAAATTTTACTCCAAAAAGGAGGGCAGCCTAGATGGCTAAAGTTCGTATAAAAGATGTAATCGATGCGTTTAACCTTGAGCTTGTTAGTGGTGAAGAAGGAGTTAACCGACCGATTTTGACAAGCGACTTATCTCGTCCGGGACTTGAGATTGCGGGTTTTTTTGATTATTATCCAGCTGAGCGTCTCCAATTATTAGGGCGGACAGAAGTGTCTTTTTTTACACGACTTAATGAAGCGGAGCGTAAACATCGTATGAAAGAGCTTTGTCGTGACTCGACACCAGGGATTATTATTACGCGTGGTCAGATTGTGCCGGAAGAATTAATCGAGGCTTCTGAACGAGAATCGGTTCCAGTTATGCTGTCAAATATGAAAACAACACGGCTGTACAGTCGCTTAACAAACTTCTTGGAAAGCAGGTTAGCTCCAACAACAGCTGTGCATGGTGTGTTAGTAGACATTTATGGTGTGGGTGTTCTTATTACAGGTAAAAGTGGTGTTGGTAAAAGTGAGACAGCACTTGAATTAGTGAAGCGGGGACATCGCCTAGTGGCGGATGACTGTGTAGAGATTCGGCAAGAAGATCAAGATACGCTTGTTGGAAATGCACCAGAACTCATTGAGCATTTGCTTGAAATCCGTGGATTAGGCATTATTAATGTGATGACACTGTTTGGAGCAGGAGCTGTTCGCAGTAATAAAAAAATCTCGATTGTTATTCACCTAGAGCTCTGGGAGAAAAACAAGCAATATGACCGAGTTGGGTTAGATGAAGAAACCATGAAAATTATTGATACAGAAATTACAAAATTAACAGTACCTGTTCGACCTGGTCGAAATTTATCGGTCATTATTGAAGTGGCAGCGATGAATTATCGCTTAAAACGAATGGGAGTAAATGCTGCTGAGCAGTTTTCTGATCGTTTGAATCATGCAATTGCAGAAGCAGATCATGATGATTTTTAAGTAGAAAAGAGGGACATAAATGGAACAAGATATTCAACCGATTGGCCGTGTGGCGCTTGATTTAGGTGTGCTTCAAATTAATTGGTATGGCCTTATTATCGGAATTGGTGTGTTACTTGGCCTTGTGCTTGCTATTCGGGAAGCAGAGCGGAGAGGGTTACATAAAGAATTATTTGTTGATTTGATTTTATTTGCGGTGCCCATTGCCATCATTTGTGCACGTATCTACTATGTCATTTTCCAATGGGATTACTATTCGCAGTATCCAGGTGAGATTATTAAAATATGGAATGGTGGTATTGCGATTCATGGTGCGTTAATTGGTTCCGTGTTAACAGCGGTTGTTTTTGCGAAGGTTAAAAAAGTTTCTTTTTGGAAAATTGCTGATATTGCAGCACCGAGTTTATTACTTGGTCAGGCAATTGGCCGATGGGGAAATTTCATTAACCAAGAGGCACATGGCGGAGAGGTCACAAGAGCTTTTTTAGAAAATCTGCATTTGCCACAATTTATTATTAATCAAATGTATATTAATGGTGCTTATTATCATCCAACCTTCTTATATGAGTCATTGTGGAATTTACTTGGCGTAGTGATTCTTTTATTGCTAAGAAAAGTAAATTTACGCCGTGGTGAAATTTTCTTAGCCTATTTATTCTGGTACTCAGTCGGTCGTTTCTTTATCGAAGGATTGCGTACGGATAGTTTAATGCTAACGGAATCGCTTCGAATGGCACAGATTCTTTCATTAACTATTATTGTTGTAGCGGTTGCTTTATTCGTATATCGTCGATTTAGCGGGATGGCGAAGCAGCGATATTTAGATGCTTAGGATGAAAGAAAAGGAGAGAGTTTATGTACGGGGAGTCAGTGAAGAAGGGATTCATCGTTGGATTAAAGACAACATGGACGTTAGGAAAAGTCATTTTTCCAGTTACGTTGATTGTGACCATTCTTCAATATACTCCGATTTTGCCATGGGTGATTGATTTAATTAGTCCATTCATGGCGCTGTTCGGTTTATCTGGAGATGCGGCCATTCCGCTTGTTCTCGGAAATTTTCTTAATTTATATGCCGGGATTGCGGGAATCTTGACGCTCGATTTGACGGTAAAAGAAGTATTTATTATTGCCGTTATGCTTTCTTTTTCGCATAACTTGCTGATTGAGACGGGTGTTGCGATGAAAGTAGGCGTGAAGCTGTGGGTGATTTTGACGGTGCGACTTGGATTAGCTCTACTAGCTGCGGTGATGATTAACCTTTTATGGGATGGGGGATCAGAAATGGCGCAGTATGGGTTTGTCAGTCAACAAACTGCTGAAATTACAGGTGTGTGGGCCATTGTCTCTCATGGTATCGTGAAGGCGCTGTTGGGGATTGTCCAACTTGCGCTGATTGTCATCCCATTAATGATTATTATTCAAATTATGAAAGATAAAAAATGGCTGGAAGCTTTTTCACGAATGCTTGGGCCGGTTATGAAGGTATTAGGCATGAAGGAGAATGCAGCGCTGCCATTTGCAACCGGTTTAACAATCGGGCTTGCTTACGGGGCAGGGGTTATGATTCAAGCTGCTAAAGAAGAAGGTGTGTCGAAAAAAGATATGACATTAGCTTTTATCTTTTTAGTAGCATGTCATGCCGTAGTAGAAGACACGTTAATCTTTATTCCATTAGGGATTCCTGTTTTGCCTCTATTGATCATTCGGTTAGTGACGGCAATTGTCCTGACAATCGCCGTAGGATATATATGGAATCGCTATGAAAGTGTGCAAAGAAAGGGAGCTGTGTATGAGCAGTAATATTTCTACTTTATTATTCGATTTAGATGGAACTTTAATTAATACAAATGAATTAATTATTGCTTCTTTTACGGAAACACTCAATCATTACTATCCAGGACAGTATAAACGGGAAGATATTCTCCCATTTATTGGTCCGTCTTTAATAGAGACTTTTTCATCTATTAACCCGGAGTTTGCCGAGGAAATGATAGCTTTTTACCGCAAACATAATTGGGAGCACCATGACTTGCTTGTGACGCAGTTTGATGGCGTATACGAGACGATAGAAAGCCTGTTTCAAAGCAAGTATAAGTTGGCCATCGTTACGACAAAAAAACGAGATATCGTTGAAAGAGGACTCAAGTTAAGCAGATTAGATCAGTTCTTCGATGTAGTCGTGACGATGGATGATATCGAAAAGCCTAAACCAGATCCGGAGCCGCTTTTAAAGGCGTTGAATGCTCTTGGTTCAGATCCAGCTGAGGCGATGATGATTGGAGATAATTATCACGATATTCTCGGTGGAAAAAATGCAGGGACGAAGACGGCCGGTGTAGCGTGGTCGTTGAAGGGAACTGAGTTTTTGAAAACGTATCATCCAGATTATATACTGAATCATATGTCAGATTTAATCGATATTTTACAAGGGAAAACGGTATGAGAAGAACGGTCCGCTATCCAGTCGAAGGATCTAATTCGCTTTGGCAAGTGTATAAGACCGTGTCCTTTTGGAAAGTTGTCAAGTGCTTTATCATCATTCAAATTGCTCGTATCACACCCTTTATGTCCGTGAAGAATTGGATGTATCGAACATTCCTGCATATGAAAATTGGCAAGCAAACGTCCTTTGCTCTGATGGTCATGCCTGATACGATGTTTCCTGAAAAAATATCGGTTGGGAATAATTCCATTATTGGATATAATACGACCATTCTTGCCCATGAGTATTTAATTCACGAATATCGTTTAGGGGATGTTGTCATTGGTGATGAGGTGATGATTGGAGCAAACTCCACGATTCTTCCAGGTGTCATCATTGGAGATGGTGCGATTGTTTCTGCAGGGTCCCTTGTTCATAAAGATGTGCCAGCGGGTGCTTTAGTCGGTGGAAATCCAATGCGCGTCATTTATACGAAGGAAGAAATGGAAGAGAGAGCGCGAAACTAAATGATTGTAATAGAACTTATTCTCCATTAGGAGGGTAAGTTCTTTTTAGTGTAGTTTTTTAAAGATATCAGATAGGCCGCTTTTAATTTGGGCTAATATCTTTTCAATAGAGACATCTTCATCTGCCGTTGCAGATTCATAGGTTTGTCTTAATAGACGAAAGAAATGTTCTTGCTGTTGTTTATTCATGATTGATTGAGCCCCCTGAATCTTAGCTTTTGAACTTTACCTTACAGTTTGGTCCCCTTTATATTGTGAAAATAGGCTGTGATTTCTCACAGCCTATTTCTCTATTTCGATACTTCAGTTTTTACTAAATCTGCAATTAACACGTATCGTTCAGGCGCATTACCAATATATGAGAAAGGATAGCAGGTGGTGACGGTTAAGGTTGCCTTAGGCTTAGGAACAATGACGGTACGATCATCCGCATCCACAATTCGCACTTTTCGTACTTTAAATGTGAATGTACCTGCTTCTGTGTTCGTAATAAGTAAATCGCCTTTCCCTATTTCGCCTAGCTTTCGAAATACAGTATCGCGGTGTCCTGATAGTACGGAATTGTCTGCTTCACCAGGCAGCACCGAACCTGCATAATGCCCAACACCTTTCTCCAATTCATCTTCATCGGTTCCATGATAAATAGGCAAAGTGCTGTCTAATTTAGGAATGTAAAGATCTCCTATCATATCTCCTTTTTCAGGACGAGTAGAATATAATTCTTTTTGTTCTGTTACTTCGCTCTTTTCTTGAGCAGCCGTAACAGAAGCCTCTTTTTTATCCCCTTTATCATAACTTTTTAGCAGGGGATAAGCATTCGTTGCTGCGAAATATACACCTATAAATAACAGACAGATTGCTAAGAATAGGCTAATTCTTTTCTTTCGTTTGGAACGCCTATTGTTTTTCATAAATTAGTTCATTCTCGCTTTTCTGAATAAAACAAATGCTAAGCCAACCAGTAAAAGTCCTAGGATTGTGTTCATGGCATAATTGCCTGCCGTGTTAGGTAGTAAGCCGCCTTTAACGGTTTTTGGGACAGTTTTGTTTGCGTTAGCTTCTGATTTTATTTCTTTAATGACTTCAGGCGTCTCTTTCAAGCTTTGAGCTGTCTCTTTAATCAAATCACTGCCAAACATCTCACTAGTTACAATCAAATCTAGCAGCAGGTTTCCATTTAAATCATGGATGGCAATTAGTAAACTAGCATCCGGTAATTCTTCCATGCTATACAGTTCCTGTATGGAAATTGGGGTTGTCACACCATCTTTGATTAAGGCAAATTTAAATTGAACTTGAAGTAAGTCTTGTACATCATTATAGATAGAGAATAATTCTGCTATCTGTTCAACCGTTAGATCATCTAATGTTTCTAATTGTTCAAACTGTAACATACGGTCAGATAAAGCAATCATTTGATCTTCAAATCCAGGTTGTTCAAAAATCGGTTCTAGATATGTGAATAAGCGTTCTAACTCTTCCTCATGTATATCAAATTCAGAAAGACCGTCTAACAACTCAGCCGAGTCTATATCACCCATGTCTTGGTCGAAAAGAATGAGCAGTTCGATATCAGAGACGAAATAAAAGGAATCAAGAATCGTTTCTCCTTCTTCCATTTCTCCGTATTCAATGAGTAAAGCGGTTAACTCTTCTTCTGTCATATCATATTCATTTAGTAAATCTTCTAGGCTAGCTGGAGTTAAAGCAGGCCCTAACATATCACGAAGCTCATCAATAGAAGAAAATTCTTCTAATTCGACACCGTAGTAATCTAAGTACTCTTCCAATTCTGTTTGTGTCATATCTACTTCAGTTAAATATTCCTCTAAGTCTTGTTGACTAAGAGAGGCAGCAGCGTATCCAGGGCTGCTTGTTAGTGTAAAAAACACTACTGCTGCTAGAATAACGGATAAAATTTTCTGCATGTTTTTCCTCCTAAGTTATATTACCTAATTATCTATCAAATTCCAATTATAGTTCGTAACAGTTTTAGTTGTAAGCGGTAAATGATTCAAATATGAAATGGGTGAATAGTCCTGATATGATGAGCTTATTAGTTTCAGGTATAACAAGCCCGTAATTTTGGAGGATAACCTTCCAGCTCTGCTGAAAGGCGTGTGAAACCTCAGTTTCATACGAATGAGTCCAAAATCAACAACGTTATGTAACAGGACCATTAAGAAAAGGAAAAAGGAGTTTGCACTTGACTGTTCACAGGGGCAGGAGTACACTACATATAACTTCACTTTGTTACCATATTAGCGAACTAAAGGATTTTGCTTTTTTATTATAATAATTGTGATGATTTATAGGATTCTGTCCACTTTTTTGATACTATTTATAAATTAAAGAAAGATATGGTAAGAAAATATTCATTATATTAAAAGGATGTGCAGTCGTGACAAAGCCATTTATGTTTGAAAAACCGTTAGGCATGAGAGATACGCTGCCGGAGCTTTATGAAACAAAAGCAGCGGTCCGAAATAAAATGAGTGATGAAATTAAGAAATGGGGCTATCAATTTATTGAAACTCCAGCTTTAGAATATTATGAAACGATTGGTGAGGCATCAGCGATTTTAGATCAACAATTGTTTAAGTTACTGGATCAACAAGGGCATACACTTGTTCTTCGCCCAGACATGACGACACCGATTGCACGTGTTGCGGCATCTAAGTTATTAAATCAAAGAATTCCATTGCGCTTAGCGTATTCTGCAAATGTGTATCGAGCACAGCAGCGTGAAGGCGGACGTCCTGCTGAGTTTGAACAAATGGGCATTGAATGCATTGGTAACAAGTCGACTAGTGCCGACGCAGAAATGATTGCTTTAATGGCTGATGTGTTAAAAGCGGCAGGATTAGAGAAATTTAAGATTACGATTGGACATATCGGATTTGTTCAAGAATTGTTCCTAAGTATTTTAGGAAATGAAGAAAGAGCAGCCGTACTACGTAAATTTTTATATGAAAAAAATTATGTAGGCTATCGTGAGCATGTGAAATCTTTAACGCTTTCTTCTATTGATAAGCAACGATTAATTGAATTTATTTCTCTTCGTGGCGGGGAAAACACGCTAACAAAAGCACTTGATTTATTAGAAGGAGAGCACGGTCGCGAACAGCTTTCTGAGTTGCAAGAATTGGCGGTTCAATTAAAAGAATTTGGTGTTGATCAATATGTAAGCTTGGATTTAACACTTGTTAGTCATATGAGCTACTATACAGGAACGTTATTTGAAGTATATGCAGGCGGGGTTGGTTCACCAATTGGAAACGGGGGCCGCTACGATAATCTTCTTGATAAATTCGGATGGGATGCATCGGCAACAGGATTCGGCATTCGCATGGATCGTTTGGTGGAAGCGATTGGTGAAATACAGGAAGCGGACGTACCGGAATGTATTTTATTTAGCCCAGAGCGTCGTAAAGAAGCGTTAGACTTTGCTAAGCATAAGCGTGCGGAAGGCATTATGGTAACGATTCAAGATATTAATGCAGTAGAAAATGTAGATGCTTATACAAGAACGTTTTCAGATGTACATTTATTTGTAGGGAATGGAGGGAGAGTAAGCAATGAGTAGCTTTTTAACGATTGCAATGCCAAAAGGAAGAATTTTTGAAGAGGCTGCAGAGATGTTGCGTAAAGCAGGCTTTCGTCTTCCTCCTGAATTCGATGATTCACGTAAATTAATTATTGAAGTCGAAGAGGAAAATTTACGTTTTATATTAGCGAAGCCAATGGATGTTGTGACATATGTTGAGCATGGAGTAGCGGATCTTGGGATTGCCGGGAAAGATGTAATGCTTGAAGAAGAACGCGATGTGTATGAGCTTCTAGATTTAAAAATTAGTGCCTGTTACTTAGCGGTGGCAGGGCTTCCAAATACAAAAATTAGCGATATTGCGCCAAAGATTGCGAGTAAATATCCGAATGTTGCTTCAAGCTATTTCCGTGAGCAAGGTGAGCAAGTCGAAATTATTAAGTTAAATGGTTCCATTGAATTGGCACCATTAATCGGCTTGGCAGAGCGAATTGTTGATATTGTGTCAACGGGGCAAACTTTAAAGGAAAATGGGCTTGTTGAATACGCACGAATTGCGGATGTTACATCACGATTAGTAGCGAATCCTGTAAGCTATCGAATTAAAGAAGAACGGATTACGGAAATTGTCGACCGGTTAGCAGAAATTATCGAATAAGTGATCGGATTTTTTAAATGAGGTGAGCGTATGAAAATTGAACGATTAACAAAAGATCTTTCCTTGAAGCGCTCGGTTGACTCGGGAACCGAGGATCAAAGAAAAGCCGTTCAAGATATTATTAATGGTGTGAGAGAAAACGGAGATGCAGCTGTATCTCAATACACAGAAAAATTTGACGGTGTACAAGTTAAGGAATTACTTGTTTCCGAAGCAGAATTAGAGGCTGCTGTCGCAACTTTACCAGATCAACAGCTGGCGATTATACAAGAAGCGGCAGATAATATTCGAAAGTTCCACGAGAAACAAACGCGTAATTCGTGGATGACGACAGATGAAACAGGAACCATGCTGGGACAAAAAATGACGCCCCTTGATGCGGTTGGTGTCTACGTTCCTGGTGGTACAGCTGCTTATCCATCCTCTGTATTGATGAATATTATGCCGGCTAGAGTAGCGGGTGTAAAACGAATTGTCATGGTTTCTCCTCCAGGGAAAGACGGTTCATTATCTGCTCCTGTATTAGCGGCAGCCAAAATTGCTGGTGTAACAGAAATTTATAAAGTTGGCGGCGCTCAAGCGATTGCGGCACTTGCTTATGGAACCGAAACGATTGCTAAAGTCGATAAAATTGTCGGACCAGGGAATATTTATGTAGCGCTTGCTAAACGAGAAGTGTTTGGTGATGTAGCGATTGATATGATTGCAGGGCCTAGTGAAATTGCAGTTTTAGCAGATGAAACAGCAGTTGCTGCAGAAGTTGCAGCTGACCTTTTATCACAAGCAGAGCATGATGCTCGTGCGTGCAGTGTACTTATTACGACTTCGCCTGAATTAGCCGAAGAAGTGGCAAGTGAAGTGGAAAAGCAGCTTGCTTTGCTGCCTCGTCGTGATATTGCCGCAGCTTCTATTGCTGATTACGGTCGAATTGTTGTATGTGACAGCTTAGGTGAAGCCATTGATGCTGTAAATGAATTGGCACCGGAACATTTAGAAATTATAACGCGTGATGCGATGGAAGTCATGGCGCAAGTTCGACATGCTGGAGCGATTTTTATAGGTCGTTTTAGCTCGGAACCTGTCGGAGATTATTTTGCTGGTCCGAACCATGTATTACCAACAAACGGAACAGCACGTTTTTCTAGTCCATTGAATGTTGATGATTTTCAAAAAAAATCAAGCATCATTATGTACAGTGAAACAGCTTTTCGACAAAATGCTGAAAAAATCGCTACTTTTGCGCGAATGGAAGGTCTTGAAGCACACGCTCGTGCCATTGAAGCTCGTAAAAAATAAGAGAAGTGCAAAGTCAGCTCTGACCTTGAACTAGACATTAAATATCGAAAATATACTTTCTTACCTTATATATAGATACGATTGGACAGAAGGAGGGTTTATAATGGAGCGTTCTGCAAGTATTGAACGAAAAACGAATGAGACGAATATTAAGTTGGACTTTTCAGTTGATGGAGAAGGAAAAGCTTCGATTGAAACAGCTGTTCCATTTATGACACATATGTTGGATTTGTTTACGAAACACGGAAAATTTGATATGACGATCGATGCAAAAGGGGATACAGAAATCGATGATCATCACACAACAGAAGATATTGGGATTTGTCTAGGGCAAGCTCTTTCACAAGCTCTTGGTGATAAACGCGGGATTAAGCGTTATGGAAATGCGTTTGTTCCAATGGATGAAGCTCTTGCACAAGTTGTCATTGATTTAAGCAATCGTCCTGCCTTTGAAATTCGTGCGGATTTTCCTTCGCAAAAAGTAGGTACATTTGATACGGAATTAATTCATGAATTTTTATGGAAATTTGCCCTTGAAGCACGAATGAATTTACACGTCATCGTGCACTATGGTCACAATACACATCACATTATTGAAGCAATTTTTAAAGCGTTAGGAAGAGCTTTAGATGAAGCAACAATGATTGATCCGCGTGTCAAAGGAATTCCTTCAACGAAAGGGATGTTATAAATGATTGGTATTATTGATTATGGGATGGGAAATTTATTTTCTGTTACGAAAGGATTGGAACGTCTTGAAGCACAGTCCTTTATTTCAAATAATCCGGAAGAGTTAGCGAAAGCAAGCGGACTGATTCTTCCAGGTGTAGGTTCATTTCGTGACGCAATGAACTTGTTAAAAGAAACAGGGCTAGATACGTTTGTTAAACAATATGTGGCGAATGGCGGTTATTTATTAGGAATTTGCCTTGGCATGCAGCTATTGTTTGATGAGAGCGAAGAAAATGGTCCGGCAGAAGGCCTATCGTTGATTCCCGGGAAAGTTGTTCGTTTTACTGGAGAGGACAATGGTGAGAAGTATAAAGTGCCTCACATGGGTTGGAACCGCCTTTCTTTTAATCAATCTTCACCATTATTAAAAGGGTTAGAAGAAGACTATGTGTACTTTGTTCATTCTTATTATGCACAGACGGATGCAAGCTTTGTTACAGCTTCAGCCGATTATCATGTGGCAGTTCCCGCGATTGTGGGCAGCGGCAATGTGTTCGGGATGCAGTTTCACCCAGAAAAGAGCGGACAAATGGGGATGTCGTTATTAAGAAATTACTTGGCGTTAGTGGAAGGGAAGGATCAGGCATGAGCGAGTTCAAGATTTATCCAGCCATTGATATGCGCGGTGGCAAATGTGTACGTTTAATTCAAGGAGATTATAATCAAGAAACGGTTTATGGCGATTCTCCTTTTGATATGGCGAAAAACTTTGCAGACCAAGGAGCAGAGTGGATACATATGGTGGACCTTGATGGGGCTAAAGAGGGCAGCCGTATTAATGATGCGTATGTGATTCAAGCAGCGAAAGAATTAGGAGCAAAAATTCAAATCGGCGGTGGTATTCGGACAGAAGCTGATATTGCAACGTATCTTGATAACGGAGTTGAGCGTGTTATTTTAGGAAGCACAGCTGTTTCGGACCCTGCTTTTACTAAAGAAATGATTCGTAAGTATGGAAAGCATATTGCCATTGGAATTGACGCAAAAGATGGCCTTGTTGCAACGCATGGCTGGCTTCAAACATCTGAAACATTAGCGATTGAACTTGGAAAAGCATTAGCGGATGCCGGTGCCGAAACGTTTATTGTAACGGATATTGCAACAGACGGCATGTTGTCTGGTCCAAATGTACAAGGTGTTGTGGCGATGGCTGAAGCGACAGGAAAAGGTGTTATTGCTTCTGGCGGGATTAGTTCATTGGATGACCTCGTGGCTCTTCAAAACTATGAAAAGAGCGGTATTATCGGTGCCATTATCGGAAAAGCAATTTATACGAATCGCTTTACAGTAAAAGAAGCACTAGAAAAGGTGCGTGGTTAACATGCTCACAAAACGTATTATTCCATGTTTGGATGTGAAAGATGGACGCGTTGTAAAAGGAGTTCAATTCGTGTCGTTACGCGATGCTGGGGACCCAGTTGAATTGGCTGCTTTTTATGATCAAGAAGGAGCCGATGAGCTTGTTTTTCTTGATATTTCTGCTTCACATGAAGGACGTGAAACGATGGTCGATGTCGTTCGTTCAGTAGCAGGAAGCTTAGCCATTCCTTTTACCGTTGGCGGCGGGATTAACTCGCTGGCTGATATGAAGAAAATTTTACGTGCAGGTGCGGATAAAGTATCGCTGAATACAGCGGCTGTTGTTCGTCCTGACCTAATTAATGAAGGCTCTGATTATTTTGGAGCGCAATGTATCGTTGTGGCGATTGATGCTCGCTATGATGAAGAGCTTGGTTCATGGCGCGTCTATACCCATGGCGGTCGAACGGCGACCGATTGGGAAGTTGTTGCTTGGGCGAAGGAAGCGGTAAGCCGCGGGGCTGGCGAAATTTTATTAACGAGTATGGATTGTGACGGTGAGAAGCAAGGCTTTAATATCGCGTTAACAAAAGCGGTAAGTGAGGCGGTTTCTGTTCCTGTTATTGCTTCAGGAGGAGCAGGGAACGCGGAGCATTTCCAAGAAGCGTTTGAAGAAGGAAAAGCAGATGCTGCATTAGCCGCTTCTATTTTCCATTACAAAGAAACATCCGTTAAAGAAGTAAAGTCGTTTTTGAAGGAACAAGGAGTCGTTGTACGATGAAAATCGAAAGCATTAAATTCGATGAAAAAGGGCTTGTACCAGCCATTGTTCAAGATGCCAATACAAAAGAAGTGTTGACACTTGCTTATATGAACAAAGAGTCTTTAAAATTATCAAAGGAAAAGGGGGAAACGGTGTTCTTTAGCCGTTCTCGCCAAGAGCTTTGGCATAAAGGGGCGACAAGTGGCAATACACAAAAGATTGTGGATATAACATTTGATTGTGATCAAGATGCATTAGTTGTACGCGTTATTCCAAATGGTCCGGCGTGTCATACTGGTACAACAAGCTGCTTTACGAAAACAATCTACCAAGACAAAGGGGCGAACAACATGGCTAATCAAGATGCTGCATTTTTATTTGAACTAGAAGAATTAATTGGAAAACGAAAAGAACAAATGCCTGAGGGTTCATACACAACGTATTTATTTACAGAAGGCGTAGATAAAATTTTGAAAAAAGTCGGTGAAGAAGCAGCGGAAGTTATTATCGCAGCGAAGAACCGTGATGCAGAAGAACTGAAATGGGAAAGTGCAGATTTACTATATCACTTACTAGTTTTACTTCAAGAACAAGAGCTTCCATTGCAAGAAGTGTTAGCTGTATTAAAAGAAAGACATGCATCAAAAGAAGAGAAGTAATAAGCAGGGGGGCTGCTCTGAAAGTCATAAAAAATGGCTTTCGGGGTAGTCCTTCCGTCTATTTAAATTTAATCAAACGTTTGATTAAATGAAAAAAATCAATAAACACAAGGGTTTAACTGCTTTACACTCTATAGAAATTTTATAAAAAAGACACGTGATTATTCATGCAATCATGCACAAACCTGCTACAATAGATGTATCTGTGAATTTTCTAGTTCCTGTTATTTATTTACTGGTTCGGCAAATAATCAGCATTATGATATACTACTGTAGTTAACAACTTGTGGATGGAGGATTACATGAGTAAAGACGCTAAACTAGGACAGCCGGCGAAAGTATTGTCCTTTTACCCGACTGGGGAATATTACTTCACCAAGGGATTAAAAGCATATCACAAACGTGAATTATATAAAGCAAAAAAATATTTGGAGAGAGCGCTTGAGCTTGAACCAGGAGAGCCAATGATTTCGTGTCAGTTGGCTATTACATGTACGGAAATTGGCGAATACAATTACTCGAATAATCTTCTTGAAAATATTCTAAACGTGCTGGATCCTTATATGACTGAATGTCATTACTTCTTAGCCAATAACTATGCACATCTGGGTATGTTTGAAGAGGCGTATCGTCATGCTAATACGTATCTTGATAAAGAAGAACACGGTGAATTTAGTGAAGAGGCTGAGGATCTTCTTGAACTCATTATGTTCGAAACAGATGAAACGGAAGAAAGCTTATTTAGTCAAGATGGACTCATTATGAAGCAAGAAAAAGCACGTGAATATTTAGAAGCGGGAAATTTTCCGAAAGCGATTGAAGTACTAAAGAACATGATTGAAGAGTATGAAGATTACTGGTCTGCTTATAATAATCTAGCGCTGGCCTATTTTTATTTAGGACAAATCGATGAGGCGTATGCCACTTTAGAAGAAGTGTTAGAAAAGAGTCCAGGAAATTTGCATGCCCTTTGTAATTTGGCTGTGTTCCATCATTACCAGCAGGATGAAGTGAAGCTGGGAGAGTTAGTCAATACATTAGCGAAGGTTCGTCCAATTTTAATCGAGCATCGTTTTAAATTAGGTGCAACTTTTGCGTTAATTGGAAAGTATTCATTAGCGTACAAATGGTTAAAGCAGCTGCAAAAGAAAGGATTTGAAGGCGACGCCTCTTTTTATTTTTGGTTAGCTACGTCTGCATACCATTTAGGGCATGAACAGACTGCTCATAAGGCTTGGAAAAAAGTCGTGGAAATAAATCCTGATAAAGAGGGAATGGAGCCTTGGAGCGAATCCAATGTAGCTATTGCTGGCTTTGAACATCATTTGCCATCTATTTTAAAACGTTTAGAAAGCGAACATATTGAAGAAAGATTGTTTGCGATTTTTCTTGTAAAGCATTCAAAGCATAAACACAGCTTAGTGAAAAATAAGCTATTTGTGAAAAATACAGCTTTTACATCATTAGAAAAGAGCTATGCTGATTGTGTAAAAGATATAAATAAAGAGCGAGAGCTGACGGTCATTGATTTTGCGGATCGAACAGCGGATTTACTGTATCAGCATTTTAAGCCGATTAAATTGACTGAAGCGGGAATTTACTTACTATGGTTTTCCGTATTTGTGGAAGCGGTGAAAGTACAGCATAAATTTAATAATCCTGCTGGCTGGGCGGCTGCTCTTGAGTATGTGTGGTATCAGATTCGTGATGAGAAAAAAAGCCAGGCAGCAATTGCCGAGAAGCACTTTATTTCCGTTTCTACCATTTCAAAGTACATTAAGCTTGTTCAATCTTTCTTAAACTGAGCAAATATTTGGACTGATGATTATTTGTTATATAGGATAATAGATAGGAAATACTATCGTTAATTAATTGGTTGGAAAGTCAGAAGGAGTGAACAATGTGACAGAAGAAAAAATTTATGATGTAGTAATTATTGGAGCTGGTCCAGCTGGAATGACTGCTGCTGTTTATACATCCCGTGCGAATCTTTCTACATTAATGCTAGAGCGTGGAATGCCAGGCGGACAAATGGCAAACACAGAGGAAGTGGAAAACTATCCAGGGTTTGAAACAATTCTTGGACCAGAGCTTTCTACCAAAATGTTTGAACATGCTAAGAAGTTTGGTGCTGAATACGCTTATGGTGATGTAAAAGAAATCATCGATGGCGAAGAATATAAAACGATTATCGCTGGCTCGAAAGAATACAAAGCTCGTTCCATCATTATTTCTTCAGGTGCTGAATACAAAAAAATCGGTGTTCCTGGTGAGAAAGAATTAGGCGGACGAGGCGTATCTTATTGTGCCGTATGTGACGGCGCATTCTTTAAAGGAAAAGAATTATTTGTAATTGGGGGCGGAGATTCAGCTGTTGAAGAAGGTGTGTATTTAACTCGCTTTGCTTCAAAAGTAACGATTGTTCACCGTCGCGATGAGCTTCGTGCTCAAAAAATTCTGCAAGATCGTGCTTTTGCGAATGAAAAAGTTGATTTCATTTGGAATACGACATTGAAACAAATTAATGAAAAAGATGGCAAAGTAGGTAGTGTAACGCTTGTATCTACTGTTGATGGTACAGAGACAGAGCATCGAGCAGATGGTGTCTTCGTTTACATTGGTATGCTGCCATTAACGAAGCCATTTGAAAACCTAGGTATTACAAATGAAACAGGTTATATCGAAACGAATGAACGAATGGAGACAAAAGTAGCTGGAATCTTTGCTGCTGGAGATGTTCGTGAAAAAACATTGCGTCAAATCGTAACAGCTACAGGAGACGGAAGCATTGCTGCTCAATCTGTTCAACATTATGTAGAAGAACTAAAAGAAAAGTTACAAATAAAAGCATAAATGTTTCCATGGAAAAATTTAATCATATCGTCATTCTGTTTTAACTAAGCTGTAACACAGCTGAAATAAAGTTTAGGTATAGTAAGGGTAAGTAATTGACCCCCTTTTATAAGTAAACACGTTGTTGCACAGATCATTTTGGTCTGTGTCTTTTTTTGTGTGTAAGAAGAACGTCTGGAATTTTTTGATTTCCTTTAAGGCCTCGTCTAGTTCACCACCTCGGAGAATAGAGGATGTATCTGTCGGTTCTTTATGTTATATGGCTGTCGCGCTTCGCATCTTAAAATGACGGGCGTTGTTCATTGAGAGCTTATAGTAAAAAGAGTATAATAAAAAGATATAACATACATGAGTTTTAGCGAAAACAGACTTTTAAGAATCAGAAAGTATAAGATTTTCGAAACGCTTTGTTGTCTAGCTCCATCTTAGAGGCTCCGAGCCCTTCGAGGTACTTCGATTTAGCCGATAGAAAGTAAAAGAGTCGCTTCACATTTCGACTCGCAAGCAGCTGTTGGAGCTAATCAAGGCACTTACGCTTTTCTTATTACTATACAAATTCAGCCTGTTTAAGTTAGTACAGGGCAATCGAGGTGATAAATATGCAACGTGTGACAAATTGTGTATTAGTAAAAGATAATCAGATTTTGCTTTTGAAAAAACCTAGACGAGGTTGGTGGGTTGCTCCAGGAGGCAAGATGGAGCCTGGAGAATCCGTTCGAGATGCCTGTATTCGCGAATACCGAGAAGAAACAGGTGTGTATCTGAAAAATCCATCGATTAAAGGCATCTTTACTTTTATTATGAAGGATGGAGACAAAGTCCTGACAGAATGGATGATGTTCACATTCTATGCGACAGAATCAGATGGAATTAATAATGATGTGTGTGAAGAAGGAGAGCTTCATTGGCATCCGATAGATGAGACGAAAGAACTCGCGATGGCAGAAGGAGATCATCATATTTTAGAATATATGATTCACGGTAAAGGCATTATTTATGGGACATTTACGTATACACCAGACTTTAAATTGCTTTCTTATCGATTGGATCCAGGTTGATTATAAAGAATACTATAAGCGGGGGTGAAGAATTTGAATGAACCGAAGAATGAAACACAATTAGTCATTATTACAGGAATGTCTGGAGCAGGAAAAACCGTAGCGATTCAAAGCTTTGAGGATTTAGGCTTTTTCTGTATTGATAATTTACCACCTGCATTATTGCCAAAGTTTTTAGAGTTAATGAAGGACTCTAGGAATAAGATGAATAAAGTAGCGATTGTGATGGACTTGCGTGGACGTGAGTTTTTTGATTCCTTATTCGTTGCTTTAGATGATTTGTCACAAACACCATGGGTCGTTCCACAAATTCTCTTCCTTGATGCCGATGATGCATCATTAGTGCGAAGATATAAAGAGTCAAGAAGAACGCATCCACTGGCTCCACTTGACCGCCCTTTAGAAGGAATTAAGCTTGAACGCGACCTCTTAGATGAATTAAAGGGAAGAGCGCAGCTGATTTACAATACATCACAATTAAAGCCGCGTGAGTTAAGAGAAAAAATCACGATGGAATTTTCCACTAGTAAACAGCCTGTATTTACAGTCAATGTGATGTCTTTCGGCTTTAAGCACGGTATCCCAATCGATGCTGATCTTGTATTTGACGTTCGCTTTTTACCGAATCCTCATTATATTGAACATATGCGGCCACAAACAGGGTTGGAAGAAGAAGTATCGAATTATGTGCTTAAATGGAGTGAGACAAAGAAGTTTTTAGAAAAAGTAACCGATTTGCTTACGTTTATGCTGCCATATTATAAACGTGAAGGAAAGTCCCAGCTAATTATTGCAATCGGCTGTACCGGTGGTCAACATCGCTCTGTTGCGTTAACAGAATATCTTGCTAACCATTTCAAAAGAGATTACACAACGCAGATTGCTCATCGTGATATCGAGAAGCGTAAGGGGAAACAGGATGCGAAAAAAACAGAAACACCCTAAAGTAGTAATTATCGGCGGCGGAACAGGGCTGCCGGTATTATTACGGGGGCTCAAAAAACACCCTGTCGATATTACAGCCATTGTGACAGTTGCCGATGATGGGGGAAGCTCCGGCCGACTTCGTGAGGAAATGGATATTCCGGCTCCTGGAGACATTCGGAATGTATTGGCTGCGATGTCAGATGTGGAGCCCTTTATTGAAAAAATGTTTCAACATCGTTTTACTGAGAAAAATGAATTGTCTGGCCATTCTCTTGGGAATCTCATTTTGGCAGCTATGACTTCCCTAACGGGTGACTTTGTTCATGCGATTCAAGAAATGAGTAAGTTTTTGAATGTGCATGGAAAAGTTTTACCGGCCGCGAATCAAAGTGTTGTGTTACATGCAGAGATGGAGGATGGTTCGATTGTAAGCGGTGAATCGAAAATCCCTTTCTCAGGTAAGCGAATTAAGAGAGTATTTCTTACACCGGAACATATTAAACCACTAAGTGAAACGTTAACAGAAATTAAGCGGGCAGATTTGATTGTTATTGGACCGGGCAGTTTGTATACCAGTATTTTACCTAACTTGCTTGTTCCCGGAATTGGGGAGGCGATTGTAGAAGCCTCTGCTAAGAAAGTGTATATTTGTAACTTAATGACACAAGCTGGCGAGACACTCGACTATACAGCAAGTGACCATGTGAAAGCGTTGTATAACCATGTTGGCTGTTCTTGTATTGATAGCATTTTAGTGAATAATGAGGAGGTTCCTCTTGAAGTTCAACAACGTTATGAAGAGGAATTCGCTAAGCCCGTTGTTTATGATGTGGATAGCTTAAAGAACATGGGGCTTGAAATTATTCAAGATCGGATTTTTAGTTATGAAGGACATGTGGTACGCCATGATACGAAAAAAGTAGCGGAGTTACTTTATCGTATGATTGAAAAAAAGTAAGAAGCGGCGGGGAATGGTAAGCTGTAAATTGTCTAGCTCTGGCGGCTAGCTTGCTGTGAAAAACATAAGAGAGTCGCCAAAAGGCAAACAGCATTTGTGGGGACTCTTCCTATTTTTTCACGAGCTGTTCGAACCGCCTGCGCGTTTCTTCTTGTAATCGATTGGAGGTGAACAGGGTGTCTTTTGCTTCGGAAACAAAAAAAGAATTGACCACTTTAGAAAGCAAGGGCTGCTGCAGCAAAGCAGAACTCTGTGCGCTTATACGCATGAATGGATCTCTTTCATTTTCTAATCGAAAGTTAGTTATCGATATTCAAACAGAAAATGCAGCAATTGCTAGAAGAATTTATACGCTGCTTAAAAAGAGCTATGAAGTGCAAGTAGAATTGCTAGTTCGAAAAAAAATGAAGCTAAAAAAGAACAATGTATATATTGTAAGAATATCAGCTGGCGGACAAGAGATTTTAACGGATTTAGAAATTTTAGGTGAAGGGTTTGAAATTCTTCACTATTTATCCGATAACATCATAGGTAAGAAATGTTGTAAGAGGTCTTATTTAAGAGGTGCTTTTTTAGCAGGAGGGTCGGTCAATAATCCAGAAACATCGTCGTATCATCTAGAGATTTTTTCACTTTATAAAGAGCATAATGATGCACTATGTGAGCTTATGAATATATTTGGATTAAAGGCCAAAACGTTAGAACGTAAAAAAGGGTATATTACGTATTTAAAAGAAGCCGAGAAGATTGCAGAATTTTTGAGCGTAGTCGGTGCGCATTCTGCTTTATTACGATTTGAAGATGTTCGTATTGTAAGGGATATGCGTAATTCGGTGAACCGGCTTGTTAACTGTGAAACCGCCAATTTAAATAAAACGATTGGAGCCTCTTTACGACAAGTGGAAAACATTCGGTATATTGAAGAGACGGTTGGCTTAAGTGTGCTGCCAGATAAGCTTAGAGAAATTGCAGAGTTAAGAGTCGCTTATCAAGATGTGACATTAAAGGAATTAGGTGAGATGGTATCAGGCGGGAACATTAGTAAGTCAGGTATTAATCATCGGTTAAGAAAGATTGACGAAATTGCAGATAAACTTCGTGGAGGAGAAGCATTGTCGGCGAAGAAATAAAGGGGATAGGAGGAAGATGGGATGGTGGAAAAACAAATAGAAGTACAATTGAAAACAGGATTGCAAGCTCGTCCAGCCGCTCTTTTTGTTCAGGAAGCAAACCGTTTTAATTCAGACGTCTATTTGGAGAAAGACGGTAGGAAAGTAAATGCTAAAAGCATTATGGGATTAATGAGTCTTGCTATTAGCTCCGGTGTATCGGTGAAGGTTATTGCTGATGGGAGAGATGAGCAAGAAGCGTTAGAGTCGCTCGTCCAGTTTATTCAACAAGAAGGATAATACATCGAAAAAAAAGCGTCCTATAATAGGACGCTTTTTTCGATAAGATAAAAAATTATAAAATTTAAGATATGTTTTGGTGTCTAGCTCCGGCGGCTAGCTCGTTGTGAAAAAGATAAGAGCCACCAAAAGGCAAAGAACGCCTTATGGCAACTCTTCCTATTTTCTTTACGAGCTGTTCGAGCCGCCTGCGCTTTTCTTAATTAAGATTCTTTTTTCTCGTCTAGTACATTGCGAGTAATAACTTTATCAATTAAGCCGTATTCAAGTGCTCGTTCAGCTGTCATGAAGTTATCGCGCTCTGTGTCTCGTTGAAGAGTTTCTAACGATTGACCAGTGCGATCGGCTAAAATTTGGTTTAATTTTTCTTTTAAGAAAAGGATGCGACGAGCAGCAATTTCGATTTCTGTTGCTTGACCTTGTGCACCGCCAAGTGGTTGGTGAATCATAACTTCACTGTTTGGAAGAGCGAAACGTTTTCCTTTTTCACCCGCTGCAAGTAAGAATGCACCCATGGAAGCAGCCATTCCGATACATACAGTTGATACATTTGGTTTAATGTATTGCATTGTATCGTAAATTGCCATACCAGATGTAATACTTCCACCAGGGCTATTAATGTATAGAGTAATATCTTTCTCTGGATTTTCTGCCTCTAGGAATAATAGTTGAGCAACAATAGAGTTGGATACATTATCATCAATTGCGCTTCCTAGCATAATAATCCGGTCTTTTAATAAGCGAGAATAAATATCGTAGGCACGTTCCCCACGGTTTGTTTGTTCGATAACTGTAGGAATTAAGTTCATGTTTAGTTCCTCCTTTAATTAAGAAAGTGGTTAAATTTGTTTATGTATGTATGATACACTTTTTGGTCAATTTAGGTCAAACAAAACAAACTTATTTATGTATATATTTGTTCGACATTTTTCTAGTGACTCCTTCCAAAGGTTTGGATTTTGTCTCTTCTTTTTGGCAATTTTTAATTAACCGTGAAAGTTCTTTATCCATCATATCCAAACGTGGCAAATTTAAACCATAAATTCACTTGCAAACATACCTTATCTAGCCTATAATGAACTGTATTAAAAAAATGATTTTGCCCTCGTGGTGCAACGGATAGCACGTGAGATTCCGGTTCTTAAGATGTGGGTTCGATTCCTGCCGAGGGCGTCCAAAAGCTTTCTCCTTCATAAAGTGAAGGAGGGGGCTTTTTTTATTTTGCAGAGTGATTACCTACTATTTATTCACATATCCATTCCTTTACTCTACCTCTTAATTTGAAAGATTCATAAAGTGAAACTTTCACCCCCACTAATGGTTAGCCACGTCCTGCGGTTACTAAGATTTCTGCTTCGCTTCAATCAAGTGACCGTACGAAACTGATTGGTGAAAGCCTACCAATCGGACCTTTACGGGCCGTTATTTCTCGCCTATCTTCTTTGTTTCCTCATGAGTTTTAGGGTGGATTCTTATTGCCTACTAAGTGTGGGATAAATTTTTTAGCATGCATTCGTCAATCTTTGTCGTAAATATATGATTGCAACATATAGTGAATAAAAACAAATAAAAAGGTAAGCGTTTTCAAGGAAAAGTGTATGTTATTTTTTTCTAATATTGTAAAATAGAGTTGGGGAGGGATTTGCAAGTGAATATGAAAGCCGGATTGTTTCAACAGCAAACGTTAAAAATGGCAATGACTCAAGAGTTAACTCAATCGATAGCCCTTTTACAATATTCGACGCAGGAGCTTTCTGCCTTTTTAGAAAATAAAATGATGGAGAATCCTTTATTATCCGTTGATGAGCCTTCATCTACAATTTTTCATCAAGGAATGGATCGAAAAAAACGAAAACGGACGAAGAAAGATTATGATTCCGATTACTGGATTGAGCAAGCAAGTGAAGACCATCCTTCGCTTGAAGCCCATCTTCTATCACAAGTAAATCTTCAAAAATTAACGAAAGAAGAGCAGAAAGCCTTCGATCTTCTTATTCAAAACTTAGATGAAAATGGTTATTTACGTGTTCAACTAGATGACTTATGTACCCCTTCTATTACCTTTGATGCGTTACAAAACAGCCTGGAGTTACTCCAACAGCTTGAACCGCATGGTGTGGGGGCAAGAAACCTTCAAGAATGTTTATGGATTCAAGCCTATGCAGATGCTAGAGAGCCATTAGCCGAAATGATTTTACAAGACTATTTTCTTGAATTTGCTAATAAACGATGGAAAGAGCTTAGTAAGCAATTAGGTGTATCTTTACAAGACATTCAAAGAGTGTTTGATTATATTCAAACATTTAATCCACGACCAGCTTCATACTTTCACCAAGAAAAATCGACATATATTGTGCCGGATGTCATTGTTGAAGTTCGTGACGGCCAATTATTTATCGGCGATCTAGATGGCAATACACCAAAGTTAAGTGTTGATAAACAATATTTTTATAGAATGAAACAGCATCAAGATAAACAGGTTAAGCAATTTGTTCAAGAGAAATGGCAGGAGTATCAATGGATTTCACGCGGAATTCAACAGCGTAAGGAAACCATTTTACGAGTCATGCGCTGTATTGTGGAAAAACAACCAAAATGCTTTTATCATGGGCTAGAATACGTACAACCAATGACGATGAAGGATGTAGCCGATGAGTTAGAAATTCACGAATCGACAGTCAGTCGTGCAGTAAAAGGAAAATACGTACAGACTCCATTTGGCACGATTGATATGCGCACGTTTTTCTCTACTTCTCTTTCATCGACCGATTATGGAAAAGATATTTCGGGATTACAGGCTAAGAATCTATTAGCCGCTGCAATTAAGACAGAGAATAAGAAAAAGCCGCTTTCGGATCAAGACCTTGTTGAGCTATTACAAAAAGAACATGGTCTTGTATTAGCGCGGCGAACGGTGGGAAAATATCGTGAACAATTAGGAATCCCATCGTCGTCGAAACGGAAACGCTTTGATTAAAAAGGATGATGGTAATTGGCGGTGAATGCATTTCAATTATACAGTCGAAAAAAATGTTCTTTATGTGATCAAGCAAAGCTCGTACTTGAAGAAATAAAGACGGAGACGGGAATTTTATATGAAGAAATTGATATTGACTGCAGTGATGAATTAACCGAGCGGTATGGAATGATGATTCCGGTTGTGCAATGGCAAGGGGAAGTAGTTCAGTATGGTCATGTATGGAAAGGTGAATTGCTTCAGAGAATAAAAAGATAATTTTTTTTATTAATATTTGAAGAACGATTATAATCCTGCTAGAATAACATTATAGCAGGAATATTTTTTTGGTGTTCGTGGGACAATAAAGTCATGCGCGGGACGTATAATGTCCCTTTGGTTTAGATAGGAGTTTATACGAATGCAAATATTATTAGACATACAGAGAAAATTATTACCTGATCTCTTAGAAACGATGCAAAAACGCTACAACATTCTTCGTTATGTGAAGGCTATGGAGCCTGTAGGACGCCGAAGTCTTGCTAATCATCTGCAATTGACAGAGCGAACGCTTCGAAGTGAAGTTGACTTTTTAAAAAATCAGAATCTTCTTGAAGTGCATAGTTCAGGCATGAATCTTTCCCAAGAAGGGCAGGAGCTTCTTGAACAATTAGAGGGGATTATGCGAGAAGTAATGGGGATAAATATATTGGAACAAAGGTTACGGGAGATGCTTCAAATTGATGAAGTCATTATTGTGTCTGGCAATTGTGATGAGTCACCGTGGGTGAAAAAAGAATTAGCAAAAGCGTGTGCGGCTCGGATGAAGCATGAATGGAAAAATCGAAGGACCATTGCTATTACGGGAGGGTCGACAATGGCTGCTGTGGCAGATTCTCTCGTTTCGGATGAATATAGCAAAGGAGTTACCTTTGTCCCCGCACGCGGCGGAGTCGGTGAGATGTCTCAAAATCAAGCTAATACGATTGTTGAAAAAATGGCACAAAAAGTTCACGCTTCATACAAAGTTCTCTATGTTCCAGATCAATTAAGTGATGAAGTTTATGCTTCCTTGATGAAGGAACCGTCCATGAAAGAAGTGATTTCGACAATCAAGTCAGCGGAGATGGTCATTCATGGAATTGGAGAAGCGGTGGTAATGGCGGAAAGAAGAAAGTCTGAGCCAAGTGTTCTAACGCAATTAATGGAACAAAAGGCGGTTGGTGAGGCTTTTGGATATTACTTTAGTGAAAGTGGAGAAGTTGTTCACAAAGTGTTGACAGTCGGTCTACAGCTAGAGGATCTTACTCCTGAAAAGAAAGTGATTGCAGTTGCAGGGGGGAAAAAGAAAGCGAAAGCCATTCGGAGCTATATAAGAGGAACACATGCTACAACTGTTCTTATTACAGATGAAGGTGCAGCCCGGGAACTAATCTCTGATTAAAAAGAAAAGCTAGGACGAACTTTAAGGAGGAATTTATAATGACAGTAAAAGTTGGAATTAATGGATTTGGACGTATTGGACGTGTCGCATTTCGTGCAGCATTAGCAAACCAAAATATTGAAATTGTAGCGATTAACGATTTAACAGATGCCAATATGTTGGCTCATCTGTTGAAATATGACTCTGTTCATGGAACACTTGACGAACAAGTATCAGTCGATGGCGAGTATCTAATTGTCGGTAGTCATAAGACAAAGGTGTTAGCAGAACGTGATCCAGCGTCATTACCATGGAAGGAATTGGGTGTTGATGTTGTTATCGAATCAACAGGCCGCTTTACAAAACGAGAAGATGCAGCGAAACATTTAGAAGCTGGAGCGAAAAAAGTTATTATTTCAGCACCTGGAACAGATGAGGATATTACGATCGTTATGGGAGTCAATGAAGAACAATATGATGCAGCGAGTCACCACGTTCTTTCTAACGCATCTTGTACTACAAACTGCTTGGCACCATTTGCGAAAGTGTTACACAATCAGTTCGGAATTAAGCGCGGTATGATGACAACTATTCATTCATATACAAACGACCAACAAGTGCTCGACCTTCCTCATAAAGATTATCGAAGAGCGCGCGCAGCAGCAGAGAATATGATTCCTACTTCGACAGGAGCTGCGAAAGCGGTTGCTTTAGTTTTACCTGAATTAAAAGGAAAGTTAAATGGGATGGCTGTACGTGTACCTACACCGAATGTGTCGATTGTAGACCTTGTTGTGGAACTTGAAAAAGATGTAACAGCTGAAGAAGTAAATGCAGCATTGAAAGCAGCATCTGAAGGGGAGTTAAAGGGAATTCTTAATTATAGCGAATTGCCATTAGTATCTGGTGATTATAATGGAAGTCCTGCTTCTTCTACAATTGATGCTTTATCAACAATGGCATTGGAAGGTAATTTAGTTAAAGTACTATCTTGGTATGACAATGAAACAGGCTATTCTCATCGAATTCTTGATTTAATTGACTATATAGCGTCTAAAGGGTTATAAAGTGAAGCGTCACACTCTCTTAATTAATGATTAGTTGAATTTACGGGCAATCCCCCTCCTCATAATTTTGAGGAGGGGGATTGCCCGTAAATTGTGTTGTAAGAGAAGAGTTTTTAAAAAAATCTCACAAAAGTGAGATTTTTTTAAAACTCCACTAAAAAAATAATAAGGAAAATGATATCATAGATAGGGTTGTGCAGTTATAGCCGTGATAACCTGTTTTTGGATAAAACAAAGCAAACAGATTATACTGAAAAAGAGAACAGGGAGAGTCAGGATTCATCGGCATCTCCCTTTTTGACAGATAAATAAAAAGACGGACCAATTTTAAGGAGGTTCTTTACACTATGAATAAAAAGTCGATTAAAGATGTAGAGCTGAAAGGGAAACGTGTGTTTTGTCGGGTGGATTTTAACGTTCCGATGCAAGATGGACAAGTTTCAGATGATACAAGAATTAAAGCAGCGTTGCCAACGATTTCTTATTTAGTCGAACAAGGGGCAAAAGTGATTCTAGCTAGCCATCTTGGTCGTCCAAAAGGTCAAGTAGTGGAAGAACTACGTTTAACACCAGTTGCCAAGCGATTAAGTGAATTATTAGATAAAGAAGTACATAAAGTGGACGAAGCATATGGGGAGGCCGTATTAGCTGAAGTCAATAAGCTAGAAGAAGGCGGTCTTTTATTATTAGAAAATGTTCGTTTTTATCCTGGTGAAGAAAAGAATGATCCGGAGTTAGCGAAAGCATTTGCCGAGTTAGCAGATGTCTATGTGAACGATGCGTTTGGAGCAGCCCACCGTGCCCATGCATCAACAGAAGGAATTGCCCATTACCTACCAGCTGTTTCCGGCTTATTAATGCAAAAAGAATTAGAGGTATTAGGTAATGCCTTAGCGAATCCTGAGCGTCCATTCACAGCGATTATTGGTGGCGCAAAAGTAAAAGATAAAATTGATGTAATTGAAAATCTGCTTGAAAAAGTAGATCACTTAATCATTGGCGGTGGATTAGCTTTTACTTTCGTTAAAGCACAAGGCTATGAAATTGGTACATCTCTTCTTGAAGAAGATAAAATAGAACTGGCCAAATCCTTTATTGCGGCTGCAGAAGCAAAAGGTGTAAAGATGCATATGCCGATTGATGCTGTTATAGCACCAAAATTCGCTGCAGATGCAGAAGCGACAGCTGTAAACATTGATAGCATCCCAGCAGACCAAATGGCACTTGATATCGGTCCGAAAACGAGCGAACTATATGCGAATATTATTAAAGAATCGAAGCTTGTTATTTGGAACGGCCCAATGGGTGTATTTGAATTTGATAAATTTGCAAATGGTACAAAAACAGTCGCTCAAGCTTTAGCAGACTCAACTGATACATATAGTGTAGTTGGCGGTGGTGATTCGGCAGCTGCAGCTGAAAAGTTTGGCTTGGCTGAAAAAATGTCGCATATTTCAACAGGCGGCGGCGCATCTCTTGAATTTATGGAAGGGAAACAACTGCCGGGTGTTGTTGCGTTAAACGATAAATAAAAGCTCGTATAATAGAATGAAGGGATGGAGGAAATGCGTAAACCAATTATTGCAGGAAATTGGAAAATGCACAAAACGCTTTCAGAAGCAACATCTTTTGTAAAAGAAATTGGTCAGCAAGTACCAGCATCTAATGAAGTAGACACAGTTGTTTGTGCTCCAGCTCTTTTTCTTGGCCAGCTTGTTCAAGCATCCGAGAAAACTGATGTTAAAATCGGTGCTCAAAATATGCACTTTGAAGAAAGCGGTGCCTTTACGGGAGAAATTAGCCCTGCGGCATTAGCTGATCTTGATGTGGCTTATGTTATTTTAGGTCATTCAGAGCGCCGTGAGCTGTTTAATGAAACAGATGAAGCAGTAAATAAAAAGGTACATGCGGCTTTTAAGCATGGACTAACCCCGATTGTTTGCTGCGGTGAAACACTTGAGCAGCGTGAAGCGGGACAAACGTTTGATTTTGTTGGCGGCCAAATTGAAAAAGCTCTTGAAGGATTAACAGAAAAGCAAGTGAAGCAAACTGTGATTGCGTATGAGCCAATTTGGGCGATTGGAACGGGTAAATCTTCATCAGCGGAAGATGCGAATGAAGTATGTGCTCATATTCGTGCGGTTGTGGCGAAGCAAACAACGCAATCAACAGCGGAAGAAGTCCGTATTCAATACGGCGGAAGTGTGAAGCCGGAGAATATTAAAGAATATATGGCGCAACCTGATATTGATGGTGCGTTAGTTGGTGGAGCAAGTTTGAAAACGGCTTCTTTCTTACAATTATTGGAGGCGGGACGTTATGAGTAAGGCACCAGTTGCGTTAATTATTTTGGACGGCTTTGGATGCCGTCCTGAACAAAAGGGAAACGCAGTTTTTCATGCGAAAAAACCGAATTTTGATCGTTATTGGGGACAATACCCTCATTCACATTTAACAGCAAGCGGGGAAGCGGTTGGCTTACCTCAAGGACAAATGGGGAATTCAGAAGTTGGTCATTTAAATATCGGTGCAGGTCGAATTGTTTACCAAAGTTTAACACGAGTGAATATTGCGATTCGGGATGGGGAGTTTGCTCAGAACCAAACATTCCTTGATGCAATCAATCATGCTAAGGAAAAAGGTACAAGCCTTCACCTAATGGGGTTACTTTCAGACGGTGGTGTTCATAGCCATATTGATCATATGTATGCGTTGCTAAAGCTTGCTGCTAAAGAAGGCTTGAAGAATGTATACGTTCATGGTTTTTTAGATGGCCGCGATGTTGGTCCACAAACAGCAAAAGGCTATATTGAAGCAGCAGAAGCAACAATGAAGGAAATTGGCGTAGGTCAATTTGCGACGATTTCTGGACGTTATTATTCTATGGATCGCGATAAGCGTTGGGAGCGCGTGGAGAAATCTTACCGCTCTATGGTGTATGGTGAAGGTCCGACTTATACATCAGCACTTGAGTGTGTAAACGACTCTTATGCGAATGGAATTTATGATGAGTTCGTTCTGCCATCCGTTGTGACGGACGCAGAAGGCAAGCCGGTTGCTACGATTCAAAGTGATGATTCGGTTATTTTCTATAATTTCCGTCCAGACCGTGCCATCCAAATTTCAAACACGTTCACAAATGAAGATTTCCGTTCATTTGATCGGGGGGACAAGCATCCCAAGCACCTTCATTTCGTTTGCTTAACACACTTTTCAGAAACAGTAGATGGATATGTTGCTTTTAAGCCAACAAATCTTGATAATACATTAGGGGAAGTTCTTTCGCAAAACGGCTTAACGCAGCTGCGTATTGCCGAAACGGAAAAATATCCACATGTTACGTTCTTTATGAGCGGTGGACGTGAAGATAAATTCCCAGGTGAAGAAAGAATTTTGATTGCTTCACCAAAGGTTGCTACATACGATTTGAAACCAGAAATGAGTGCTTATGAAGTGACCGATGCATTAGTGGAGCAAATTGAAAATGATCGTTTTGATGCGATTATTTTAAACTTTGCTAACCCTGATATGGTCGGACATTCTGGTATGCTTGAGCCAACTGTAAAAGCTATTGAAACAGTTGATGAATGTCTAGGTCGCGTTGTTGATTTAATCGTATCTAAAGGCGGTACAGCGATTATTACAGCTGACCATGGAAATGCTGACGAAGTGATAACATTAGAAGGTAATCCAATGACCGCTCATACGACAAATCCAGTGCCTATTATTGTGACGAAAAATGAGGTAACATTAAGAAATGATGGTATTTTAGGTGATTTAGCTCCAACAATGTTACATTTGCTTGGTGTTGAAAAACCTGTTGAGATGACAGGGAAATCCCTAATCACTATATAATTACGAACAAAAAAGGAGAGATTTATTATGCCATATATCCAACATGTCTATGCACGTGAAGTATTAGATTCTCGTGGAAACCCAACAGTAGAAGTAGAAGTAGGAACAGAATCCGGATTTTTCGGACGTGCAATCGTGCCATCAGGTGCTTCAACTGGTGAATATGAAGCAGTAGAACTTCGTGACGGAGATAAATCTCGTTACCTTGGAAAAGGTGTTCAAAAAGCAGTTGATAACGTAAATGAAATTATCGCTGAAGCTATTATGGGCTTCGATGTAACAGATCAAGTAGGCATTGACCGTGCGATGATTGCTTTAGACGGTACAGAAAATAAAGGGAAATTAGGAGCAAATGCAATCCTTGGTGTATCTATGGCGGCAGCTCATGCAGCTGCTCAATTTGCTGAGCTACCATTATACCGTTACCTTGGAGGATTCAATGCGAAGCAATTACCAACTCCAATGATGAACATCATCAACGGTGGATCACATGCAGATAATAACGTAGACTTCCAAGAATTCATGATTCTTCCAACAGGAGCTCCTACATTTAAAGAAGCAATCCGTACAGGTGCGGAAGTATTCCATGCATTAAAATCAGTTCTTGCTTCTAAAGGTTTAAACACAGCAGTTGGTGATGAGGGTGGATTCGCTCCAAACCTTGGCTCTAACCGTGAAGCGCTTGAAGTAATTATCGAAGCAATCGAAAAAGCTGGCTATAAAGCAGGCGAAGATGTTTACCTAGGACTAGATGTTGCTTCTTCTGAGTTCTACAACAAGGAAACAGGTAAATATGATCTTGTTGGTGAAGGACGTACAGGTTTAACATCTGAAGAAATGATTGCTTTCTACGAAGAATTGGTAAATGAATTCCCAATCATCTCTATCGAAGACGGTTTAGATGAAAATGACTGGGAAGGTCACAAATCACTAACAGAGCGCATTGGTGACCGCGTTCAATTAGTAGGCGATGACTTATTCGTAACAAATACGAAGAAACTAGCTCAAGGTATTGAGCAAGGTGTAGGAAACGCAATCCTAATCAAAGTGAACCAAATCGGTACATTAACAGAAACATTTGAAGCAATCGAAATGGCAAAACGCGCTGGTTACACAGCTGTTGTTTCTCACCGTTCTGGTGAATCAGAAGATACAACAATCGCTGATATCGCTGTTGCAACAAATGCTGGTCAAATTAAAACAGGTTCTATGTCTCGTACAGACCGTATCGCGAAATACAACCAACTTCTTCGCATCGAAGACGAGCTTGGCGATTTAGCGGTATACGATGGTCTTAAATCTTTCTACAACATCAAACGCTAATTTTGACATAGTAAAAGTTGGCTGAGTTGTGTCGTACAAAGCATCTTAGGGACGCTTGAATTATGTCATACAAAAACATGAATTTGGTCGTACAGTTTATTGCTTTTAACCTCCTATTTATATGTGGTAACCCACTATAAATAGGAGGTTTTTTGTATGTTGATAAAGGATTTGTTAAAGGAATTTACATTTGATTTGCAGATTAAAAATTATTCAAAGAGGACAATTGAAACCTACAATTACAATGTTAATCAGTTGATTAGTTTTCTAGAAGAGCATCATGATATAACAGATATTGAGGATGTTTCGTCTTTACATATTAAGAAGTTTGTTCAATACCAATTGGAAGTAGGGAATAAATCCAACTACATCAACACGATAATTAAATCTTTGAGAGCGTTCTATAGTTATTTAGTGAGTGAGGAATACGTCAGTCTCAACGTGCTAGCTAAAATAAAGTTATTAAAAGAGGATAAAGTCGTTATTAAAACATTTACTGATAAAGAAGTAGCTAAGATGATTAATGTATACGATTTTAAAAACTACTTAAACGCTCGAAACAAAGTAATTTTGGCTATGTTTGTTGATACAGGGATACGAATGAGTGAACTAATCAATTTACAATCAGAATGGATTAATGAAACGAATATTAGAGTATTTGGTAAAGGAGCTAAATGGCGTTATGTTTCTACTAGCTTAATGTTGAAGAAATACATGATTAGGTACGAGCGGATAAAAGAGAATTATTTTAAAAAGAAAAAGCTTGAACATGCTAATTATTTTCTTTCAAGAAGCGGAAAACCATTAACGAGCGTTCAAATACAAAACATAGTAAGAGATGCAGGGAAGATGGCTAATATAAGGGAGGACATACGCTGTAGTCCGCATACTCTTAGACACTATTCGATTCAAGCTAATTTAAGAAACGGACTTGATTTGTATAGTTGTTCCAAGATAGCAGGGCATGAGAATATCCAAGTTACAAAGCGGTATTTGCAAGGATTAGAAACAGAGAATATATTAGAACTAGCATCAAAATCAAGTCCTTTGATGAATTTATAATCACTTGCGGTTGCAACTCCGTTGCCCCGCTCAACGACCTCACTACGTTCGGTTGGGCTTCGCCCCTCCTTTTACATAATAAAATTGTACTTTTATCAAACTACCAACAAAAACCGCTCTAAAGACATAACTTCGATCGAGTCTATTGTAAAATGACCAATTGAAAAAAATGTCCTTAAAAGAGCGGTTTTTATATATCAAATCTAAATGAAAAAGTCAATATGTATGTAAGAGGTTTCTTGGACAAAATTATAAAAATATGCTATAATATAAGAATAATTAGTTGACAGATTGATATTTTTAGTATCTTTGTCGGCTTAATTTGGGGGTGAGGTAATGTTTTAAAGCAATTGGAGATAAATCAAATAACATACATAAAGAAAAGGCAAATCAACTCATTCCGTTATTCGCTACGCTCATAACTCCATGAGGTTGATTTTGAAAAGCAAGCTTGACAGCTCGCTTTTCCGCTTACACGCAATCGTAATGTAAAAGGAAAAAGTATATTTTCACATACACAACGAAGTTGTGGATGTGGAGTCGGTGAATCGGAGCGACAGCGGAGATTTAACGGCTAAGGTTTTAGTTAAGGAAGAAAAAAGATACAACATCGACCTATAATAAAAAAATATTTATTATAAGGCAATCATGTATCTTTTTTGAAAGTATGAAATGGAAAATAAGAAGGAGATTGTTTTAAGTGAGCAAGACAGAATTTTCACAGAAAGAGATTGTAGAAGTCGAAGGTGACGACATTATAAAGGAACATATGGCTAAAAATAAAAAGTTGATGACAAATATGTTTAACCGCTTCGTAAAGGATTTAGGACAAAGATATGAAAGTATTGAGACAATTGGCAAGGGTGGCATGAGTACAAAATACATATTGGGTGCGAAAAGAGATGTTGAAGCTATCCGTAAAGATGGAAGAGTAAATAACGGAAAGGGGCAAGTGCCCTTGAAGTATGAACAGTGTTTTCCAATTATGATGTTACAGCATTTACAAATGAATGAAAGTGAAAGACCTCAGACAATTAATAAATGGTTGTTGGATACGAGTATTATTTCAAAAGATATGTTTGATGCAAGCAAGCTTAGATATGATTCTAGGGTACTTGAGAACGAAGTTGATAAATTGGTGGAAAAGGATGTGATAAAAAGAGGTGAAAGTTGTGTGGTTTCTGATTATGTAGAAAGAGAAATTCAAAGATTGAATACATATTTTATGCAGGTAGTAAGTAAATTACACAAAGCAAAGATTATAAATCATGTGCCATACTTAATGGGAAAACGTAAAATACCTCATACAAGTGAATTTATGAATGATGACAAACAAGAGATGGATAACGAAACCTCTCATACATATGAATACATAGAGTTATCCCCATTTATTGCAGGTAAAATAGCTTACATGGAATCGAGCTTACAAAATGAAGATAAATTTAAACATCTAACATTAAAAGAAATTCATTGTTTAAAAGGTATGAAACTTGTACAGGAGTATTGGAAGGAGTACAAATTACGCTTAAACCAAATTACAGATGAAAGTGGTGAAAGATTATATCTTGTATTGGTTTATACTGCACATGCACTATTTGTTAGGGCAGGTAAAAACCCAATCATCAAATGGTTAGAGAAAAATAATCGTGAAGCGATTGAACTATACAATAGTGACAATATGAAATATTTTTTAGAAAATGCAAAGGATTTTCATGAAACCAGAAATGACTATATTGTTAGTTTAGCGGAGAACAGACAAAAGATATATAATACTCCTTTTGAAAAAGTTGTGGGAGATAATAAAGAGTTAGGGATTGAAGGAAAAATTGTAAAGGTTGAAAATAACCCTTACGATGATAAACACAAATGGGATGAAACAAAAGAAATGATGTATTTGGGGTTGTATGCTAAAGCATACAGGAAGTTGCAAGAATACTACGGACATACTTTTAAATAAAACCACTTATAAACAACGCTACTAACAATTACTAAAATTATCTAAGGTAAGTGAGATTTGGAATTTGGATTAACCTTAGGATAAAACGTAAAAACACAGACCTTTACAAAGGAAATCTTAACGTTAATCGAATTTTTAAACACGAAGAAAAATGAAGAAACCCTCCATCATAAGATTGAGGGTTTTCTGTATAAAAGCAAGTTTGGTGACGTATTTAACATGATTGTGTTGCATCCCCACAATCATGTTAAATATTTATAACGTGTGAATTTAACAAAAAAACAGGTCAATAGACATATTTATGGCGTGTGCAAAATAAGTTTAAATCATTCATTTTTTTATAGACGAAATGGAATTTTAGAGTATATTTGAATTAGGTAATTTAATGTGTATTTGGATAATATCGGAGGGATGTTATGTTAATAATCATCGGTATAATTTTGGTGGGATGTATATATTGGGTATTTTTTAGTAAGTCAGCAAAAAATATTGTGGATAAGGAGTTGGCAAGGAAAGAAGAGGTTAAGAAAAGACATAATGAAAAGCTTAAAGGGATATTTGATAAGGAAAACTTAAAGATTACACAACAGTATACGGTGCCTAACTATTCTATTATAGCAGTTGACGAAAACAGCCAAAAAGTTTGTTTTTTGAAAAGTAATAGTAAAATTAATAATGATAAACATTTGCTTGAAATTGAAAAGGTTAAATATGATGTAAAAACTTTCCCGTATAGCGATATTTTAGAATCAGAAGTAATAATAGATGGGGAAACGGTGACAAAAACATCAAGGACAAGTCAAGTTGGGGGAGCAATTTTAGGTGGAGTATTGGCAGGTGGAGTTGGAGCAGTAATTGGTGGATTATCGGGTAAAACCTCTTCAAAAGAAAAAGTGAAATCTATTCAACTTAAAGTAATCGTTAATGACACAAAAAATCCATTACAAATTATTAATTTTTTAAATGAACCTACCTCAATTGAACGAAGCAATGAAAAGTTCACTAAAGCAAATAAAGAGATTATGCACTGGCACAGTCTTTTTAAGGTCATTATAGATATGGTTGATAAAGAAGATAAAAGTAAAAAAGTGATACAAGATAATAATACTGAGTCTAATACTTTCAATAATATTTCTGACGAGATTAGAAAATTACATGACCTTTTTAAAGAAGGGATCATAACCCAAGAGGAGTTTGAATCACAAAAGAAAAAGATTATATCGTAAACTATTGACCTCATCTAATCAAAAGGTGAGGTTTTTTATTATGTTTGTTTTTAATTATTATATTGGTGTGTATGTTACCGATAGACTACACTTAAACGGTAATGAACAGGTGTAAAATGAAATCTAGACGTATCAAGGGTTTCATGACCTTAAAATATTACCGTTTGACTATTACCGTAATTATTTGTAAAATATTACTATGGATTAACGGTACTGGAGTGATTTAAATGAAAACAGTAGGCTATATACGTGTTAGTAGCGAATCTCAAAATATTGCAAGACAAAAGAAATCGTTGAAAGAAGCGGGTTGCACTCGGTTTTATATTGAGAAGCTAAGTGGTGCTTCAATGGAGCGTCCAGAACTACAAAGAATGCTTGAGGAACTTGAAGAGGGTGATACGGTAATTATTCATGAAATTAGTCGCTTATCTCGTTCTACAAAAGACTTACTAACAATTGTTGATATAATTCAGAGTAAAAGAGCAGGATTAAAATCTATAACGGATAAATGGTTAGACCTCTCGGATGACAACCCTATGAGTGAGTTCCTATTTACTATCTTTTCAGGTTTAGCACAGTTTGAACGTAAGATGATAAAGCAACGTCAAAAAGAAGGTATAGAGATAGCTAAAAGTGAAGGGAAGTTCAAAGGACGTAAAACAAAGCTAATTGAAGGTGGCAAAGAAGAACAGCGAATGAAAGCCATCATCGAAGCTTATAAACAAGGGAAGTCTATAAGTGACATTCGTATAACTTTTAAAGTAGGTACAGGAACGATATACAGATTATTAGAACGAGAAGGGTTAAAAAGGTAGTCAATTGACTGCCTTTTTTAATTTAATTTCAGAGTAATTCTTTTAATGAGAATTTATAATTCCATAATCATGATAAAATGGAACTAATTATTATACTTAGTATGGAGATGGGGAAATGAAAAAGGGTTATATAACTCAAATTGCTTTATCTAAAAAAGTTGGATGGTCTGAGGGGAATGGTAGAAGATGGATAAAGATATTTAAAGATTACATACCTGTTTTAATTGATGGAAGAAATAAATATTATAATGAAGAATCATATAAGGTCTTATTGACAATCAAGACATTGAGCGAAAAAAACTTTAATAGTAGTCAAATTTTAGAGATTTTTAATGAGAACGGAGTACCGTCTACGGATAAAGAACTTGTTGATATTATTGAAAGTAAGTCAATATTTAATGAGTTTGACCAAACAATTGTTGATTCAATTCCATCCTCAAAAGAATTAATAATACCATTGTTAAACGTAATGAGAGATGGGAAAACCTATACAGGTTCTAATCTCAATGCAGGAGTAGCAGAATACTTTTCTTTATCAGAAGCACAATTGAGTATTTCATATCCAGATAGTAAGGAATTTATTTTTACTCATAGGATGAGAGCTTCGAGATATTCTTTGAAAAAGCAAGGTCACATTGAGGAAGTTAGTAAATTCACATATCAAATAACTGAATATGGATTGGCATTACTTAATGATAACTCTGAAGAAATAAATGAAGAAATTGAAGAATTAGAGAAGTTTATTGACCCATTTGAAGTTATACAAGATAAAGTTGAAGAAATTGAAGATGAATTAATAACTAAGTTAGTAGACGAGCTTAAAAAAGCACATTGGAGAAGATTGGAAACTATAGTTATTGACTTATTAACTGCTATGGGATACGGTGATGGTCAAGTTACGGAGAAGACTAATGATGGAGGTCTAGATGGTATTATTAAAGAGGACAAGCTAGGTCTTGATAACATTTATGTTCAAGCAAAGCGTTGGGAGAATACAGTTGGAAGACCAGAAGTAATGAGTTTTTCTGGAGCATTGGATGCTAAAGGTGCTAGAAAAGGTATTTTCATTACAACATCAAATTTTACTAAAGGTGCAGAAGAATACGTTGAACGCCTTGAAAGTAAAAAAATAATTCTAATCGGTGGTAAAAAATTAGCGAGGTTAATGATTGAAAATGATATTGGGGTAAGTGTGAAGAAAAGATTTGTTATTAAAGAAATAGATTTCTCCTATTTTGAAGGAGAGTAAGAAGGTTAAGGTAGCATTATTGTTTTAAACCAGATTTTTGAATAGTAGGGTGGCATATGACCAAATGTAAGGGGTTAAGTACGGTATTCAGTTATAGCACACCTGCTCCCGCATTCTAAGTTGGAAATTGGATTATTATAACAATGGTTATAAGGGTTATGATATAATTAAGTTAATTCATACAAAGCTTGAACTAATAATAATCGCAATGTATGAATTAAGCAATACAACCACATATATAATATGAAGAAAAAAATAATAAACGTTGATTTAATCATGTTTTGTATAAAATTCTATGTCACGTACAGACCGTATCGCGAAATACAACCAACTTCTTCGCATCGAAGACGAGCTTGGCGATTTAGCGGTATATGATGGTTTGAAATCTTTCTATAACTTGAAAAAATAAGTTTTTAAAACTAAAAATGTTCTTAACTTAGTCATATAGTTTATGGCTGTTAACCTCCTATTTATATGTGGTCATTCACAATAAGTAGGAGGTTTTTTGTGTTAATAAAAGATTGGTTGAAGGCATTTATATTTGAGCTAGAAATGAAAGCTTATTCAAAAAGAATAATCGGAATTTATAATAATAAAATGATGTATTTGCCCTTGAACGAAGTCCTATTGTTAGATTGGATGGTCGAATCTTACCCATCAATCAGGACACCCTATTGTAAGGAGGGGATAATTGATGAAGATTCGGATTGTATTAATACTATTGCTTAGTTTTTATTTTTCAACAAGTGTTTCTGCTGAAGCTCCGCTTAAAGCTGCTTTTATACGAGACCATCAGTTATGGATGAAAGAGGGCGATCGAGAAATACAACTTACAACGGGGCGATATGTTTACTCTCCGCAATGGTCGAAGGATGGTCGGTTTATCGCCTATTTAGATGGTGATGAACAGGCCGAAAAAACCTATTTGTTTATTTATGATGTAAAGCAAAAAGAAAGCTACCAGCCGTATTCAACTATTGAAACAAGAAATTTTCAATGGTCACCGGTTTCCAATCAACTTGCTTATAATGCTGGTGGTGTACTGAATGTTACAAAAACAGAGAATGGACGCCCAAAAGGTTTTGAGAATGTTTCTTTAGGTGTTAGTGATTTTGCCTGGTTTCCAAGTGGAAAAGAGTTCATCGTTTCATCACAATCCAATTTGCTTCCTACTGGCTGGGAACCTGTTCATTTTTTTAAAGTTTCAGTAGATGCTAAGCTTGATTCAGATAAAATAAAGCGTTTTTACACCATTCAAACAAATACAACGGACTTATTTGCGATTAATGCTGAATATTTTAAATGGAGCTCGGATGGTAAGTGGGTCAGCTTTTTAGCAACACCGACAGCATCTTGGTCCAATGATAGTAATACACTATGTGTGCTGTCTTCAGCAGGAGACCATTTTCAAGTTATAGGAAAAATGCTTTGGTATAAAGACTGGATAAAATGGGCTCCGACAAAAAATCAATTAGCCTACATATCTGGTGAAGGTAGATTTTTCGTTGAAAATAAAAAAACTGCAGTAGCTGACATTCCAATCTCGAATCAACAAAAGGAATATACACCTAAAGGCTATGTTGACCTTGATGTAGATTGGTTCTCGCCAGAAGAGGTGATTGTTGCACGTGCAAAAGAAAATAAGGAATGGAAAGAGGGACCCGTTCCAACAATGTTTACAACGCTATATGCCATTAATATAAAATCAGCAGAACAAAAGCAGATTTCCTTCCCGAAGAAAAATGAACTAGACGATAAACCTCAAGTGGTGGGGTCCTATATTACTTGGTATCGAAAGCATCAAAAGGGAAATCAAGGAGAGGTATGGATTAAGAATGGATTGAATGGTTCAGAAGATCGTTGGTTAAAACATGTAGACTCTGCCGCGGTTTTTTTCGATAAAAAGTAAACAAGATGCAAGGAACTGTCATTTACTTTATAATAATATGAATTATAGGGAGGTGGAGAAAATGGCAAACAGGATAAGCTTGCCAGAATCTGCAGCGACTCATGCAAAGCCTAGTATTGGGAAGGCGATTCTTTGCATGGGGCGGACTTTTAATTAAACGAATATCGCCCAAGTAAGCATAGATTCATTTCTAATATACGGCTTTGCACCTTATTTTCATTTTTAAAAAATAAGGAGCTGGCAGAAATGAAATATGTAAAAGCGACGGCTGTTTTACCGCAAGCGCTTATTAATGAAATTCAAAAATACGTTCAAGGAGCAACGATTTATATTCCAAAACCAGAAGCAGCTCATCAGAAATGGGGGACGCGTTCTGGAAGCAGAAAGTGGATTGATGATCGAAATACTCATATTAGAAGGGCCTTTCAAAACGGGTCAAAGATTGATCAATTAGCTGAGGAATATTGTCTCTCCGTAGAAACAATTAAGAAGATTGTATATTCTAAATAAGAGTGGGCAGCACTGAGGATCTTTCGTCTAGATAATCAGTGCTTTTTCTAATATGTCGAATTTGTTTCTTACTCATTTTCTACATTGAATAAAAAAAGTGAATCTTTTAAAGTAAAAGCTAGATGAGATTATTTTTTTAAATAAGTAGGAGTGATAAAGATGGAGCCGTTTATAAGAAGTGACCAATATAACTTTATCCGCAGGCAAACGCAGATTTTAATAAATGGTCATGCAACTGCTAATGATATACATGTTTTGACTACATTAAAGACACTTGCAAAAGAAAAAGTATTTGGGTTGTTTGAGGAGACAAGTGAGGAACAAGAACAGTTGCTCATTCCAATTATGGATGTAAAAGATAATGAAGGAGCCGAGGCCTTTCTTTTACAAGTGGAACCATATGTGATTCCTTTTCAAACGATAACGGAGCAAACGATAAAGAAATTGTTTCCGAAAGCAAAGAAGCTAAAGGTACCTGTATTAGAAAATGTGAATTTAAAGGAAACTTCATATGTAAGTTGGTATGATAAAGGATCCAATAGAAAGTATATAATAGCTCGACATAATCATAAGCTGAAAGGTCTACAAGGAACCTTTACGAGCTTAAATAAAAAAGGCATTTGCACATTATGTAATGCCCATGAGAAAGTAGGGATGTTTATGTCTGAAGCAAAAGGAAAAGGGGGAGAACAAGGCACATTTATTAAAAGAGGGAATTATATTTGTGAAGATAGTCAGAAATGTAATTATAACCTCATCACATTAGATAAATTACATGATTTTATCGAGCGATTGAATGAAACAATATAGTTATCTGGATATCCAAACAAAAAAACTAACTCGGAAGGGAGTTAGTTTTTTTGTTCAACGTTTACACGTTTAATAAACAAGGCACATATGAGCCCAATCACAGAGACGATTAGAGCGAATACAAAGGCATCTTGAATCCCTGCGTTTAAAGAGTTAACAGCATTTAATGGATCATTAGGGTTTGTCACGTTACTCATATAGCTTTTCTGACCAGCTGACATAATGGTTATAGCAACAGCTGTACCAATTGCTCCTGCTACTTGTTGGAGCGTATTCATAATGGCTGTACCATCTGGATAAAATTGTGGCGGCAGCTGATTTAAACCATTTGTTTGAGCAGGCATCATGATCATGGAAACACCAATCATTAAGAAAATATGTAGAGCAACAACAAAAGTAATGGCTGTATCCATGGAAACGCTGCTGAACAACCAAAGAACAATAGTTACAATGACCATCCCGGGAATAACCAACCATCTTGGACCATATTTATCAAACAAACGTCCCATAACAGGTGACATGAACCCGTTGAGAATACCGCCTGGTAATAAAACGAGTCCGGCAGCAAATGCGGATAGTGCCAACCCGCTTTGTAAATAGAGCGGCAGCATAATCATGGAGGACAGAATCGTCATCATTCCAATAAAGAGGAGGATGACACCTAATGTAAACATTGGAAATTTAAAGGCGCGTAAATTCATCATCGGTTGCTGCATCGATAATTGTCGAATAGTAAACAAAATAAGCGCAATGATTCCAACAAGTAAAGCGATGATTACTTTTGAACTGCCCCAGCCTTCTCCTTCTCCTGAGACACTAAAGCCATAAACGACTCCGCCGAAGCCAAATGTGGATAAGATAATCGATACTATATCAATTTTTGGTTTTGTGATCGTTGATACATTTTCCATAAATAGAATTCCGCATATAAGGGAAAGGGCGAAAAATGGAAGAGCCAGCCAGAAAATCCAATGCCAGCTAAGATTTGCAATAACCAATCCTGAAATCGTTGGACCGATGGCAGGTGCAAACATAATGACGAGACCGATAAGTCCCATAATAGACCCTCTTTTATGAATCGGGAAAATCAGTAAAATCGTATTAAACATTAAAGGTAAAAGCAGTGCTGTACCAATGGCTTGAATAACACGAGCTACTAATAAAATCTCGAAGCTTGGCGCAAGAGCGGCAATAAGCGTTCCGATAATGGAGAAAATGAGTGATGTAATAAAGAGCTGTCTCGTTGTGAACCATTGAAGTAGAAGTCCTGATACAGGAACTAATATACCGAGTGTTAATAAATAGCCTGTTGTTAACCATTGAACGGTTGAAGGTTGAATGGCGAAAATTTGAATTAAGTCGTTCAGTGCGATATTTAGCGCAGTTTCACTGAATAAACCGATAAATCCAGCAATTAAAAACGATAGTAAAATCGGAAAGGTTCTATACTGCCTCTCCTCTTGTTGAGTCTTTTCTTGCGTTTGTGCTTGCATGATATTCCCCTCTCAAAAAATAGATGAAACAGTTAAGAATAACTGTGTATTCCCCATTATTTCTTTAATGAAATTCCTCCAATATTTTTAGCCTATGTTAAGCTACTCGATAATAACATAAAAAGTGCCTAATAAACGGATTAGGCACTTTCTTTGCGTATTATTTTTTTGTTGCTTCTGTATCAACAGGTACAGCATTATAATATTCTTCTAATGTAATACCGTTTTCAAAAATTTCTGTTGCTGCTTCTACGCCAAGATAACGTAAATGCCAAGGTTCATATTTATAGCCTGTAATATGCTCTTTTCCCTCTGGGTAGCGGATAATAAAACCGTATTCATGTCCATGTTTCGCCAGCCATTCTGCCTCTGCCGTATCCCCAAAACAATCTTGCGCAGCGCAGGCCCCATCAGCTGTTGTGACATCGATAGCCAATCCTGTTTCATGTTCGCTTGTTCCTGGAAGGGCACTGTATGTTTTAGCATTCTCCAGACCGTCGCGTTTTACATAGTTGTTAAAAAGTGATACTTGGGTTTCGTGAGAACGATAGGCGGAAACACCGGCTAAATGTACGTTTTGTTTTTTAGCGGCCCCGAACATTTTTTCTAAAGCCTTTGCTGCTTCTGCTCGCATCATTCTTTTTTCAATTTTTTCTTTAAAAATAAAGTCTACTTTCGGATAAATGAGATCAGCAGGTTTATAATCTTCCGGCAGGCTATATTCTTTATTCACAAGAACAGCAATATTTTCAGGTTCGGCTAACGTGTACAGCCCTGCTTGAGCTGGTTGGGCGGATTGGTCGACTGCCACTTCACGTATTTCTTCGGGCTCTTCCTGCTGTTGTGCAGCTGGCTCTTTTTGTTCTTTTTCTTGAGAAATATGTTGATTATCTTGCTGCGTAAATGAACAACCTGAAATGAATAATAAGGAAGATAGGGCGGTTGCTGTAATTGCTGGTTTTAACATGAGTAAGACTCCTTCATTTGTACTTATCGAAACCAATATTCGCGCTGTAGTTCTTTCTGATATTTATCAAGGAATAATCCAATCCAAATAACCATTAATAAAATGGGATAATCATCACGAACAACAGCATCGATAATAGGTGCCGACCAAAAATGCTCTAAAAAACGGTTAGCAGGAAATTGACTAAATGTTTCATATAGGACGATGCCTTGAAGTGAGAGCCAAAGAATCGTTAACGTATTTGTTCCAAACCCAATAACAGCGGCAATTAAACTTAATGCGACGGCAATGAGTCCAAAAAGTAATATACGAAAATCAGCTTGGAAAAAGTCAATAGGGCTATTGGATAAACCGTTGTAAATAATAGCTGTAAAATAAATAGTTGTTGTAACATAGGCTGCAAATAGCAATAATCGATTTCCTTGATATTTTGCAAGCAAAAGCAAAATAGGGGAAAGGACGATTAGTAAAATGCTGACGATATTGCTGCCGCTTGTCCATAAAGCATAACTAGCTATACCAGATAAAATGATAGCTAGAAAATCGAGAAATCGCAATATATTTTGTAGCATAAACGCCACCTCTTTCTAGATCTTATGGAAATTATCTCAAAGTTTAGGTAGAAAAGAAATGAAGATTCAATTTTTTTACTTATAGGCAACAGGTTTTTGAATTGTTCTTAGGTTATTTATGAACGTTCCAAGGTGCTTTCGCTTTTGTGATTGTCTAGCTCGAGCACCTAGCTCACTGTGAGAAAGATAAGAGTCACCAAAAGGCAAAGAGCGCCTTTTTGGGCCTCTTCCTATTTTTTTCGTGAGCTGTTCGAGGTGCTTTCGCTTTTCTGATTGTCCAGCGCCAGCACCTAGCTCGCTGTGAAAAAGATAAGAGTCACCGAAAGGTAAAGAGCACTTTTTCGGGTCTCTTCCTATTTTCTTCGCGAGCTGCCCAAGATGCTTTCGCTTTTCGTGCGAATATGGTAAAGTAAAAGTAATGTCTTGGGGGTGTTCATGCATGCATGCTTTATTAGTGACACTTTTAGTAATCGTTTGTATCGCATTGATTGCTTGTGTATTACTGCAGTCAGGGAAAAGCGCAGGTCTATCTGGCGCCATTTCCGGTGGTGCAGAACAATTATTCGGTAAACAAAAAGCACGTGGCTTAGATCTAGTTCTACATAGAGCGACAGTTGTATTATCTGTTATTTTCTTTGCTTTAACGTTGCTAATCGCTTATTTTGAATAAACGAATATTAAAGAGGTCTAGCTAATGAAGCTAGGCTTTTTTCTATGTTCTTTTTTAAAGTATAAGCTTTGTTATAGCTAAACGTATAAAGTTTCGTTCCTATTTGGTGTCTAGTTTGAGCTAAGAGACACTCGCCTTGCGCTTTTATGACTCTAACAGGTATAGTTGAGAAGTAGTAAATGAAAAATTTAGTATGGTAAGAATATTTTTCCCTATTTATGAAGAGATATAAACGTTTCGTGTAAAAGGAGTTTTTGGAATGAAGATTAGATTGCCGCAGCCCTTTACATTTGAAGGCGGGAAACGTGCTGTATTATTGCTGCATGGATTCACTGGGAATTCATCTGATGTTCGAATGCTTGGCCGTTTTTTAGAACAACGAGGTTATACTTGTCACGCACCGCACTATAAAGGTCACGGTGTCCCACCAGAAGAGTTAGTCACAACAGGTCCTGTGGATTGGTGGAAAGATGTAATAATGGGCTATGATTTTTTGAAACAGAAAGGTTATGAGGAAATTGCCGTAGCAGGGCTGTCTCTTGGAGGCGTATTTTCTCTTAAATTAGGATATACTGTCCCTATTAAGGGTATTGTAACAATGTGTGCACCAATGTATATAAAAAGCGAAGAAATCATGTATGAAGGTGTTTTACAATACGCTCGTAATTTTAAAAAACATGAGGGAAAAGAGCCTGAGCAAATCGAATTAGAAATGAAGAAGTTTGTAGAAACACCGATGAATACGTTACAAGCGTTGCAGCAATTAATTAAGGATGTGCGGAATCATGTGGATCATATTTATGCGCCAACTTTCGTTGTTCAAGGGCGGCATGATGCGATGATTAATATAGATAGTGCCAATATTATCTATGATTCTGTACAATCTTCAATGAAAGAACTAAAGTGGTATGAGGAATCAGGCCATGTCATTACGCTAGATAAGGAACGTGCACAATTGCATGAAGATGTCTTTTCGTTTTTAGAAAGTTTAGATTGGAATGAGTAAAAATATACCCTAATGTAAGGAGGGTTTTGAATATGGAAGAACAAATCGATCAACATATCGAGCGGCTTCTATCTTATATGAAAGAAGAGGCATATAAGCCGTTAACTGTTCAAGAGCTAGAAGAAGCTCTAGGGATTGAAGATTCAGCAGATTTTAAGAACTTTGTGAAGGCGCTTGTCAAAATGGAAGAAAAGGGTCTTGTCATTCGGACGAGAAGCAATCGCTATGGCCTGCCGCAAAAAATGAATTTAATTCGTGGGAAGTTGTCTGGGCACGCGAAGGGATTTGCTTTTGTTACACCCGAAGATGAGCCGGGGGCAGATGATATTTTCATTCCACCAAATGAAACAAAGAGCGCGATGCACGGCGATACTGTTATGGTTCGGGTTTCTACGGAAACAAGTGGTTCAAGACGAGAAGGAACCGTGATTCGAATTCTTGAACGGGGCGTAACGGAGATTGTCGGTACGTATTCTGAAAGTAAACATTTTGGATTTGTCATCCCAGATGATAAAAAGATTGCAAGCGATATCTTTATTCCAAAACAAGTAAATGGCGGCGCTATTGAGGGACATAAAGTAGTTGTAAAATTAACTTCTTATCCTGAAGGGCGTACAAGTGCAGAAGGAGAAGTCATTCAAATTCTTGGCCATAAAAATGACCCAGGTGTGGACATTTTATCTGTGATTCATAAGCATGGTTTGCCATTAGAGTTTCCTCAGGAAGTGATGGACCAAGCGAATGCTGTGCCAGATACTATTGCGGAAAGTGAAATCGGCAACCGCCGTGATTTACGAAATGACGTGATTGTAACGATTGATGGCGCTGATGCGAAAGATTTGGATGATGCCGTTACGGTTACGAAGCTTGATAATGGCAATTACAAGCTTGGTGTTCATATTGCCGATGTTAGTCATTATGTAACAGAAGGTTCACCTATTGATCGAGAAGCGTTAGAAAGAGGGACAAGTGTTTATTTAGTAGACCGAGTGATTCCGATGATTCCACATCGTTTATCAAATGGTATTTGTTCTTTGAATCCAAAAGTCGATCGTTTTACCTTATCATGTGAAATGGAAATTACATCTGAAGGGGAAGTCGTACAGCACGAAATTTTTGAAAGTGTGATTAAAACGACAGAACGAATGACGTACAGCGATGTGAATAAAATTTTATTAGATCAAGATGAGGAATTGCTTGCGCGTTATGAGCCGATTATTCCGATGTTCCAAGAAATGGAGAAGCTTGCTGAGATTCTGCGTCGTAAACGAATGAATCGCGGAGCCATTGACTTTGATTTTAAAGAAGCAAAAGTGCTCGTTGATGAAGAAGGGCATCCATCGGACGTTGTGCTACGCGAACGCTCTGTAGCAGAACGATTGATCGAAGAGTTTATGTTAGCGGCGAATGAGACAGTAGCAGAACACTTCCACTGGTTAGATGTTCCGTTTATTTATCGAATTCATGAAGATCCAAAGCCAGAGAAGTTACAACGCTTCTTCGAATTCATTACAAACTTTGGTTATCTTGTTCGTGGATCAGCGAATGAAGTGCATCCACGGGCTTTACAAGAAATTATTGAAGCGGTAGAAGGCAAGCCGGAAGAAATGGTCATTTCTACGGTCATGCTTCGTTCGATGCAGCAAGCGAAATATGACCCGGAAAGCTTAGGTCACTTTGGTCTTTCTACGGAATTCTATACACATTTCACATCGCCGATTCGCCGTTATCCAGATTTAATTGTGCACCGTCTTATTCGCACGTATTTAATTGAAGGCAAATTGGACCCTGCTACACAAGAAAAATGGGATTCCTTGCTGCCTGATATTGCAGATCATACATCTAAGCGGGAGCGTCGCGCTGTAGATGCTGAGCGCGAAACGGATGAGCTGAAAAAAGCAGAATATATGCTTGATAAAATTGGCGAAGAGTATGATGGAATTATTAGTTCTGTTACGAATTTTGGTATGTTCGTGGAGTTGCCAAACACAATTGAAGGGCTTGTTCATGTAAGTTATATGACTGATGATTATTATCGCTTTGACGAACGTCAACTAGCGATGGTAGGAGAGCGAACAGGAAAAGTGTTCCGAATTGGGGATGAAATTTCGATTCGGGTTAGCAATGTAAATAAAGAAGAGCGTGCGGTTGATTTTGAAATTATCGGTATGAAAGTGAGTCGCCCACGTCCATCTTCTGGTGAGAAACGAGTATTTAAAGCAAATGCAGGAGAGAAAAAGCGCGGCCGCGGCGGACGAAATGGTCGTGATGAAGGACGTGGAGGTCGAAACTCTGAACGTTCCTCATCTGAACGAAAGCCGAAAAAGAAGAAAAAGTTTTATGAAAATGCACCGTCTGCTAAACGTAAGAAAAAACCAAAAAAGAGATAATGTATGAGAGAGGATGAGTCATCATCCTCTCTAAAGAAGGGGAGAGCAAGATGCCAAAAGGAGTAGGCAAGCAATTAGCACAAAATAAAAAAGCGTATCATGATTATTTTATTGAAGATACGTTTGAAGCTGGTATAGTGCTTCAAGGAACAGAAATTAAATCGATTCGAGCAGGCAAAGCGAATCTAAAGGATTCCTTTGCGAAAATTGAACGTGGGGAACTATATTTGCACAACATGCATGTCAGTCCGTATGAGCAAGGGAATCGTTATAATCATGATCCATTGAGAACGAGAAAGCTATTGCTTCATCGCAAGGAAATTAATAAACTAATAGGTGAAACAAAAGAAACAGGTTATACGATTGTTCCGTTAAAATTATATTTAAAAAATGGTTTTGCAAAAGTATTAATTGGGCTTGGTAAAGGGAAGAAGCAATACGATAAGCGTGATGACTTGAAGAAAAAAGAAGCAAAACGTGATATTGAACGAGCTTTCCGTGAACGTCAAAAGATGTAGTGTTTTTACAATAACTTACAATTGATTTTTTAAAGAAACATGCTATAATTATTCTTGTAACGATGACAACTGAATAACACAGCAAACAATGCTTGCTATTCATTCTCGTACGCTCCATTCTTATACTGGGGACGTTACGGATTCGACAGGGATAGTTCGAGCTTAGGTTGCGAGTCGAGGGGATCGGCCTCGTTAAAACGTCAAAGCCTATAACTGGCAAACAAAACAACAACTTAGCTTTCGCTGCTTAATAACAGTCGATAGCTGTTCCTCCCTCCATTGCCCATGTGGTAGGGTCAGGGACTCACTCTAAGTGGGCTACGCTGGATTCCACCGTCTGAGGATGAAGGAAGAGAACAATCAGACTAGCTGCTCAGACGCCTGTCGATAGGCAAATGAGTAAGCGAAACATGAATATGTCGACTACACTCGTAGAAGCTTAAGTGCCGTTATGTCTGGACGTGGGTTCGACTCCCACCGTCTCCACCAATACATATGTTGGTGGTTTTTTGTTTTATTTTTTAGGGGATTTTATGCTTGAATTTTGTGATTTTATTTAATATTGCAGGTACATTTGTTACTTTAAAATAAAATTTGATGAAATTAATACTAATAACCTTTATATAAAATGATTCCCTGTTCTAAAAATCTAAACAATTATAGCTTTAAAAGCAAAGAGCAGTGATTCTATCAATCACTGCTCTTTGCTTTTTCCCATGTTTAAAAACCTGTGTCAGCGTCTCGTGTTGTTGGATCACTGATACTGTTCGAGGATTCCGGAATGTCATCGTAAACTTGAGGATCAACATTGTAAATGGAACCGTCAGCCAGACCTTTAAATACCTCATACAATGGAACTTTAACAGTTTCCTTTAGCATACCGGCCTGTTTTTGGCCAAGTGTTTGGCTCTGTCCTTTTATTTCGATCAGCATAATCGCAGCGTCATTTAACGCAAATGCACCGAGAGCCGTACCAGGCAGGTTCACATCCCGATATTTTTGAATGGCTCCATAATGTGAGAAGCCTCGCTGTAATGCCAGATTGGACAGGGCATTTACTTGTTTGCCCAGCTTCAGAACATCTGCATCTACTTCATATTGTTTTCCGGTGAAAGGATCTGTGTAAGGGTCGGCAACCACTGCCGCAAATTGAACTGGAACGGAGCGGTTATCTTCATCTGAAACGGTATTGAAGCCTCGGTGATGAACATCTACGTATACGTCTGGTCTAAATTCTTTGAAGACAGAGGAAACAGTACGAGCCTCAGCCGTTACAAAAAATCCTCCGTAATTGCTGTTATTGGTTGTCCTGCTATTTAAAAATGCTGCTACCTGGGATTTGTCTTGATCTTCAATTCTGAAGTCTAGGTTCGGATTGTAGTCACGATTTTGGTCATATCCAGGAATGCCGTATACGACTCGGCCGTTATTGTTTTGTGCGCGTTCACTGCCGTCAGCGTTGTAGTACCAAGGTGCTGTAGTATCACCTGGTAATCCGATATTTCCTGGAAGCCATGTTTGGTGTGTATACCTGGTCGGATACCAAGTTCCTTCATATTGGTTATCGGCGCCTTCTGGATTGATGCGCGGCATAATCCAGATGGAAACCTTATCTAGTATTTCATCCACTTCCTTGCCGCCGCTTGATAGTTTTTGGATAATATCAATGGCTGCTTCGGTTCCGATTTGCTCATTTCCGTGAATTTGAGTGGTAATGAGAATCCGTTTCTTGTTTGTATCAGCCTCTCCAAACTTCACAACATACAATGGATCGCCCTTTTCTACTTCAGTTTGGTAGCCATCAGGAGCCAAATTTGAATATCCGGCAATATCCAGCTTCATCTTGCCTTTTGAGGAGGCTTCCAGTTTTTGAAGCTTTTTGGCCAACTCTTCATTGGACATGTAGCTTGAGAGCGAGATATTTTGCTCGTTTTCTACATAAGGTCCGTTTGGGTTTGATTGCGGCGCTGCAAGGGCTGTAGAAGACACTGCCATAGTTAGAGCCATTGCCGTCGGAACGACCAGCCTTGAAATTTTCCTCATCACACTTCCCCCTAATAATCTTGTAATCCCTTGATTTTCAGATATGTATAATAAGTGTTTAGGGACTCTAATAAAATAATAGTCGAAAATGAATTGGAAGTTCAGGTAAAATTTGTAAAATTTAGAAAATTGATTCTTTTGGTACAAATAAAATGATAAGTGAATTTCTTAAGAACTAAATTTTGCAGGTAAAAGGGTAGTGGTAAAGTCCCTTTTATTTACATTTTTAACAGTTCGCGGAAAGGAATCATCTCGTAATTATATTTGAAAGAATAACCCTTCAAATGATAGTTTAGCTCTTAATAATCATGGACTATATTTTCCATTTTTGGTCATTAACTATAGATATAAACAAGGTTCAAGTTTTTTGACATTCTGATAGAGTTTATTTATAATATTTTTAAATAGTTGAATACTTCTTCTTAAGGGGAGTAGCTTTTACAACAAAGTCGTCATTACGGAGTGTATCATTCCCGGCTTTGTCGGCAACATAACGTTGTTAGCCAGACCTTTTGCCTACTGGTAAAGGTCCTTATATGTGTATTTTAAACCTTTACCATCTACTGGTAAGGGTTTTTTGTTTTTATCCCACACTTAACGGGCAGTAAGACCCCACCTCAAGCTTATGAGGAAACAAAGAAGATAGGTGAGGGAGAAGTTTCCTAGCTATTTAAAAATAAGAAAAGGTTGGGGAATGTATCAAATAAAAACATGAAAATCTCATTCCATAAGCTAATGACTAATAACAAGCTTAGCTTTTGAAGGATAAGGTGAAGTAAAAATATTTGAAAAGCTTACGACAAAAAAATTACTGTTATATAAATAATTCAGGAGGGTGTTCATTGATATTAAGGAAAAGCATGGCTCTATTAGGAATAGGTTCAGCAAGAATTGATTTGATTTTGCAAAAGGAAGCGTATAGACCTGGTGAGGTCGTTTATGGTTATTTCTCTATCGACGGAGGAAGCATTGAACAAAAGTTAAAGAGAATAGATTGTAATCTCGTATTGACTGATAAAGCTGCAGGTATTGAAAAAGTAATAGATACTAAAATCACTTTGACTTCCAAGCTGATTAATTCTGAGGAACTATATACCCTTCCATTTACCTTCCAGCTTCCAGTATCTATTAGTGCTTCAACAGATGAAGTATCTTATCATTTTCAAACAAAGCTGCACTTTGATGAAGGTGTAACCAGCCAAGATCAGGATATCATTCAAATCCTGTAGTGTCCGTGATTGCATAGGCAAAAATTGAGGATTTATGGTAAAAGAAGTGTTTATGGATAAAATCCAATAGTCATCGATAAGAGGGCCCGCTTCAAAGTTGTGGGCCCTCTTTACAGTGGAAGTGCTTCATAAGCCGTCCGAGTATCCGGGAATGCTTGTTGGATTAGAAGTAAACGTTCTATATAATGCTGTACATAGAGAGGCAACTGCAATTCTTCCTGCCAGCATCGTTCCTTTTTATCATGAGGCGTGTAATTGGAATATAGTAAATACAGTAAGAAATGTCCGATATAGTAAAGGTCGCTAATATAATTTTCTACTTTTTTCGGATTTTTTATCGTATCGATGTTTATACTCTCTTTCATATAACAAGCTAAGCCAAAATCAATGACATATAGTTCATTATAATGAAGGAGGATATTTGGGATACGTAAATCGCGATGAACAATTCCGTGATCATGAATCGTTAGTACAATTTCAAATAATTGTTTGACGAGTGTTAATGATTCATGGACGGAGAATGTTTGTCCCTTATTAAAAATAAGATGTTCAAACGTCTGGCCTTCAATAAAATCCATCATATAAAATGGAAGGCCTTTAACAAAGCCTTCCTCTTTGATAGTGGGCAAGTTCGGATGCATTTCCTTTTGGAGAAACGCAATTTCTTGCTGAAAATTATTTTTTGTTGAGGCTTTATTTTTATGCTTAGCACGCAGTCGTTTTAAAACATACTTCTCATTAGTGAGCTTATGCTGAAGTAAATAAGCGACTCCAAAGGATCCTATCCCTAAGGTGTCTAAAAATTCGTACTTATTACTTTGGTTGATGTGGTCGATAAATAATCGATTGTATTTGATTTCATAAAGGTGTTGAAACATCATTCTCATAAGCCCTCATAATCAACTGCTTGAAAAGCTGCGAGAACTAAAAAAGCCCTTTTTATGTCCTTTTTTGTAATGTTTATGCCCATAATAATTTTGTTTACTTGAATAATGCTTTCTACGAGAGCTGCTTGAATAATATCTTTTATGTTTAGAGCTGCTTCCGCTATTTAAGAGTGATTTAATGATTTTCTTTAAAATAAGAATCGCCTCCTTTAGTTACCAAGTATAAAAAAGTCATTTTCTCATTGCAACAATAAGTAACTCTCTATTTTGTGAATAAAAAAATCCCCTATATAGGGGATTAATCAAAGTATTTTTCGAGACCTTTATAAATTCCGATTGCTGATTTGTATTGGTAGGTTTCTGTAGAAACTTTTTTTCTTTCTGTTGCATTGGAAAGGAAACCTAACTCTACTAATATAGCAGGTTTTTTATTTTCACGAATAACATGGAAATTACCTGTTCTTACACCTCGGTTACTTAAGCCTGTTTGTTTAACGACTTCATCCTGAACATACTGAGCAAGTGTTTTCTCATTAACATTTGTTGCCCAATAGAAAGTTTCAATTCCTTTTGCACTTGAACTTGAGCTTGCATTGTAATGAAGACTAACAAATGCATCTGCCTTATTGTTGTGGCTAATAGCTACTCGCTGCGAAAGTGTTAAGTACGTATCAGTTGAACGTGTCATAACTACTTTTGCTCCCGCCTTTTTAAGTAAGGTTTGAAGCTGTTTCGCCGTTTGAAGTGTTAGATTCTTTTCAATATAATAGGCTCCTGGATCTTTTCCTCCGTGGCCTGCATCAATGACAATGACTCGATCCTCTAATCCTTGAGAAGGCTTAGTTTTGGTTAAATAGGATAGAGAAGCCCAGCCTGTAATACCGGAACTCGTTTCGATTCTACCCCAGTTTCCTTTCGTTTCGAATAAGGTCACTGCTTGTCCTTTTTTGACGGCTGTTAATATGCCGTAGCTTGTGCCTGCACCAGTACGGATGTTTAAAGATGAGGCTCCATATACATAATACGTCGTTCCCTTTTCTTCCATATCACTTTTTTTAATATAACCTTTAGTAGCGACACCACTTATGTAAACAGTAGCTTCATACCACTCAGAGGTGAACGTTTTATACTTTAAAGTGGAACCTGAAGAATAGGATCTTAACTTTTTAGAATTAGTAGAAGCTTTTGCATATACAGATATTTTAGTTGGTGCGACACCACTTAATGATTCCTGCGGTGTTACTTTGTTTTCTACATCTTTCGTTCTAATATAACCTGTAACAGCTGTACCGGAGGAATAAACCGTTGCTTCATACCAGTCGGAAGCGAATGTCCGATATTTTAAAACGGAACCTTGAGCATAAGACTTTAAGATTTTTGAATTTGTTGTTGCTTTTGAATAAATAGCAAGCGTGTTAGTTGCAATCCCTGTTAAGTTCGTTTGCTCGGAAGCGATTGTTTCCACATCATCTTTTTTGATGAATGCTGTTGTTACGACACCGTTTACATAAATCTTACAAATGTACCAATCATTATTGAATGATGCATATTTTAAGATACCTCCTTCTGGGTAGCTTTTCAGTACATCGGCATTGTCCTCCGCTTGTGCGTAGACATTTGTAGAATCTTGTACAACTAACCCGCGCATCGTTGGAGCTGGAGCTTTAATCGTCTCCGATTCGCTTGACGATGGTACCTGTTCGACTGCAGCTTCACTTTCTGTCTGTTGTTCAGCTGCTAGTGCTTTTGTTTTTGTTTCTAGACTAGTTGTTTCAGGTGTACGTGTTTCTTCAAGAGCACTGTCTAAAGGTTCCTCATTCATTTTTGTGTCTGTTGAATCTGGATCCGCTGTCTCGGGTACAGAAATCAATGAATTTTGGATATACCCCGTTATGTCCTCATCCGTGAGTGAATCGGTAAAGCTTATGTATGTATAGCTTGTTCCTGTATGTAGTACATAAACTTCTGATTGATTTGGGATAGAAGTTAAAATCTCACTGTCTGATGTCTCTTCTTTTAAAACTGGAACCAGTTCTTCGTTTTCCGACGAGACGATGGCTTTCTCAGAGCTGCTCTGAATTGTTTCTGCATGGCTTAGCATGGGGAAGCCTGAACAAATCAACATGAAAGTGAGTACGCAGATGAGAATTTTTGTGTAGTTTGTCATGATGCCCTCCTAACTTTGTAATATTTAAGAGAATAATATTCTCCAACGAGTATAGTAACATATTAGGTTGTGACAAATTGACTAGGAAATGTTAACTAAACCAAGGGAATATTAGAGTTTAAACGGTTGTATGACTAATGTTACGATTATATTAAATTTTAGATATATTGTTTTTACGATAATGTTTCATAGGTATTTTACAAAAAATAGATAGTATTTCTCATATTGATTATGTGAATATTCCAGTAAAATAAAAGTCGAATTATAAATGAAACGTAAGGTAGATACATAGAAGAAGGGGAGTTGCATGAAGTTTCAATCTGTTATTTTAGAGTATCGGCTGCAAAAGGGACCTGAGCAATTTGTACCGATTTATCATTATCCAGGTATTGACCTAGAACAAATTCTGGCAAGAAGAGAATGTGAATTTTTCGTTAAAGAAGGGGTTACATATAAACAGCTTTCCTCCGCCATCGAAAATGATTTGTTTGTCATTTATGTGGAAGTGTATGAAGAGGGACTAATAGAAAAAGAAGAGGATTCGAAGCAGGGGATCAAGCTTGAAGTTCGTGAGTTGAATGCATGGAAGAACCATCCGCTTATTACGTCTAAATATATGACCAATCATCTAGATGTGTTAAGTGTAATTGGCAGTGTATATACATATGATTACGGTAAGGAATGGGAGCGAGATTCAGCAGAGATTGATGAAGACCGGAAAGTGTATGTGTTATATGTAACACCAACTGGCTATACGATGTGAACATGGGGAGAGGAGTATAGAAATTGAAAAAAACAAAGAAAATGATGACAGGAGTATTAACGGCGGCGCTTGCTGCTTCTTTAGCTGCTTGCGGGGAAGATCGTCCGCCTGAACCGACTGGATATGATTGTGATGATTGGGACTGGGATAAGAAGACGGGAACGTATTACTGTGATGACGATAGTTCCTCGCACTCAGGTGGCTACTATCACAACGGGACTGTTTATTCAAATAAAAAAGCATTAAAAACAAGTTCTTCTTATCAGTCCTATGTCAAGTCGGGGATTGGAAGTGGAACAAAAGGTGGATTTGGAGGGTAAATGAGTACGTTTCATGATGACAGGAAGCAGTTTTATGAACAAATCGACGGGTTTTGGTCTGATTTATATGGTATGGAATACGCTTTGTGGGATGTGAAAAAGGAAACATCAGAAACGATTGGACGCATCCGAACAGCGGCGGAGCGAATCGGTCATATTTTTTATAAAACGGCTCCATTGCTAAGGAATTTAGATGATGAGACATTCCTTCAACTTGGATTTCCGCCTGAATCTTTTTCGTATATTCGTTTGCAGACCCTGCCTTTTGAAAGTGTTATCGCCCGCCTTGATTTAGTGGTGACAGAACAAGATGTGAAATTGCTTGAGATGAATGCAGATACACCGACTTTTATTATGGAGACATTTAATATAAATGAAAAAGTGTGCAAAGCGTTTCAGCTTAAAGATCCGAATGAAGCTTGTGAGGATAAGCTCCGAGAAGCGCTTCAGCAGGCTATTAAAGCAGCTGTTCGCTTTCTCGGAAAAAGAAAAACTCCCCATATTGTTTTTGCTTCCCATGGAGATCACGCAGAAGACCGCTTAACCACTATGTATTTACAGCAATTGAGTGGCTTTAATAGCCGTTTTACAAGTCTTGATCGATTAAGAGTTGTACCGGAAGCGATTAAGGAGAATGGAGAAGTTGTAGTAGAACGCGGACTGTACGATGACCAAGGTGAAAAAGTAGATGTATTGTATCGTCAGACGTATCCACTTGAACATCTAATCGAAGATGAAGACCCTTTAACGAAAGAAAAAGTAGGACAATTTTTAATGAAGCTTGTGGAAGAAAAAGAGTTGGCTGTTATCAATCCTCCTTCGGCTTTTTTGTTGCAATCAAAAGCTATTATGGCTCTTATTTGGGGATTACATGAAGTGAGGCATTCTTTTTATACAGAGGAAGAACATCAATGGATTTCGACCTATTTTTTGCCTACTTATATGGATGAGGACTGGTTTTGGCAGCAAAAGGTGAACTATGTAAAAAAACCGTCGTTCGGTCGTGAAGGAGATACGGTTGAAATTTATGGAGGCACAGGTCAAAAGATGGACGAAGATCAGCATAAAACATATAAAGATTCAGTGCCGGTTTATCAACAGTTTATCGAGCTTCCTAAAACAGTTGTGCAAACAGAACAAGGAGAGAAGCAAGTACACTATATGTACGGTTGCTTCTATATAAATGGTCAGGCCAGTTCTATTGGCATTCGTGCTGGGAGACAGATTACAGATAATGAATCATATTTCTTGCCAATCGGCTTAGATACAGAGGAGGAAAAATAGAGATGGATTTTATATCTTCGGATAGCTTTTTAAATTTTTTAGCTTATGTGGGGACAGGATTTGTTTTAATTGTACTTGGATTAATCGCATTTGCGCTGACGACGAAGTTTTCAGAATGGCAATTAATTAAAGAAGGGAATCTTGCGGTTGCTTTAAAGCTATGGGGAAAAGTCATTGGTTTAGGGATTACGCTATATACAGTGTGGGGAAGCAGCGTGAATTTAGTGGATGCTTTTTTATGGGGTTTAATTGGAATCGTGACACAAGTGGTAGCTTATTTAGTCATTGAATATATTTTAACACCGAAAACAAATCTAGCGAAAAAGGTAGAGGAAGGAAACACAGCTGTCGGTTTTAGCTTATTTGCAGTCGGTATTACAGTTGGTCTAATTGTAGCAGGAAGCTTGACATATTAATGGAAGAAGTAAAGGACGGCTCAGAAGGAAAATGAGTCGTCTTTTCTTACGTTTATCACGTCTAGAGTTATTAAGGCTAGAATATGAATATTGTTGAGTAAAAAATTAACAACCTTATTTAACAGATTCATTTTAAAGCACATGGTTACATCATGTATGAATTATGTTATACTGTCATTGTCTGGATTCGTTTTAATTGCTGGCATAGTTTGTGATGTTATTCACATGTTGTTTAATATAGGAATAACGACCAAGTAGCCACATATTGAGTAGGTATTTGTCGCATACTTATTTTAAAAGAAAGTCGTGCATTTTAATGCGTCGCATTCTGTGTTAAGATAGGTATTGTCGTGAATCGCACGTTGGATTTTTTTCTATGAAAAAAATCTTAGCTAATAAACGCAGCTCTTGTTTATGGAGGTTTATTAGCGGATGTTTTTAATTTTGTTAATCCAGTTAAAGGAATTTTTTATATCTACTTTTAAGGTTTTCAATGATTATATAGCAGGATATAATTAGAAGAGTCACTGGTATTGGTACGTTTAAAAACATTTAAAAGGTTTTATTTTTTTGTGTAAAGTTTTACAAAGTTTCCTAAACTTATATGAGTTAAGAAAATGCAAAATTAAGCAATATGCTTATTGTAAAGGAGAATTGGATATGTCAGAAACAAGCACTCAACAAAAGTCTGAAGCATTGACAGCGAGCCAAGAACAACTGGATGTACTAGATCAGCTATTAAAACCTGAGGTACAAGAATCACTGACTACTTTAGTAGAACAATTACCGAAATTGACTGAATTAGTAAACATTTTAACGAAGTCTTACGATCTTGCTCAAGCGGTTGCCACGGATGAAGTATTAAAAAGCGATACGGTTAGTGCAATTACAGAAATCGTAGAACCAGTTACACACTCTGTAAAAGGTCTTGCTGCGACTGCTATTGAAGCAAAAGATCGTGCAGATGCAAATCAGGACGTAATCGGTTTATTCGGTATTTTAAAAATGCTTAAAGATCCACAAGCACAAAAGTTGTTCCGTTTTGCAAACGCTTTTCTTCAAATTACAGCAGAAAAAAATAGCCAAAAATAATAGTTTGTTTCACATTTAATTCGTAAGGACGGAGGATTAACTATGTCAAAACATATCGTCATCTTAGGTGCAGGTTATGGCGGAGTACTTTCTGCTTTAACTGTTCGTAAATATTTAAACAAGGATGAAGCTCAAGTTACAGTGGTGAATCAATTCCCAACTCACCAAATCATCACAGAATTACATCGTCTTGCAGGTGGAACTATTAAAGAACAAGCTGTTGCTGTGCCTTTAGAAAAGCTTTTCAAAGGAAAAGATATTAACCTTAAAATTTCTAAAGTTGAATCGTTCAACGCAGACAAAAAAGAAGTAAAACTTGCTGATGGTTCTATCTTAACTTACGATGCTCTTGTTGTTGGTTTAGGAAGTCAAACTGGATTCTTCGGTATCCCAGGACTTGAAGAAAACAGCCTAGTATTAAAATCTGTAGCAGATGCTAACAAAATTTACAACCATATCGAAGGTCGCATTCGTGAATATGCGAAAACGAAAAATGAAGCGGATGCAACTATCGTAATCGGCGGTGGCGGATTAACAGGTGTTGAATTAGTTGGTGAAATCGTTGATAACTTCCCGAAAATTGCGAAACAATATGGCGTAGACTTCAGCGAGTTGAAAATCAAGCTTGTAGAAGCTGGTCCTAAGATTCTTCCAGTTCTACCTGATAACTTAATCGAACGCGCAACGGCAAGCTTAGAAGCACGTGGTGTTGAATTCTTAACAGGTCTTCCTGTAACAGGTGTTAAAGGAAATGAGATTTCATTAAAAGACGGTCAAACAATCGTTGCTAACACGCTTGTTTGGACAGGTGGCGTAGCTGCACTTCCAATCGTTGGTGAGTCAGGTCTTGAAGTGGATCGTGGAAGAGCAACCGTTAATGAATTCCTTCAATCTAAATCACATAACGACGTATTTGTTGTTGGTGACAGCGCTGTTGCTTTCCCAGAAGAGGGCGGTCGTCCGTACGCACCAACTGCACAAAACGCTTGGCAAATGGGTGAACTTGTTGGATTCAACTTGTTTGCATACTTCGAAGGCCAAAAAATGGATAAGTTTAATCCTGTAAACTCAGGTACACTTGCAAGTCTTGGACGCAAAGATGGTGTTGCGACAATCGGAGCTAACAACACTCCACTTAAGGGTCTTCCAGCAACATTGATGAAAGAAGCAAGTAACATTCGTTACATGTCTCACATTAAAGCGTTGTATACTTACGTCTATTAATTTGGAGATATGTTAAGATAATCACAATCCCTATTTCGATTTTTTGGAATAGGGATTTTTATTGTTCATAAGTTTTATAAAAAAATCCAGCTATATTGCGATTTAGGTTCATATAATAATGATGAATAAAGGGTACACCTATATATTTGCTAACATTCTATTTTTCTCGTTGTTTTTCGTCAATTTCTTGATAATTATTTACTTTGCCATTGCTAAAAACATCAATACTGGTAAAATCAGAGAGAGGAAGATTTCTTGCCTTCGTGCAATCTAAATTGCTGCATACAAAACTTTTTATATAACTAGCGCTTGAGAGAACTGATATTTGAATGTGTTTATTTATTAGAATTATATAAGGGGAAGAGTAACAAATGGAAAGAAAGAGAAAACTGAATTATAAGAGGGTCTTTATTGCGCTAATCGGTTGTTGTATGTTAATAGGAATAGCTAGTTATTTGATTAATTCAAAGGCTCAAGCGGTAAAAAGTATGGATAACAAATATTCGGATGTAGAGATGAAAATGTTACTCAAAGATAGTACATATGGAGGTTATTCTGTTAGTTATCCATTTTTTGAAATGAACATAATTGATGAAACGTTGAAAAATTATGTAACAGAGAGAATTTCTCAATATGAGAAAGAGTTGAGTAAAAAAAATTCCTCACAAAAGGAAACTTCCGAGTTAAGTATTACTTATGATATCGTCCATTATAGTAAACAAACAGTGACGATTGTGTTTGAAGAATATAAGCAAATTGATAAACAGGATGGTTATATAGACCTACAGACGTTTAACTTCGATATTCCACTACAAAAGTCCCTTTCATTGGAGGATATTTTTAAGGAAAAATCAGATTACTTATCCATATTATCTACTATTTCTTATGCACAACTAAAGAAAAATCAAGACATTGCTGCTTCAATGCATACTTTAAAAGACGGAACTAAGCCGATAAAAGAGAATTTTCGTCATTTTAGTATATTAGAAGATACAATCGTGTTGTATTTCAGACCTAATCAAGTTGCTCCTAGTCATTTAGGAGTACAAACAGTTGCCATTAAAAAGAACGTCTTTAAAAATGATATTCTGGATACGTATAAAAATAATAAGGCTAATAAAAATAAAATTAAAGAAATTCAGCCGCCAAATGCTGTAGCAGAGCTTCCTAAAAGGGAAATGAATATTGACCCGAATAAAAAAGTCATTGCCCTTACATTTGACGATGGCCCGAATACAAGTACGACTACGACCATTTTAAAGGCATTAAAAAAATACGATAGCCATGCGACATTTTTTGTGCTTGGAAGTCGAGTGAAATATTATCCGGATATGATTACGGAGATGTTAGAGGGTGGAAATGAGGTAGGAAATCATTCATGGGACCATCCACAATTAACAAGATTAAATAAGAAGCAAGTGACAAGTCAAATTGGAGAAACCCAATCTATTATTAAAAAAGTGAGTGGATATGAACCCATCCATATGCGCCCGCCATACGGAGCGACAAATAAAAAAATTACTAAGTATTTTAAGAAGATGGATGTAATCTTATGGGATATTGATCCAGAGGATTGGAAAGTTCGTAATAAAGATAAGATTGTAAAACGAGTAATGGCTCAAGCAGAGGATGGAAAAGTTGTTCTCATGCATGATATTTATCAATCAAGTGCAGATGCCGCTGTTGAAATTATTAAACGACTTAATAAGCAAGGCTATCAATTAGTAACGATTTCGGAATTACAGGAAATCCAGAAATTAAGAAAAGTAGATTAGTATAATCCAAATTAGTTTTCTGCTAGGATTACATTTCATCTAGTTAGCAGAATGATTTTTGGCTCCTGCTCATGAGAAATCAATGTCTTGTACGAGTAGGGGCCAAAAAAACAACATTCTTATACCGGTTTAACAACTTAAATATATATAGTAAAAAACATATGCTTGGTCTTACATGAGAACAAGCATATGTTTTTTATTTCTCCAGTGAGTGGTTAAGCTTCTCATAGATAGTTAATAGTTGTTGCCGTTCTTCTTCTGATAATGTTTCAAATAAATTTGTGCGTAATGTTTTTCCTTTTTCATGTGCTGCATGAACCATTTCAACGCCCTTGTTTGTAATCGCTAAATAAATAATTCTTCGATCTTCATCATCAACAACTCGTGTAGCTAATTCTTTTTGTACGAGTTTTTCAGATAAGTGAGTTAAAGAGGGAGGGGTTAAGCCTAAAGCCCTTGCGATATCCGATGGTCGGCTTTTTCCATTTTCTTTAAGATAGCTTAGTACAAGAATATGGGAAATACCCAGGTTCTCTTCAAACATTTTATTCCATTTAATAATCATATTATTCGTTAATTGATCCATCATATGAATCAATTCAAAGATTGTTTGTTTTTTCATCCCTTATTACCCCTGTCTTTTATTTAATGGCTCCGTTATAGGACGTTGTATAATCAACAATATTGTGTAACAAAGCCTATTTAATAGGAAAAGCCCCTTTATATTTAAGGGGTCTATTACGACACTTAACATTCAGTAAAGCCCCCTGTCGAAACAGGGAGTGAGTGCAGAAAAGGTTCGTATGGCCATATAATTAATCTTATTGAGCAGAAAAGCCGCCGTCAATAACTAATTCTGCACCAGTGATATAAGACGATTCATCAGATGCTAAAAATAATGCTGCATTTGCAATATCTTCCGGCTGACCTAATCGTTGAAGGGGAGTTGCTTGAACTAACCGGTTTAGAAGTTCTTTTGATGTTTCTAACGATTTTGTCATAGGTGTTTCAATAATTCCAGGGAATAGGGCGTTTACACGTATTCCTTGATACCCAAAAGTCGTTGCAGCTGCTTTAGATACAGCACGTACTGCACCTTTAGACGCTGAGTAATGATTAAAGCCTTGACCGATTTGAGCTGTATAAGAAGAGATATTAATGATTGAGCCTTTCTTTTGCGCTGCCATATAAGGAGTAACATGTTTCATGCCGGCAAATGGACCAAATCCATTAATGTCCATCATTTTTTCCCAATCATTAATGTCGATCTCTTGGTAAGGTTTTTCTGAAGAAATCCCGGCGTTGTTCACGAGAATATCAATTTTCCCAAAGTGTTCGTTCACTTCTTTCGCTAAAGCTTTCCAATCAGTTTCTGAAGCTACATTTAATTTCATTCCATATACATTTTCTTTTTGACTTGCTTTTTCCAGTGCTGCTTCGTTAATATCAGCGGCAATGACGATTGCCCCTTCTTGGCTGAATAAATCAACCATACGTTCTCCAATACCTGATGCTCCACCTGTTATAATAGCCACTTTATTATCTAATCTTCCCATGTTAAATTCCTCCTTAACGTAATTTAATAGTACCGCCATCTACCATAAGTGTTTGTCCAGTCATATAATCTGAATCGCTGCTGGCTAAGAAAACAGCTACTCGACCGATATCTTGTTCTGGGTCACCAAGACGACGAAGCGGAATTTTGTTAATCATTGCATCGTATAATGTTGGATCATTTTCACGCCATTGTTGAACACCCGGAGTAAGCGCGATAGGTGAGATTAAATTGACGTTAATTCCATCTGGGCCCCATTCGTTTGCAGCAACACGAGAAATTCCGCGGATTGCTTCTTTTGCGGCTGCATAAGAAGTTTGTGTAGGTTGTCCATCAATTCCGGCACCTGAAGCAAAGTTAATCACTTTACCTTTAGATTTCTTTAGTTCAGGATAAGCAGCCTGCATAAAATGGAATGTAGGATAGAATCCAGTTCCGAAAGAAAGATTAAAATGTTCCATTGTTGTTTCATTGAAAAGCACTTGTCTTGATACATGTGCATTATTAACTAGAATGTCCAGTTTTCCATATTTTTCAATGACTTCAGCAACAATTTCCTTAATATTTTCTTTTATAGAGATGTCTTTAATAAAAAGCAAACCTTCTGTATATTGATTCACTTCGGCTAAGGTTTGTTTCCCTTTTTCTTCGTTTACATCGACAATAGCGATATGGGCACCTTCTTTAGCCATAGCTAGGGCCATTCCTCGACCAATACCAGAAGCACTACCCGTTACGATTCCAACTTTTCCTTGTAAGCGCATGTTGATTTCCTCATTTCGGTTATATATTTAGATGTTTAAATATTAGACAACTAAATAATATCAAATACTTTTATTTTTTGCAATTATAGTCTTTTTTAATTTTTATATGTTTTAAGTCAGTTGGATTTTTAGGGAGAAGATAAAGAATATGTTCCCTATAGTTCTCCATTGACAATCGTTAATTATATAACTATTATTTTTAATTAGAATATAAGTGTTTGAAATAACAGAATGTTAAAAATTTCATATGTAGAAAATAGGTGCACAATGAAGCTTTAGGAAGTTTCGTTTGCTTAATAGGGAAGTCGGTTTAATTCCGACACGGACCCGCCACTGTGTAGGGAAACAGTATGATATGCTGTGAGCTTTCAGAAAAACCACTGGGGTAATCCCTGGGAAGGATTGAGAGTGAATGCCCTGAGTCAGGAGACCTACCTATTTGAACATCACTGTTAGACCTACGGGACTTTAGGGAGGTGGTTAGTATGCTGATAATCACAAGTCTATACGTATATCATCTATGGATGATTCATAAGTTTAGATACCCTATTTTTTATCATGAAAAGCATTTCTGACCTCTTTACATAGTCAGAAATGCTTTTTTGTTTTTAATAATTATTTAGGGGGAAGAACATGTTGGAAAATTGGAATAGGAAACGAAACTTAGGATTATGGATGGTTCTTGCTTTATCCCTTCTAGCACTTATAGGATGTGCTGGGAATGATGAAACATCAACAGATAAAGGTACTAATGAAGAAGATTCAAACCAAAAAGCAACGTTAGCTTTTTCGTGGAGTCCAGCAAGCCTTGATCCACATGGAAGTGATAGCTGGGAAGTTATGCGTTCTGGAACAGCAGAAACATTAATTAAATTGAATGAAGAATTGGAACCTACAGCTTGGCTGGCAAAATCATGGAAACAAGAGAGTGACACAACATGGTTGTTTCAATTACAAGAAAATGTAACCTTCCATAATGGAAAAGCAATGGATGCTACAAGCGTGAAAGAATCATTACAGCGCTCTATGGATAAAAATCAAAGAGCGAAGGATCTATTGCAAATTAAGTCTATGGGAGTAGTATCAGATACTGAATTGAAAATTGAAACTACACAACCGAATGCGGCTTTAATTGCGCATTTAGCTGACCCATCTACAATCATTGTAGACGTAGCAACAATGGATGCCAAAGATAGTTATCCTGCTTTTACAGGAGCATTTAAAATTAAAAAATTTAATCAAGATGAATCACTTATTGTTAAAAGATATGAAGATTATTGGGGAGAAAAAGCACTATTATCTGAAGTGACAATTAAGTTTATCGCTGATGCCAATACGAGATTAATGGCCTTACAATCTGGAGATGTAGACGGGGCAACTGATATTTCTGTCGATAATATTGATGTTCTAGAGAAGAATAAAAAATTTGAAGTGTTAACCGCTACATCATTGAGAACACATATGCTAATGTACAATATGGAATCTCCTCTATTTAAAGAGTTAGCACTGAGGAAAGTGGTTGATATGTTGATTCCACGTGAAGAGATTGTAAGTTCTGTCATGAAAGGGCAAGGGACTGTAGCACATAGTGCATTTTCTCCTGTATTACCATTTGGTAAAGTGGAAAATAAAGAAGAAAAGCAATCTGTTGACCAATTAATGCAGCAAGAAGGTTGGAAGAAAAACGCTACAGGCATGTGGGAAAAAGAAGGGAAGCCATTTGAAGCGACATTATTAACGTTTCCACAGCGTCCAGAACTAACAGTAATGGCAGAAGTCATCCAAAATAAATTATTAGTTGAAGGAATGAAAGTCAATATCCGTCAAGTAGAAAATATCGATGACACATTAGCGAATGAGGATTGGGATTTATCGATGTACAGTATGTTGACGGCACACACGGGTGATCCTCAATTCTTCTTAGAAATATTTTATCGATCTAATAGTGAATCAAATGTGAGTAAATATGCGTCTCCTTCTGTTGATAAAATGATTAGTCAGCTAAGTCAAACAACTGATTTGGAAGAGCGTAATCAATTAGCTATTCAGATACAAGAGAAAATTAATGAAGATATTCCACAGTCATTCATCGTTTTTCCAAATACAGTATTTGCTGTTAAAGATGGTTTAAAAGGATTTGTAGCTCATCCAATTGAGTATTACTATAATCATTCGCAGATTGATGTGGAATAGTGTAGATGATTAGATTTTTCATAGAACATTTGATTCAATTAGTTCTTGTTGTTTTTTGCGTCGCGACACTTACTTTTTTACTACTAAGAGTATCGCCTGGAGACCCAGCTACAATTATGTTAAAAGTAAATGATGTTCCTGCATCAAAAGAAGCCTTAGATTCATTACGTATAGAGCTAGGATTAACAGAATCCATAGGGAGTCAATATGTCCAATGGCTAAAGGATGTTTTTACTGGGCAATGGGGAAACTCCTATGTATCTAAAGAGCCGGTCGTTGATGAATTATTCGAAAGATTACCAGCTACTTTAGAACTAGCATGTGCTGGTTTATTGATTATGCTAGTGGTTACCTTTAGTTTAGGAATTTCAACAGCTATCTATTCAGCTGGGATATTAGATAGAATCGGCAGACTTATGGCTCTTTTCGGGTCTGCCATTCCTTCTTTTTGGTTGGGATTTCTATTCATTTATTTATTTTCTGTTCAATATGGCTGGCTTCCTTCTATGGGAAATGGTACTTGGCAGCATCTTGTATTACCAGCACTAACATTAGGATTAGGATTAGGAACCGTTTATGCTCGAGTGTTGAGGACAAATATGTTGGATATGATGAATCAAAATTTTGTCAAAGCGTCTATAGCAAGGGGCATGTCCAAGAGACGAATATTAGTTTTTCAAGTGCTCAAGCATGCTTTTTTACCAATTTTGACGATGATAGGGACAAGTTTTGCTTTTATGTTAGGTGGAAGTATTATTGTAGAATCTATTTTCTCATGGCCTGGTTTAGGACGATATATTATTGAGTCAATCAATATGCGAGATTATCCAGTTATTCAAGGGTATGTTATTTTTGCTTCTATTCTATTTGTTGCTATTCACACAATTGTAGATTTTATTTATGTTTTAGTAGATCCACGGTTAAGGGTTCGTTAGGGGGAAAGATATTCATGCAGAAGATATTGTATCGATTAGATATAAACGTAATAGTAGGAAGTGGATTACTTATACTCATTTTTTTTATTGGAATCTTTGCTCCTTGGATTGCTCCTCACGATCCTTTAGCTGTGAATTTAGCTAATAGACTATCTTCTCCAAGTTGGGTGTATCCCTTTGGTACGGATCATTTAGGACGTTGTATATTATCTCGAATTATTTACGGAATTAGAATAAGTATGACAGCTACTTTCCTTATTATTATTTTCACTTTAGTAATTAGTATTCCAATCGGGTTAATAACAGGATATGTACGTGGTCGAACAGATCATATTTTTATGCGAGTAATTGATAGTATGCTAGCTATTCCTGATATTGTTCTCACAATTGCAATTGTTGGTGTCTTAGGACCTGGATTTATTAATATGATTATTGCGATCATAATCGTTCGTTGGGCGAATTATGTTCGCTTCATTCGTAGCCTTGTGATTAAAGTTTGTAAAGAGGACTATCTATTATCGGCACGCATGTCGGGAAATTCACCTCAGCGTATTATGCAACGTTATATTCTTCCGCAAATCTTTGTATCTGTTCTTGTTTTTAGTGCATTGGATATGGGGAAAATCGTACTGGCCATTGCAGGACTTTCTTTTTTAGGGTTAGGAATCCAGCCTCCGGCACCTGAATGGGGAGCTATGTTACACGACGCAACGGCTTATTTTCAAATTGCCCCGCATGTGATGATTTTTCCGGGATTAGCTATTGTATTTTTTGTATTAGCATGCCAATTGGTTAGTGATCGATTTAGAAAATTAGATTCTGCTACTCTTAAAGAGGTGTAAGATGAAGGACGTAAACCCCTTATTAAGTATGGAACATGTAGAAATTTCTTATCAGAATCAAGGGAAATGGAAAACGATTGTCCATGATGTATCGTTTCAATTATTTCCGGGTGAAATGGTTGCTCTTACTGGTCCAAGTGGCTGTGGAAAAAGTTTAACTGCACATGCAATGGTTGGATTGTTAGAGAAAGGGTTTCGTGTGACGCATGGACAAATCATATATAAGAATGAAAATATTATAGAGTATGATGAAAGACGTCTCCAACAGCTTCGTCGTGATGAAATCGCGTTGTTCATTCAACATTCTTTAAATGGATTAAATCCTATTCAAACTGTGAAAAGACAAATGGTTGAAACATTAAAGCATAAGAAAAAGTGGGACAAAAACAATATAGAAACATCTTTATATTCGTTATTAAACCAAGTTGGTTTCTCTAATCCAGAGCACATTTTATCTCTATATCCTTTTGAATTAAGTGGAGGAATGCGACAACGGATATTATTAGCGATGATGTTAAGCTTACAGCCACAGATATTTATTGCAGATGAACCAACGACAGCTCTTGATGTTATCAATCGTGAAAAGGTTTTAGCGTTGCTTAAGCAGCTGCAACAAGAATTAAAATTGACAATTCTGCTCATTTCTCATGATGATAAAAGCGTTAAAAAATATGCGGATCGTGTGGTTGAAATGGATCAAGGAGGAATCGTCCTTTGACCCTTCTTGAGTTATGTAATGTTACTAAAGAATACTCTGTCAGATCAAGAAAATTATCGTGGTTTGGAAGGAAGCAGAGTTTTACAGCTGTTAATCAAGTCAATTTAACGTTGTCTAAAGGAGAATGCTTGGGGATTGTTGGTGAAAGCGGCAGCGGAAAAAGTACGATAGCCAAATTGATTATGAAAATAGAATCTGTCACTTCAGGTCAGATTTTACTTGATGGGGAATTAATTAATAGTAATCAAATAAACGATATTCAGCTATATAAGCGGTTACAAATGGTATTACAAGATTCCTCTTCATCTTTGCATCCAAAGATGAATGTACAAGAAGTTTTAACTGAACCGCTTCGTAATTATTTTTCTAAAGAAGACGAATGGAGAGCTCGATGTATACAACTGCTAGAGTTAGTTGATTTGGATGCTTCCTATTTATCAAGATATCCTGACCAATTAAGCGGCGGACAAAAGCAGCGAGTCTGTATCGCGAAAGCTTTAGCTGTGAAACCAGACATTATTATTTTTGATGAATCAATAGCTAGCCTAGATTCTCCTTCACAAACTTCTATTATACGTATGCTAAAACGTATTCAAAAGCAAGAACAATTATCTTACTTATTTATCACTCATGATTTACAATCAACGAAGGCACTGTGTGATCGAGTAGCAGTTATGTATCAAGGAGAGATTATTGAAACATTTCATATTTTCGATGTTGGGCAGTTGAAACATCCTTATTCCAATTTACTATTTCAAACGCTAGAAGATAACGAAAGATAAATGATTTGTTTCTATAAAGAAATAGCGATAATAGCAACTGTCAAAAATCAATATATTGTTGTTATGTTATATTCAACATATAAAATTTGAATAGGTAGAGGATATGACATTTGTCATATCCTCTACCTGACGTTTATGACTATAACGGTATTGTGTTCTTTTTTATTATAGAAGAGAAGTAAATTGTTCAAGATAAAAGAGAAGTGAACTGTTCAGGAGGCAGAAATGAGTAAACAAAATCAAGTCAATCTAAGAAAACAAATCGCTCCTTTTGAAAAGTCTAATGTAAAAACGAGTGTGAAGCAGTTAGTTAATACGATTCCACCGTTTATTTTGTTATGGGTTGCTGCTTATTATAGTTTGGAAATTTCTTATTGGTTAAGTTTAGCGCTTTCGATTATTGCATCAGGGTTTGTGGTCCGAATTTTTATTATTTTTCATGATTGCTGCCATCAGTCTTTTTTCAAAAGCCGAAAAGCTAATGATATTTTAGGGACGATTACAGGTATTATTACGCTATTTCCATATGAAAAGTGGAAGCGCGACCATTCAATTCATCATGCGACGAGCAGCAATTTAAATAAGCGGGGGACAGGCGATATTTGGATTATGACGGTGGAGGAGTATGTAAACGCTTCGTTTTGGGTTCGTCTTCAGTATCGTTTATATCGAAATCCGCTTGTGATGTTTGGATTAGGACCAGCGTATCTATTCTTAGTGTCCAATCGTTTTAATCGAAAAGGGGCACGTAAGAAAGAAAGAATCAATACGTATGTAACGAATGTTTCTGTTATTGTACTGTATGTATTGTTATGTTTAGCAATTGGCTGGCAATCGTTTCTTATGATTCAACTTCCAATCATGTTTGTGTCAGGGTTGCTTGGAATTTGGCTGTTCTACGTACAACATCAGTTTGAGGATTCTTATTTTGAAGAGGAAGAAAACTGGGATTATGTGAAGGCTGCGATTGATGGAAGCTCATATTATAAGCTTCCAAAGCTATTGCAATGGGTGACAGGAAATATTGGTTTTCATCACGTACATCACCTCAGCCCGAAGGTTCCAAATTATCATCTTGAGAAAGCTCATGATTCTACACCACCTTTGCAACAAGCTACAACGATTACAATTCGTTCTAGTTTAAAAGCTCTTCGATTCCGTTTATGGGATGAGTCACGTAAAACGTTTGTTGGCTTTCAGGAAGCGAAGATTTTGGTAGAAAAATCTCAACCAAGCTTTCAAGAAAAATAAAAAGCTAAAAAACCATTCTTGCTATGAATGGTTTTTTAGTCTTTGATTAGATTACAATGTACAGGAAAGGAGGCTGCTATGAAAAAAAATTGGTATCATATTTTCCCGAAGAATACGGGGCTGAGCCCTTATGTTTGGATTATTTTTTGTATTCTACCGTTTTATTTTATTTTTAAATCGTCCTCTAAGTTAGAAATTGCAGCTGGGATTGGGATGATTCTTTTATTTTTTGTCGCTTATGGATTATCCTTTGCTGCGAAGGGGTGGAGTGTCTATTTATGGACGTCCATTCAAATTATCACTTCAATTGCGATGACGAGTCTCTTTGGTTATATTTATTTTGCTTTATTTCTCGCTTTTTTTATTGGAAATATTCAAAATAAGATTGGTTTTTATACACTATATACCATCCATATCATCACTACAATATTGGGGGTAAATGTAGGGTTTCTCTATCAAAATAAAATTTTTCTTACGCAGTTCCCGTTCATTGTCATTTGTGTGATTGGTGTAGTTTTGATACCATTTAACACATACAATCGAAAGAAAAGGGAGCAGTTGGAAGAACAGTTAGAGGATGCAAATAAACGAATTTCAGAGCTTGTTAAAATAGAAGAGCGACAGCGGATTGCTCGCGATCTGCATGATACATTAGGGCAAAAGCTTTCTTTAATCGGTTTAAAAAGTGATTTGGCAGGCAAATTACTGACTCGTAGTCCAGATGCAGCTAAAAATGAAATTAAAGATATTCAGCAGACAGCGCGCACGGCTCTAAAGGAAGTACGTGATTTAGTGTCTGAAATGCGTGGTACGCGTCTTGTCGAAGAAATGCTTCGAATTCGCCAAATCTTGAATGCGGCACAAATCAAGCTGGAGCTAGTAGGTTCTTCACAGCTTAAAGATACACCATTGTTAGTGGAAAATGTGTTAAGTATGTGCTTAAAAGAGGCAGTTAATAATATCGTTAAACATAGTCATGCTTCTTCTTGTAAGCTAGTGATTAAGCAGTTGCCGACGGAGTGGTATATAGAAATAGAAGATAATGGGGTCGGTTTTCAGCATAAAGGAGACTTTTTTAAAGGAAATGGACTTCAAGGGATGAAGGAACGATTAGAATTTGTTAATGGGAGTTTAGACATTCCAGCATCAAATGGAACGAAACTCGTTATTAGAGTGCCGAATGTGATTAAACAAGCGGAACGGGGGAAATCAATATGATTCGAATAGTCATTGCTGAAGATCAACGGATGCTGCTGGGAGCGCTGGGTTCTCTTTTGGATTTTGAAGAAGATATGGAAGTAGTCGGGAAAGCGAGCAATGGTGAAGAGGCGCTTGAGTTAGTGAATCGTTTGAAGCCGGATATTTGCATTATGGATATCGAAATGCCAGTCAAAAGCGGGTTAGATGTCGCTGAGGAAATTCAAAATCAAGCTTGCAAAGTTATTATTTTAACAACGTTTGCGCGTACTGGTTATTTTGAACGAGCGCGAAAAGCCGGTGTGAGCGGGTATTTATTAAAGGATAGTCCAAGTGAGGAACTGGCGAATTCAATTCGAATTATTATGGATGGTCGTCGAATTTATGCTCCTGAGCTCGTTGATATGGCGTTTCAAGAAGAAAATCCGTTAACTGAGCGAGAAAAACAAGTACTTGGTTTAATTGCTGATGGAAAAAATACGAAAGAAATTGCGAAAGAGCTTTATTTAACCACAGGAACTGTTCGTAATTATATTTCTATTATTCTTGATAAATTAGACGTAAGTAATCGAATTGAAGCCATCGTCCGTTTTAAAGAAAAGGGCTGGTTTAAATAAAGTTGATAGAGAAGCGAGTTCGGTTTGTGGCGAGCTTGCTTTTTTGCTTAGAGCAGGATTTGCAGTTCTTTCATAAGAAAAGGAGACAACCTAATTTGGGATTAGTGAGAAACTAGGTTGTCAGAGAGCTTATTTAATAGTAGAATGCTTTCGATTCTTTTCTCCATGAATTAAATGTACTTGGACATCCAGCTTCTGGATTGAATCCTCGGTCAATGGAACTTTCCCGTTTTGCTCTGCATTTTTCCAAGCTTGAACATTTTTTCTGTATAACATTTCTGATAAGCGGTATATATCTATATTGCTTTCAACCCCGTGTAAGTAAGTTTCCCTCACTTGCTGTTTAATTGTCTGTTCAGCAGCTTGAATTATGTTTTTTAAACTCTTATCTTTAGGGTTCTCTCGTAATACGGCATCCGCTTTAATAGAAATGGCAAATTGGATGTTATTTTTTTTAACAATCGGTTTTATTTTAACTTTTACCTTATTAATAAGTAAACTAACATCTGAAAATTCTTTAGTAGTGAGAGTTAACTCCTCACGCTTCATATCTTTAGTCATCCACCTAAGGCCGTATATGTTTTGATTCTTTATTATTTTTTGTAGTTTCTTATTTTTAACGGATGCAATGCCTTTTGTTTGAATGACCTGATGACTCTTTTTTTCTGTTCTCCAAATATTTTCCTTTGTTAAATTGATATAAGGTATATTGGCTTCGTAAGGCGGTTCATTTAGTAGAATGAATAATTCACGCATATCAATTGGCTTAACAAATGAACTTTGTTTATAGGTAGCAAGCGGATCGCTTACTCGGGATAGAGCTGTTGACATTTCCATAATGGGAACAGCTGTTAATACATCGACTAGTGGTTCATTCGTTGCATACATCCAAAGGCGGTATCGTGTTTCTCGATATCTGTCTAATAAATCGGTGGTTGCTTGAATCGCTTCTGATTTTAATGCTTCCTCGGTGAAGATAACAAAACCAAGATGTCCCCAAAAAATCCTGCGCTGAGATGACTTATATAACTTAAAGAACGCTTCATTGATTGTTTTTCCAGATGCGCGGCCGACCTCAATCTTTGTTCCTGAAGTACCGCCAGCTACTTCTGATTTAGCTAAAAGGCGTGGGTTAATGATTTGTAAATAAATTGTATATTGTTGGTCTTTATAATCGACGCCTAATCCATGAACGTATACCATTCGCTCTGCTTCATTAGTATCCCAACATCCCGCTAATGGAAGAGTCATAGTGAGAAAAAGAGCCAAATATATAAATTTTCTTTTTCCAGTTTGTCTCATGACTCTTCTCCTTGGGTAGGGTCATGAGGCTTAAGAGCGTTAGGTCGTGTATTCTTTTCACTATTCGGTAAGCGAAAAATGGTTTTTAAGATATTTATTATATTTAGCTGTGTGGCGATTGCTAAGTATGGTACCCCAAATGTTCGGATTTTGGCTACATAGGTACCGATTAAAAAGACTGAAACGAAAAAGCCAACAAAGCCAAAAAGAGAAACAAGGAAAATGACGAAAAAACGAATCAATGAAACGGTCCCTACAAGGGATTGATTGACTAAAGTGAATGTGGCAACGGTAGAACCGGCAATGACGACGAGCATAGCTGGACTCGTTAAGCCAGCTCTAATCGCCGCGTCGCCAATAATCAGCCCGCCGACCACACTTAGTGTTTGTCCAACAGCCAAAGGCAGTCTCATACCAGCCTCTCTAAATAACTCAAATAACAGTAACATTAAGATAGCTTCCATAGAGGTAGGGAATGGAACCCCCCTTCGTGATTCAATAACGGTCGCTAATAATGTTAGAGGCAGTTGGTTTTGATGGAAAGCAGTCAATGCCACCCAAAAGCCTGGCAAAAAAGCGGCAATGGTAATGCCAAACACTCGAAGGAATCTCTCAAAAGAGTTATATAAATAATTATATTCTTTATCTTCGGCACTTTTTAATAAATAAAATAGATTAACCGGTGTGATATATGCATAGGAAATGCCATCAATTAATAGAACAAAGCGACCATTTAATAAGGATTCAACAGCAAAATCAGGCCTTCCTGTATAAACATGACGAGGAAGAATGGAGTATGGGCTGTCATTGATTAGTTCTTCCAACTGTGTGCCGCTTAATAGACTATCGATATCGATGGAGTGGAGTTTGTTTCGAATTTGTTCGAGAAACTCTTGATTAGCGATATCCTCCATATATAAAAGCGATACTTTTGTTTTAGAGCGTTTACCAATTTCAAAAGCTTCCCCGACAAGCGTCGTTGTACGTAATCTTTTTCGAATCAATGCATAGTTCACTGTGATATTTTCAATAAAGTTATCACGTGGACCTTTGACACTGACTTCTGTTGTGGTTTCCTCCGGCTGCCGCTCGGGACGATCCGCAATATCTACTGACATGATAAGATTTTGCTCTTGTACAATGAAGAGCAGCCGGCCTTCAAAAATAGCGTCGGTAGCTTGTTCTTCCCCTTTCACTAGTTGAAGAGACGGAAGGGAAAGTTGTTGAAGGGAGTCTATTGTAACCTCTCCTTCTAATTGAGTAAAAAATTCTTCTAGGCGTTTAGCGACGACCTGATATAACATGTCTGTATTCACCAAGCCCGTACAGTAGACGAGGGTGATGGTGTGCTGATTATATTGCAACGATGAAAATTGAATATCGATACACTTTGTAAATAGCTTTCTTAAAGCTTCTTCATTCAGTGACGTGCCTTCGTTTTGCTTTTTAGAATCCTCTTTTGTAGGACGAATTAATTTTTTAGATGTTTTAAATTTCATAGGTGGCCCCCCCGTTTTTTCCTTGAAGAAATCATGACCAGTACACTCATTAATAAAGAAAAACTAAAAAAGAACAAAAATGTCCCAGGTAAAATAATATTGGCTGTTAGGTAAGAGAATTTAAAGTCACTAATAGGAACCAACACTATTCCTGCAATAATAAGGGAGAAGCCGAATAAATATTTGTTTTTTAGTTTGTCTGTTTTAGTTGGCAGTAGCTCTTTCATTAACAGAAGCAATAAGGAAAGCCGGATAAAAGCACCAGCCAACCATTGATAAATAGATAAAAAATCTACATGCTCTACAAAATTACCTAACGACACTAATCCCCATTCTTCATAGGGCGGAAATCGTTGTATAGAGGCTTCTGTTGGTCCGAATTCTATAATCGCTCCAACGAGGGGACCTATTGTTAGAATCGTTAAGATAAGAATGATGCTGACAAAATGACGCCAATTGAGCGGCTTTTGCACTTTATGCTGTAATAAAAGAAAAATGAAAATTTCTGATATACCAGCCGCTTGATAAATGGTACCACTCAAAACAGATTGATAGCCATGTTCTAAAAGTGGAAGAAGCAGCATGAAGTTTTTATGCTGAATATTAGCGAAAGAGACAAAAAAGCCAAGTATCGTAATAAAAAATAATAGAAAAATATTAAGAATATTTAATGTGCGCAGGTTTGTGATAGCAAGTTGCCAGCATGTAAAGATAAACAGAAAGGTTATTAAAAATACGGGTGTTTCTGGTAAGAATAAAATACTAATCCATGTAATTGTTTCTCTTAAAGTAAAGCCTGCCATCACTATAAGATAACTAATAAAAATAAGGGTTAAAATATTAGTTGCTTTTTTGCCAATAGATTCTTTAAGCCATTCAAATAAAGGCTGTCTATTCGTTTTTTTATGAATGTACATTAATAATGGTATCCACAGCATCATTAGCAGCATCGTAATGATAACCGTTATCCAAGCATCCCGTCCTACTTCTCTAATCAAAGGAGAGATGGCAAACACATGATTATTTAAACCAATGGTTGTCGTAGCAATAAGGATTAATTGAAATGGAGTAATCGAATCCGTTTTATGAATAGAAACCACCTACTATAAATTCTTATTTAGTATCTTTTGTTATATTTTCCTTTTTATACATAGTGTTTATGGAGAGATTGAATGCCGCTATTTGGTGCAAGGTATGATATATTTTTTTCATAATGGAGAGAGAGGAACTGATTTACATGCAAAAAGCAACATTTGCAGGCGGCTGTTTTTGGTGTATGGTTTCGCCTTTTGAGGAACTGCCGGGAATCGAAGGAATTATTTCTGGTTATACAGGAGGGGATGTTGAAAATCCGACGTATGAAGAGGTGAAAACTGGTACGACAGGTCATTATGAAGCGGTTGAAATTACATATGATCCAAAGTTGTTTTCTTATGAACGATTATTAAACTTATTTTGGCCGCAAATTGACCCGACTGATGCAGAAGGGCAGTTTCAAGACCGAGGAAGCCAATATCGGACAGCGATTTTTTATCATAACGAAGAACAGAAGCAATTAGCAGAAGCATCGAAGGAGAAGATTGCAGCTAGTGGGACTTTTAAGAAACCGATTGTGACTGAAATCTTACGAGCGCAGACGTTTTATCCTGCTGAAGAATATCATCAGGATTTTCATAGGAAGAATCCAGCTCACTATAAAGATGATCGAAAAAAGTCAGGGCGCGACGAGTTTATCGAAAAGCATTGGAAATAATGAGGGGGTTAAGTTGGGTGTGAATATTCACACCCAAATTTTTTTCTCTCTGTACTGTTCTCATAATATTTTAATGTTGGTTCGCTACACTAATAATAGAAAGGTGGGAATAGGATGGGGAAGCGAATCTTAATTATTGAAGATGAACAAAGCATTGCCCGTGTTCTGACGCTTGAATTGCGTCATGAAGGATACGAAACAGATACCGCTTATACAGGAAAAACGGGGTTAGCAAAAGCAGAACAGGAACAATGGGACTTAATTTTACTAGATGTTATGCTTCCAGAACTGAATGGAATTGAAGTTCTCCGCCGTTTTCGAAAAAACGATACACATACGCCCGTTATTCTCGTAACAGCTCGGGATGCCGTGCCGGATAAAGTAAGCGGCTTAGACCATGGTGCAAATGATTATGTGACGAAACCGTTTGAAATAGAAGAATTGCTGGCTCGAATACGGGTGTGCTTACGCCAATCCCATCACACAAATGTAGAAGAAGATAAGGACCTTTTAATTGTTGAAAATCTTCGTCTGCAGCTTGGAACGAGAGAGGTCAGAAGAGATAATCAGAACATTGAGCTAACGTCTAGAGAGTTCGATTTACTTGTCTATTTGATGCAAAATAAAAATCAAGTGCTGTCACGTGAACAGATTTTAACACATGTTTGGGGCTATGATTTTACAGGTGATACAAATGTAGTTGACGTATATATCCGTTATATTCGGAAAAAAGTAGACGATCCTTTTGAGTGTCCGTTAATTCATACGCATCGAGGAGTGGGGTATAGCATAAAGGAGCACCGTCGATGAAAATCAGAACGAAAATTCAATGGTATTCGATGTTATTTTTGGCAGTCATGCTATTGATGTTAAGTGCTTTAGTAGCAATCGCGTTCTTTTGGCTTTCCCTGCAAAGAGAACAGGAATTTTTAGAAGAACAAGCTCAACTGATTGAAGAAAATGTCGGCTTAACAAGCCATTTTGCTGATATCGAACCAATGATTCCGGATGATGGGATGGTGCGCATCTATCATGGGAAAGAGAACGCGGTCTCTCCATTTACGGAGGAAGAGGAATTGCTTGCTTTAAAGACAAAGTATGTATCAGAGGATGATTTTGAACTAAGTAAAGTTGATGGTGAGTACATTTTAACATATCGTTTGCCTGTAAAAAATAAAGGGCAGCAACAGGGCGTTATTGAAGTTTCACAACCAATTGAATCAGTGATCGATCATTTAGCAATGCTCACAGTTGTGCTCTTAGCTATGTCTTTATTCGTTATTTTTATCTCTATTTTTGCTAGTAAACGGTTAGCGACACTTATTTTAAAGCCTGTTTCCATTATGAGTCGTACGATGGTTGAGATTGAACAGAGCGGTCAATTTAAGAAAATTCCTTTGCCGGATAAAGCGAAGGATGAGCTTGAACAAATGGGAGCCGCTTTTAATAGAATGATGGCTCGTCTAGAACAGAATTATTATCAACAGCAGCAATTTCTCTCAGATGCTTCTCATGAATTGAAAACACCGATTACGGTGATTGAAAGTTATGCTTCTCTTTTGAAGAGATGGGGAAAGGAAGAGGCGGATATTCAAGAAGAGGCAGTAGAGGCCATTCATCATGAGGCCTTAAGAATGAAGGAACTAACGCAAAACTTATTGCAAGTGGCTTCTAAAAACAATCTTTCTATTGAAAAGGTTGAAATCGTTTCATTATGCAGGCAGGTGGCACGGAATTTTAGTCAAACGTCGAATCGCATCGTGCAAGTGATAGCGAAGCCAGAAGAGGTTACTTATGAAACAGATGCTAACCGATTCGAACAAGTACTAATTATTTTAGTTGATAATGCATTGAAATACAGCGAAACGGATGTTACGGTTTCGATTGAGGTTGCTGAAGAAGTCTTAATGATTCGTGTTCAAGATCAAGGAGTTGGAATTCCTAAACAAGATATACCACATGTTTTTGAGCGGTTCTATCGAGTTGATCCTTCAAGAACAAGAAGCACGGGTGGGAGCGGCCTTGGTTTATCGATTGCTAAATCAATTGTGGATTCACTAGGAGGAAGAATTGCCATTGAAAGTGAAGTAGGAGTTGGAACAACTGTGAATATCTCATTTCTCATCAAATTTTAATCTAGCTCTTATCTTGTTTTCATTTTACTATCCTATGATGAAGTTACTAACAGATAGGAGGGTTTTATGATGAAAACATTTTTTACAAAGAAAATGATGATAATAGCAGTGGTAACGGGAGTGTTAATTATCGGAGGGATTTCCGGGATTACGGCTTATGCTTTAAACGCAGGGGCGGTTTCAAAAGAGGAAGCGGTTAAAAGTGTTTCTGAACAAATGAAAGGTGAAGTGACGAAAGTTGAGCCAGATTTAGATGATGCATCGTTGACATACGAAATGACAGTGAAAACCGAAAATGGTTATGAAGATGTTGAAATGAACGCCTCTAATGGGAAAGTAATTGAGCGAGAGTACGATGACGATCATTATGCTAGCTATCCAACAGCTAAGATTAGTCTTGAAGAAGCGGAGAAAATTGCTTTGAAGGAAGTAGCGAATGGGACGATTACAGATGTTGAGTTGGATATGGAAAATGGTCTGCTCGTATATGAAATTGAAGTAGAGAAAAAGTGGTTGGAGTATGACTTAGTGATTGATGCAAACACGGGGGATGTGCTTCATGTAGAGAAGGAAGATTAAGGAGAAGAGTTTACCTGCCTGTTATATAGGTAGGTAAACTCTTTTTCGTGTTTAAAAAATAAAGATTTTCGCGATACTGTAAGGAAGAATGCCAAATGGTTTTGTATTCATTCATATATTCTTCAAACTTTTTTCACAATTATAGAATTTAATAATAGAGAGAAGTTTTTTAAGGGAGCGAGGTGAAGGCGTTATGAGACAGTTGAAGTATATGCTATTGACCCTCGTTCTAGTTTTGCTTTTGCCGTGGGAGACAGATGCAGCAACATTACAATCTAAAATTGAACGCGCTGTACCTGGTGAAACGATTGAGATATCGGAAGGGATATATGAAGAAAATCTCATAATCACAAAACCGATTACATTGAAAGGTCAAGGGGAGGTACTGATTCGTTCATGTGAAGAACAGCCCGCTATTACGATTAAAGGAGAACATGTTTCACTCGAACAAATCCAAGTAGAATATTGTGGTGAGGAAGAGGAAGCAACAGCTATTTCAATCTCAGGCTCTAAGCATCAGTTAACTGATTTTGAAATTGAAACAAAACGTTACGGTATTCGACTTGATGGAGCGAGCGAAGTAAATATACAAAACGGCCTCATTATTGGTCAAAGAAAAGGAAATGGTATTGATTTATGGGAATCTAGTCATAATACGATTCAAAATATGAAGATTGCCAAGGTGCAAGACGGAATTTACTTAGAACAAAGTCACAAAAATACACTAAGTCAAAATCATATTCAAGGCTCTCGATATGGGATGCATTTAATGTTTGCCGATGATAATGTGCTCGAAAAAAACATCGCTCAGTATAATATGACGGGAACGATGTTAATGCGTGTTAATCGTGTGCAAGTGGTAGGCAATGATTTCTCTTATAACCGTAATAATGTTAATGCACAAGGGCTGTTAATTTATTTTGTAGAAAATAGCCGCATTGCTGAAAACTCACTTACTGGAAATCGAGTCGGAATCTATATGGAAACATCTGAAGACAATGTGATGGCAAACAACAAAGTCATGGATAACTTTATTGGAGTTCAGTTTACTAAAGCGAATAATAATCAATTAACTCAAAATACGTTTGTTGGAAATGTAAATGAGGCGCAAGCAATTGAGAGTTCGAATAATGAAATTCATCATAATTATTGGGACGCTTCAGCTAAGCTCGATCTGAAGGGCAAAGGGGAAAGTATATTCCCGTTTGTGGCGGATCCTTATTTTTTAACATTAACAGCGGATGTGCCTGAATTTCAATTATTCTTTCAGTCACCTGGCGTGCTGCTGCTGCAAAAAATGTTGAAAAGCCCGGCTGATCAAGTATTAACGGATGAAGCACCTTTGGTGGGAACAACGATGGAAGTGGAAAGAACAGAGACGTCTACATCAACGTTATGGGTGATGAGTGTAGGAATGATGATTGTTAGTACAAGCTTATTTATAGTAGGGAGGAAAAGAGTATGAAAAAGAAGTTTTTTAGTTTTTTAGTATTAATAGGTGTTCTATCTATGTTAGCTGCATGCGGTGATCAGGAAGTTCAACCAGTAGCTATTAATGAAGAAACAGATACGTGTGCGACTTGTAATATGGCTGTAGCAGATAATCAGTATGCTACCCAAGTTATTTTAGAAAATGGAAAGTCGCTTATATTTGATGATTTGGGCTGTATGTATGGATGGCTGAGTGAAAATAAAGATCAAAAAATCGATGCCGAGTTCGTACGTGATTACGATAATAAAGAGTGGGTATCAGCGGATGATGCTACCTATGTATATAATCAATCGGTGAAAACACCAATGGCTTATAATGTAATTTCCTTTGAACAAAAAGCGGATGCAGAGAAATTTGTAGCAGATCATGCAGGTAGTACATTAATGACAGCAGATGAGTTAGCAAAACATAGCTGGACGCAAAATCATGAAATGATGCAGAACATGGGAGAAGGGCATTCTCATTCTGAAGACGGAACAGAAGAATCAGGTCATGATATGAAGCAACAGAATACAAGTCATTAATGGATTAGTGGGAAGAGGGCCGGCGCATTTTTCTGTGTCGCCCTTTTTCTATGAGGAATAGATAAAAAACATCATTTGGTTGATAGGTTTTGATGTCTGGCTGCAGGCACATTGCTCTTTTCTTAAGGAGGGGGAGAATTACGATGTGGAATATTTGGCGTTCTGAATTACGGATGACAGTGCGGCAGCGTTCGTACTATTCATTTCTCATTTTATGGGTCGTTGTGTTATCTTTGCTTTTTTTACTGCAAAATAGCGCGCCATCCTTAACTGGCTATACAAATATGACAGGGACAGTTGCGAATATTGCATTGTATATTATTCCGCTGTTCATGCTCATTATCGGTTCATTTTCAATAGCGAATGAAGTGGAGAATGGACAATGGCGTTTATTAAGTACGTATCCACTGTTTACCTTATCTTACGTAATCGGAAAAATCGGAGGTCAATTTACCGCCCAGTGGATTGTATTTACATTTAGCTTCGGGATTAGTATGGCGATTAGTTTAGTCATCGGTGGCGGCTTTTCGATGAAATGGCTATGGGCCATTTATCTTTTTTCCGTTACCTTACTATTTTTCTTTCTTGTTATAGGAGTTTGTATCGGTTCTTTTGTAAAAACTCGTTGGCAGGCATTATCGATTTCCGTGATGCTATGGTTTTTCTTAATTATGATTTGGCCAACTGCTTTAATTGGGATACTTGGCGCAGTACCATATACGTGGATTGCTCCGTTAATGAATGTATTGTTATTCCTTAATCCTGCAGAACTCATTAGGGTTGCTTTTGTTATTAGTCTTGATGCAGGCTCTGTTTTTGGTCAAGCTTACGATCCTTTAGTTAGTTTTTTAGAAACGTCTCTTTCTATACTGATTTATATCCTCTATTTTATCTGCTTTTTATCGGTTTCATTTTTATTTTCGATGGGGATGCTTGAATGGAGGAAGAGACGATGACAAGATTGAAGGTGGATGGCGTTTCTAAAGTATATAAGGAAAAAACAGCTCTGCACTCATGCTCTTTTGAAGCAGAAGCAGGTAGCTGTGTCGCTTTATGTGGCGGGAATGGGGCAGGGAAAAGCACGTTACTCCAAATGATTGCGGCGATTAGCACACCGACTACAGGTACAACCATTATTGATGATATTAATATAAAAGATGATCGAGAAAGTTATTTGAAGAAAATTGGGTTTATGCCCGATGATTTCTATGCTCAAGAAATGATGACAGTGGAAGAGTTTTTGAACTTTTACGGGGCATTTAGAAAAGTAAAGAAACAACGGATTAATCAAGTGATTGAATTAATTGGATTAACAGATAAACGTCGTGAATTAGTAAAAAGCTTGTCTAAGGGAATGAGACAGCGGTTAATATTTGGACAATCGATTCTAGCCGAACCAGCTGTTTTATTAATGGATGAGCCGACAAATGGCTTGGATCCATATTGGGTCAATCGTTTTGTTGAAATTATTAATGAGATCAAGAAGAGTGGAACTACTATTGTTTTCTCAACACATATGATGGATGTGGCTGCTGAGACAGGGGACTTGATTATATTTATGAAACAAGGTGAAGTGATTGAAAAGATTGTTCATAAAGGAACAGTTGAAGAAACAACGATTCAATTAATGAAGCTTCATCGTCAATAAGGAGGGGGCGTTTATGAACCCGTGGAATACGCGTTTTGAAAATGAGAATTATGTATATGGAACAGAGCCGAATGCATTCTTAGCGGACATGCAGCTAAAGCTTAATCTGTCAGGTAATGCTTTAGCGATTGCAGAAGGCGAAGGTCGTAATGCTGTTTTTTTGGCAGAGCAGGGTCTAAATGTGACAGCTTGGGATTATGCTCAATCTGGTCTACTGAAAACAGCAAAGTTAGCAACATCGCGTGGCGTTGTTGTTGAAACCGAGCTTGTTGATTTGCAGACAGCACAATGGATAGATAATCGCTGGGATGAGTTGGTTTGTATTTTTGGTCACTTTCCGAAAGAATTGCGCCAAAAAACGTTACAAGGTGTGAAAGCTGTGGTAAAACCGGGTGGTTATTTTATAACAGAGGTGTACTCCATTCATCAAATTCCATATAAAAGTGGCGGACCGCGAGAACAGGAACTATTATATGCACCAGAAGAATTTTTAGAAACGTTTGGGGACTGGCGAATTGTTCACTTTTTTATGGGAGAGGTCATTCGCCATGAAGGGGAGCTTCATAATGGCTTATCTCATGTGATTCAGTTTGTAGGACAGAAGCCAATCAAGTAGAGAGAAGGAGCTATTTCAAAGCAGAGGCTTTGATGCAGCTCTTTTTGGTTTGAAACTGACCACTCCCATGGCTAAAGCCGCTGGGGTTCTTTCTCACAAATATCCCACTTACCACCTTCCATAGGAAGAGGCAGAGGCGAGACTTGGGTGAGCAACACTTGAGAGAAAAACAGTCTTTCAAGAGGGCAAGGTCGGTGCCAACTACGCCGTTCAACCGGCGATACTTGTCTAGGATTACGATACCGCACTCTTTCTATGAAGAGTGTTGGTCGGCAGAACGTTGAACATTTTACGTGACAGACGTTTTTCCTGCCACAACCACCTATGTTCAGTTTTCAAAGAACATCCTATATACCAAATTATACCATTTGAAATGCGTGATGTACAGAACGTATTTTCGGTATTTTATCTGTACACCGCATTTGAACGAACATTCATCCCATCCCTAAAGGGGGGGCAGTGCACCGTAATGGGCTTTCTTTTCTCAAAATCTGTAAAAATCCCGCTAATTCATGGAATTAAGGCAGGATTATAAGAGATAGTGAAATTAGCTATATTTATTTTGATAATGACTTAATGCAAGCAGTGGGAACAGATATTTATAACTGTGGTAGTTCCAATAGATATAACCTGCTAAACCTTGACCAACGGGATAATTTTTCGCCCGGTTTGACGCTTCGCTTTGATTAAGAAGAAAGGAAATTCCGCGTTCAATGGCAGGGGTTGGCTCATTACTAACCGCAATAAGAGCATCTACCGCCCATGCGGTTTGTGTGATGGTGCTTGTTTCCAGTGGTATATACGTTCTATGGATATCACTGTAACAAGATTCTCCCCAGCCGCCATCTTCATTTTGAATCTCTTTTAACCAATTGACTGCTTTTTGGACAGCATAGTGCTCGGATGAATATCCAACTGCGGCCAATCCAGTTAGAGCGGCCCATGTTCCGTAAATATAGCAAACACCCCAGCGACCAAACCATGAACCGTTGCTTTCTTGGTGACGAATCAGCCATTTACTGGCTTGCTTGCTGACGTGATTAGGGTTTTTAATATTAGCAAAATTGCCGAGAAATTCTAATGCTCGCCCCGTTAAATCAGCTGTGGATGGATCGGATAGAATGAAATCAGCATTTTCTATTGGAAGATAAGTAATCCACGATTTATCCACATTTCTTTCAAAAGCCGGAAATCCACCATCTTTATTTTGCATGGATAAGGTAAAGTTAAGTCCACGCTGCCAGTTGTTTTGAGCATGTAATTGATGTCTCAGCGCTCGTAGTGAAGCGGTTGTATCATCTACATCGGGGTTCATCGTACTGCCATTTGAAAATCCCCAGCCGCCGGGTACAGCTTGTGGATTGTGAATCACCCAATCGCCATATTTCTCTTGCTGTTGAGAGAGTAAATAAGCAGTCGCTTTTTGAATGACGGAATCTTGACTAGATACGCCAGCTTCTTGAAGAGCATAACTAATTAAAGCCGTATTCCAAACAGAAGCTGTTGTAAATTGAACATGCGAATATCCATCGATTGAAGTGGTCATTGCTTTAAGGCCGGCGACGGCTTTTGTAATGATGGGAGCGTCTTTAGAATAACCAAGAGCAAGGAAGGCAAAAATCATAAAAAAAGTTGCGCTGAAGTAGTTGTATAATGTACCATCACTTTCAATCCGATCTGTCATATAGCGTTTGACAGAGGCTGTAGCTAAGGAATGTAAAGAATGAGGTAAGCCGATTAATGAGGCGACCCCTTCTTGCACTTTCGAAAATAGAGAACGATATTCATCTGTGCGAAATTCTTCCCACAACTGTTCCTCTTCTCGTTCTTCTTTTTTTGCATATAAATCCTGTAAATTCGGACTACTGCTTAGTCTGATCCGAAATTTTTTATGAGCGAGAAGCAGGAGGGGAACGAAATGAACGCGGCTATAGACAGAAAAATCGTACATGCTAATAGGGCTGGTCGGTGGCAGTAATATCGATTCGAGCGGGATCGGAAACACGAGGGGCCATTTAATTTGTCCAGTAATGGTCAGCATCGCTTTAGTAAATAGTTTAGCCTTTTTTATGCCGCCCTTTGAAAGGATAAACTGGCGAGCTTTACGTATAGGCGGATCGTTTTTTTCATAATGCCCACTATAAAGCAGAGCATAATAGGCTTCAATGGTAACCGAAAGATTTCCTTCCTTTTCGTCTTTGAAAGTCTTCCACGCCCCATTAGCTTCCTGTTTACTTGCGATTCTTTCTACTAAGGAAGAAATCAATGCTTCATCCTTCATATCAAGAATGGTAAGTAAAATAATCATATAGGCGTCTGGTGTGATGCCCATTTCGAATGGATATTCCCATGCTCCATTAGTTGTTTGATCAGTTTTTAAGCGTTGAATGAGACGATCGATTTCGGGTTGAACATGCTGAGTCAATCAGAATCCTCCCTTGTATACTTCATTTTTCATAAATATATGCATGAAATGATGTAGCGTGCGGTCTATCTTGTTGCTTTCATTTGGGTTTGTTAAATAATCTTTAGGGTCAAAATCAAGTCCTGGGTGAAGGGAATCTAGAGCTTTTTTGGTAGCTGTTCTTTAAGAAGTTGCAAAAGCTCGTCCATATGATTGGCTTCAATTACTTGTCCATCTACAATGGCATAGGCAGCTTTGCGACAAGTGGAACAGTTGCTTATGCATTCATATTCCTTATAGTGAATGTGTGATTGGTTTAGAAAGTGACCGAAGTCGAGTGCTGTTTCTTCATTTAAATAACGATCGAGATTATTTTGACAAAATTCTATTTGTATCTTTTTTTTAGAGGGGAAAAATTTCGAGAAAAATATTTTCATATATATCGCGTCCCTTGTACAAAAATGGCTTGTTACATACATGATTCGACAAAATAAACATATATAATTGGCAAAATCGGTTGACACTATAATATTAGATGTTAAAATATTTATTGTAAAGTTTTATTGATAATGAATATCATTTGCTATATTCCATTATATGGGTTTAATAAAAATTCTAATGGAAGTGACTGCTTGTTTCAACTAGATTAAAAAAAGCAGAAAGAATTAGGATGAAGTGAATGTTAGATAAGTGTTTGAAATTATGAAAATATTCATTTTCTTATCTATCTTTTTTGTAGGATGGTATTTCGGGATCGATTTAAAAATTTTCTTTATATACAATTGAATTGGCACTCAGAATGATAATCATTTTCAATTGTCATACTGGGAATAAACACATTATGAGGATTACAAATGAGAATATGGATGTTAATAGTTGCAGCTGTAGTCCTGTCATTTATATCGCTATTTATCGGGGCGATTGATATTAAGCCGAGTGACTTGCTCGACTGGAATTCGGATAAGACACAAATTTTCTTAGCAAGTCGAGTGCCTCGTTTAATGGCGATTATATTGGCAGGAGCAGGAATGAGTATTGCTGGTTTAATTATGCAGTCTTTAAGTCGAAATAAATTTGTCTCTCCAACGACTGCTGGTACGTTAGATGCAGCAAAATTAGGAATTTTAATTTCAATGCTGTTCTTTACCAATGTAACCTATACGCAGCAAGTTATTTTTAGCTTTGCCTTTGCCTTAGTAGGAACATTAATTTTTATGCAAATTTTGGATCGTATTAAATTTAAAGATGTCATTTTCGTTCCATTAATCGGGATTATGTACGGGAATATTTTGTCATCGGTTACGACATTTTTTGCATATGAAGCAGATCTTCTCCAAAATATTTCATCTTGGTTAATGGGAAGCTTCACATTAATTATTGCAGGACGCTATGAACTGTTATACATAAGTATTCCAGCGGTTATTTTAGCGTATCTTTATGCGAATAAATTTACAGTCGCAGGTATGGGAGAAGATTTTGCCAAAAACTTAGGCTTAAGTTATAAGTTTGTGTTAAATATAGGTCTTATCCTTGTGGCAATTATTGCTACAACTGTCGTACTAACTGTCGGTGTTATTCCGTTTTTAGGTTTAATTGTTCCTAATATTGTATCTCTTTATTTAGGTGATAATTTACGCAAAACTATTCCACATACAGCAGTATTAGGCGTTGTCTTCCTGTTAGTATGTGATATTATTGGACGTATTATTGTTCACCCTTATGAGATTCCGGTTAACGTAACTGTGGCAGTAATCGGTAGTGTGATCTTCTTAATTATGTTATTTAGGGGGAGAGCATATGCGAAATAATAGTACGAAGTTGATTTTTTTAGCGGTATTAGCGATTATTTGTATTTTACTTTACGGATTTTACGATATAAAAGGCGGCTTTGATTACGCCTTCCCAAAACGTATGATGCGTGTTACGGCAATGGTTATAACAGGTATTGCGATTGCGTATTCGACAGTCGTGTTCCAAACAATTACACATAACCGCATTTTAACACCTTCTGTTATGGGCCTTGATTCTATGTACGAAGTAGTGCAAACCTTAATTTACTTTTTTGCAGGGTCAATGTCGATTTGGGTATTAAATAAATATTTGAATTTCGGTGCAGCGATTATCGCAATGGTATTATTTGCACTCGTTTTATATCGTTTCTTATTCCGAGCGGATAAGCATCCTATTTATTTACTTCTTTTAATTGGGATGATTTTAGGAACGCTTTTAGGAAGTCTTGTGACATTTTTACAAGTACTGATTGATCCAGTGGAATATTTAAATCTGCAAACTCGCTTGTTTGCGAGCTTTACAAACGTAAATTCTGACTTGTTATATATTGCAATCGGTATTTTACTCCTTGCGTTTATTTACGGTTATCGCATTATGGGGAAGTTGGATGTTATGTCACTTGGTCGTGAAAATGCGATTAACCTTGGGATTAACTATGACCGTCTAGTAATGAATATCTTAATTTTATCGTCGGTTTTAATTGCGACATCAACAGCACTAGTTGGTCCGATTACGTTCTTTGGCTTAATCGTAGCGAATCTTTCCTATCAGTATTTAGTTACATATAGGCATTCTGTTTTAATTTTAGGTGCAAGTTTAATTAGTATTATTGCATTAGTCGGTGGCCAGTTCCTCATTGAACATATTTTTGAATTACGTACGACGTTAAGTGTAATTATTAACTTTATCGGTGGTATTTACTTCATTTATTTATTATTAAAGGAAAGTAGGTCAGCAGGATGATTGAACTTAAAGGACTAACAAAGCGATTTGGTAAAAAGCCTGTTGTAGAAGATGTATCTGTAACCATCGAGCAGGGGAAGATTACATCGTTTATCGGACCGAACGGTGCCGGGAAATCTACACTTCTTTCTATGGTGAGCCGATTGCTAGATGCAGATACAGGGGAAGTATTACTTGATAAAAATGACGTTAAAAAGTGGAAATCTTCTGAGTTTGCGAAGCGTGTTTCGATTTTGAAGCAAGCAAACTATATTAATGTTCGATTAACGATACGTGAGCTGGTTGCATTTGGCCGCTATCCGTATTCGAATGGACGTCTTACAGCAGAAGATGAGAAATTTATTGACCAAGCGATTGAATATATGAACTTAACAGAGATGCAAGATAAGTTTTTAGATGAGTTATCGGGCGGTCAAAGACAACGTGCGTTTATTGCAATGGTTATTGCCCAAGATACGGATTATGTATTACTTGATGAGCCTTTAAATAACTTAGATATGAAGCATTCTGTTCAAATTATGAAGATTTTACGTAAGCTTGTAGATGAGCTTGGTAAAACAGTTGTCATTGTATTACACGATATTAACTTCGCGTCTGTTTACTCAGATCGTATTGTCGCGTTGAAAAACGGTAAGCTTGTGAAAGACGGGCCGACGCATGAGATTATTAATTCGGATGCACTGCGTGAAATTTACGATATGGATATTCCAATTCAAGAGCAAAATGGATGTCGCATTTGTGTGTACTTCAATTCACATACGTAAGCCAAGTGAATGGTCGTAAAGAGCAGCCTAGAGAAGACACAAGTGTAACTTCTCTAGGTGTTTTTTTAAAAATGACACAACTGTAACTTTAAACTATGGATTATTGATAGATCACTTGTTCTGAAAAAAATAAATAATTATTCAAAATGGTATTGACGATAACAATTAATAACCCTATAATGAAAATGGTTATCACTGATAATGATTATCATTAATAATAAAAATATAAACTACATAAAAGGGGAGTAACACGCATGAAAAAATGGAAATTAGCTAGTGCAATGTTAGCCATGTCTTTAATGCTTACTGCTTGTGGTTCTAACGAAGAGACTGCAAAAGAAGAACCAAAGGAAACTACAACAGCTAAAGATCAAGCTACAGAGGGACAAGATGCTGTTTATCCAATGACTGTATCTCCAACAACTGCTTCAACTGAAAGTGAGGAAGCAGGTACAATCAACTTTGAAGATGTGACATTTGAAACTATGCCGAAAAAAATCGCAGTGTTTGACTATGGATTCTTAGACACATTAGATGCGCTTGGTGTTGAAGGCGTTGTAGGTCTTCCTAAAGACTCTACTTTACCAGATCACCTTGAAGAATATGCGGATGATAAGTACACAAGTATCGGTACTTTAAAGGAGCCATTACTTGAAGATATCGCTGAAATTGACCCGGATGTAATTTTTATTTCTGGTCGTCAAGCTCCATATTATGAACAATTAAAGGAAATCGCTCCTGTAGTATTCGTTGGTACTTCTCAAGATGACTATTGGAACACATTTTTAGCTTCTGTAGATACTGCAGCTAAAATGTTCGGTAAGGAAGCCGAAGCTAAAGAATATCTTGCTAAATACGATTCAGCTTTAGAAGAAATTAAGGCTTTAGCTGGTAACTATGAAACATCATTAGTTACTATGTATGATCAAGGTAAATTATCTGGCTTCGGAGAGGACTCTCGTTACGGTTATATGTATGACATCTATGGTTTCAAACCAGTAACAGATAATATCGAAGCTTCTTCTCACGGTTCTAACTTCGGCTTCGAAGCAATTTTAGAATTTGATCCGCAAGTGTTATTCGTAATCGACCGTACAGCAGCTACAGGTGAAAAATCTAACATCAAAGCTGATATGGAAAATGAAATCATCAAGAAAACAGAAGCTTACAAAAACAATAGAATCGTTTACTTAGATGGTCCACTTTGGTACTTAAGCGGTGGAGGCTTACAATCAGAGCTTGCAAAAATTGAAGAAGTTTTAGCTGAATTAAAATAGGTCAATAATTTGTGTATGGGGCTTTCCAAAAGTTAGTGAAAACTGACTCTTTGGAAAGCCTGTTTTGGTTGTTTCATGGCTAGCATTCTCAATACAAAGATACAGCAGAACATGCAGGCGGATTAAAAGAGCCTGACTTTGAAGCAATTAATGAATTAGCACCAGAATGGATGTTAATCTCTGGGCGTTAAGCAGAAGTATATGAAGAATTAAACAAAATGGCTCCAACTGATAAAAAAGGTCTGATTGTTTTAACATCTGGTGGCAGTTTAGTGTCTCTTGATAAAATGATCAGTGATATTGAAGCAGCTGTGAAGTATTTGAAGAAGGCAGCCTAATTTCGTTCATTTGACGAGGATAGGTGGCTTTTTCATTTATATAGGAAGAAAAAGATAAGCGACTTTACTTTTGATTCTCCAGCGCTTGTATTTTCGCTTTAATCGGTGAATAATAACTTATAATAAAGGGGCTACCTTGAAATAACGGTTATTTCATTCAGTTATGTGCCTAATATTTTGCATGGCTGTTTGTTCAATAATGTTGTTAAATTTAGCTCATTCATGTGAAATCGTTCAATAATATTCATTAGAATAGCGATTATAAACAAGGTTTATTTTCTTCCAAAATATTGAACTTTGTAGCATTTTTTTTATAAGTCGTTTATAATTGAGTACAGCCTAGATGCGTGTAGTTTATAGTATTATTTATTGGCAAGTTCACGAATGATTTTATATAGTATAAGAGTGAATGTGAGGATGCAAAGAGCAATATGAAAATTAGGTGATGATTTGTAAAGTTCATTCATAAGATAGTGAGGTGCCAGAATACAAGTTGTCTCAGAATGTAGCAACAATGGGTTTTATAGGTGATTGATTAATGAACTTATAAGTGTTAGTATTAGCTTTATTGTTTTTCCGAAGTTTATAAAGAAGTTGTAACAGTAGGTATATACGTTACCACTAGATTAGTAGAGGTGAAACCATGAATAACTTTTTTAAAAAAGGCCAGCAGTTCTTGATTGATCATACTCTTGGCTTTTTCTTAATTGCAGTCGTCATGTTTTGGATTAAAACATATATTGGGTATCAAGTGGAATTTAGTTTAGGCATTGAGAATGGATTACAAAGCTTTTTATTATTTATTAATCCCTTAAGTTCGGCCGTTCTATTCTTTGCTTTAGCATTATTAGCAAAAGAGAAAAAGATGATTAAATGGATTATTCGTTTAAATGTAATTTTCTCACTATGGTTATTCTTTAATATTGTGTATTATCGTTCATTTACGGACTTTATTAGTTTACCAACATTAACACAAGTACAAAATGCGGGGAATTTAGGATCGAGCGTATTAGCGCTTTTTAAACCATATGATGTATTGTACTTTGTAGATACTGTTATTCTCTTTGTTCTATATAAATGGAAAGGGAAAAAATTCGTAGTTGTTAAACCAAAGCGTCGGACAGTTGCAATAGTGTTTCTAACAGGGATTGCTATTTTTACTGTAAACCTAGCATTAGCAGAGAAAGATCGTCCGCAGTTATTATCAAGAACGTTTGACCGTAACTATATTGTGAAATATTTAGGTCTGTATAATTACACAATATATGATGCTGTTCAAAATACAAAAACATATGCTCAACGTGCAACAGCTAGCAGCACGGACTTAACCGAAGTTGTCAACTATACGAAGGCAACGAAGGCTGAACCAAATCCGAAATACTTTGGTGCAGCAGAAGGAAAGAACGTCATTTACCTTCATTTAGAGTCGATGCAAAACTTCTTAATTAATTATGAATTAAATGGTGAAGAAGTAACACCATTTTTAAATTCATTAGCTAAGAGTAAGGACTTTATGTATTTTGATAATTTCTTCCATCAAGTGGGACAAGGGAAGACAGCGGATGCAGAGTTTATGTTAGAAAACTCTTTATTCGGATTACCGCAAGGAGCGGCATTTACAAATCGGGCACAAAATACGTATCAAGCAGCTCCAGCTATTTTAAAACAAGAGGGATATACATCAGCGGTGTTCCATGGGAACTATAAATCATTCTGGAATCGTGACAAGATGTATAAAGCACTTGGCTTTGATAAGTTCTTTGATGCGGAATATTATGATATGAAAGAAGAAGATGTTGCAAGTTATGGATTGATGGATAAACCGTTTTTCAAGGAGTCTATTCCTAAATTAGAAACGCTTCCACAGCCTTTCTATGCGAAGTTTATTACGGTATCTAATCATTTCCCTTATGCAATTGACCAAGATTTAACAACAATTGGTAAGCATACAACAGGTGATGCATCAGTAGATAACTACTTCCAAACAGCTCGTTATGCGGATGAAGCACTAAAGGAATTCTTTGTATACTTGAAGGAATCAGGATTGTATGATAACTCAGTGATTGTGATGTATGGTGATCACTATGCTATTTCTGATAATCATATGTCTGCGATGTCAAAAGTTATGGGTAAAGAAGTTGGCGAGTTTGAACATAGTCAATTACAACGTGTGCCATTATTAATTCATGTACCAGGTGTTGAAGGTGGCGTACAACATCAATATGGTGGTCAAATCGACCTTAGACCGACATTGCTTCATTTATTAGGTGTAGATACGAGTGAATATGTACAATTCGGTACAGACTTATTATCTAAGGACCATAATGAAATTGTCCCATTCCGAAATGGCGATTTCGTAACTCCGAATTTCTCATTGGTTAAAGGAAAATATTATGATACGAACACAGGCGAAGTGCTTCAAGAAAATGAAGAAATAAAAAAAGCTAAAGAGTCTGTTGAGATGAAGCTAAATCTTTCTGATAAAGTTGTCAATGGCGACTTGCTTCGTTTCTATGAACCAGAAGGCTTTGTACCTGTTGATCCAAACGACTATGATTACACATATAGAGAAGAAGAGCAAACAAGTACACCTTCTTCTAATAAAGAATCCAAGTAAAGTAAAAGGAGCCTAGAATCAATTTCTAGGCCCTTTTATTTTTGTATGGAAGTTTCACTATTTAGCAAGCATTTGTGCAATATATTTTCTTATTTCTTCTGGCTTTCCAGCAATGGTATCTTCACGAACTTGATCTTTTGCAACCTTTTCCTTTGCCTTTGTTAGAATTTCTTCAGCATTTTTTTGTGCCACAACAACAACACCGTCTGCATCGCCGACAATAATATCTCCTGGGTAAACAGCGACGCCGCCGCATGAGATTGGCACATTAATATCGCCAACTCCTGCTTTGCCGCTAGAAGCGACTGTTGTACCTCTTGAGAAAACAGGGAAATCTAGCTCTTTAATGGCTACGATATCTCGAATTACTCCGTCAACAACTAATGCACGGATGCCCATCGTTTTCATTAAACCAACAACAAAATCTCCAGCAATAGCACGATATGTATCCCCTTTGCTATCCACAACAAGTACATCACCAGGTTGTGCGGCTCCAATGGCCTTTAAGACAGCACGATTATCATTAATCGGCAGCTGAACGGTCAATGCTCGTCCAGCAAAGCGATAATGCTCCTGTAAAGGTTTGATAGCGGAATTGAGGTTGTTTAATCCATCGAGTACATCTGAAATCGCCGTTGTGGGGATATTTTGAAACTCCGTAATGATATTTTCCATCCAATGATTCCTCCTAGTAAACTGTTATATAACAATTATACTATTTTAATGAATAAATAGAAAATATTTCTTTGTAAAAAAATTCATGTGTTTGCCCCTATATATATTGTGTGTTATAGTAAGGGCGATATTAAAGTTTCTAGGGTTCCGCGATTGTGAAGGTCGGACTGGTCCGAGAGAAACGCGCAAGATTCAGTTTGCGTACACGGAGGGATAAAAGCCCGGGAGGTATTGAAAAATATACTTTCCGGGCTTTTTGCTGTGAAAAAGAGGAGGAGAAAAAATGGCGTGGCTTTATTTAATCATTGCAGGAGTATTTGAAGTGATATGGGCAACCAGCTTAAAATATACGGAAGGATTTACGAAAATCATTCCATCTGTTATTACTGTTGTTGGGATGATTATTAGTTTTTATTTTTTATCAGCAGCAATTAAAACATTACCGCTTGGAACGGCTTATGCGATTTGGACAGGAATTGGCGCTGTCGGAGCGGTTACTATAGGAATTATCTTTTTTCAGGAGCCGAAAGACTTCCTGCGTCTCTTCTTTGTAGGTTGTATTGTAATAGGGATTATTGGTTTAAAGGTTACTTCTTCTCAGTAGGCAAGTTTTTTTAGGTATTGCTCTGACTGAGCATATTTAACAGTTTTCCTTTTTATAATAGGGATAGAAGGGAGTGGCTGAAATGGAGAGAAGATGGTGGAAAGAGGCGGTTGTCTATCAAATTTATCCACGGAGCTTTATGGACAGCAATGGCGATGGAATTGGTGATTTACAAGGCATTATGATGAAGCTCGATTATTTGCAAACGCTTGGTGTCGATGTCATTTGGCTATCTCCAATTTATCAATCTCCTAATGATGATAACGGATATGATATTAGTGATTATCACTCGGTCATGAGCGAATTTGGAACAATGGCTGATTTTGAAAGGCTGTTAAAGGCGCTTCATGAACGGGGAATGAAGCTGGTGATGGATCTCGTTGTCAATCATACGTCAGATGAGCATGAGTGGTTTGTTGAATCAAGGTCGTCTAAAGACAATCCGAGGCGAGAGTATTATATATGGCGCCAAGGCAGGAATGGACAACCTCCTACGAACTGGGAATCTGTTTTTAAAGGGTCTGTCTGGGAATATGATGCCAATACAGATGAATATTATTTACATTTATTTAGTAAAAAGCAGCCGGATTTGAATTGGGAAAATGAAGCGGTACGAAAAGAAATTTATGAAATGATGAAGTGGTGGCTGGATAAGGGAGTCGATGGATTCCGAATGGATGTTATTAACTTGATTTCCAAGGACCCTGCTTTTCCAGATGGATATGTGTATCCAGGAAAACAGTATGGAGACGGTAGTCCGTATATTATGAATCGCCCTCGGTCACATGAGTTTTTGCAAGAAATGAATCGGGAAGTATTGGCGCAATACGATATTATGACAGTTGGTGAGGCGCCTGGAGTTAATCCAGATCAAGCGAAATTGTATACAGGGCAAAAGCGGAATGAATTGCAAATGGTATTTCAATTTGAACATGTGGATTTAGGGGGAGGACCAGAAGGGAAATGGAGTAATGGTCCGTGGAAGCTGACTGATTTGAAACATATTTTAACGAAATGGCAAAAGGGTTTAGAGGAGGATGGCTGGAACAGCTTGTATTGGAATAATCATGATCAGCCACGAGTCGTTTCTCGATTTGGTGATGATGGCATGTATCGAGAAGTTAGTGCCAAAATGTTAGCGACTTGTCTTCATATGATGCAGGGCACTCCTTATGTTTATCAAGGGGAGGAGCTTGGGATGACCAATGTGGCCTTTAATCAGTTAGATGAATATCGAGATATTGAAACAATTAATGCCTATCACGAGCTCGTATACAGCCGAGGGTGGTCACATGATCAGATGATGGCTGCTATTCATGCTCGCGGGCGTGATAATGCGAGAACACCGATGCAGTGGAATAACTCTAAGCATGCAGGTTTTACATCGGGTACTCCATGGATTGCAGTAAATCCTAATTATCCACAAATTAATGCTGAAGAGTCTATTAATAATCCAGCATCTATTTTTTATTATTATCGAATGTTAATTGAACTGCGAAAGAAATATAGCATTATTGTCTATGGTCGTTATGATTTACTTTTTCGAGAAGATGAACGTATTTTTGCGTATATGAGAACATTAGGAGAAGAGAAGCTGCTTGTGCTTTGTAATTTCACAGCTGATGCTGCTGACTTTTTCTTATCGGAAGAATTCCTTCACAAATCAGCTAAGCTATTAATTAGTAATTATAATCAGAGGAATGAGGATGAAATAAACGAGGCTCCACTACGCCCTTATGAATGCCGTGTGTACTATCTATAGTAGAATCTATAAAGAAAGAACCCGATATAAAATATCAGGTTCTTTTTCTTTATATTATTCAGCTTTAAAGTCGCATTCCTCAAGAGGAATCAATTTCGTTTTATGTCTAATTTTATATCCAATCCACACAATGAAGAATAGGACTAAGCCAATGTACGAGACAAGCATAGAATTCCAGTCAATTCCGTCCGTTGAGAACGCTTGATATCCTTGTCCAATAATGATGATGATACAAAGAACCAATGCTAATATTGGGCCGAAAGGGAATCCTTTTGCACGATATGGTAAATTATCTAAACTATGTCCTTGAGCAATGTAAGCCTTACGGAATCGATAATGAGCAATAGCAATTCCGACCCATGTTACAAAACCAGCCATACCTGAAGCATTTAATAGCCAAATATAGACGACACCATCTCCAAATAAAGAAGCGGAGAAAGCAAGTGTACCGACTAATGCTGTGACAATAAGGGCATTCACAGGAACGCCGCGTTTGTCTAATTTACCAAGGAATTTAGGTGCCTTTCCATCGCGGGCTAAATCCCAAAGCATACGCGTAGATGCGTACATACCAGAGTTTCCAGCGGACAATACAGATGTTAGAATAACTGCATTCATAACAGAAGCAGCGAAAGCAAGACCGGCTCTTTCAAATACAAGTGTAAATGGGCTAACCGCAACCTCATCACTTAACAGACGGGCATCTGTAAATGGAATAATCATACCAATAACTAGAATAGCTAAAATATAGAATAAAATAATACGCCAAAATACAGATTTAATAGCTTTAGGAATATTTTTCTCAGGCTCTTCACTTTCTCCTGCTGTTACGCCAAGCAGTTCAGTTCCTTGGAAAGAGAATCCGGCCACCATGAATACACCAAGGATTGCGAAAAATCCACCGTTAAATGGACCACCATCTGCGACGAAGTTAGAGAACCCGATTGGATCGTTTCCTCCCATAATGCCAAAAATAATAAGGATTCCGGTAACAATAAAGATTACAACTGTTACAACTTTAATCATGGCAAACCAGAATTCTGCTTCTCCAAAGCCTTTAACAGATAAGTAGTTGAATAAAAACATAATCACTAGTGCCAAAGCGCTCCATAAAAGAGACGGGCTGTCCGGGAACCAGAACTTCATAATAAGAACAACGGCCGCTAGTTCTGCAGCGATTGTAATGGCCCAGTTATACCAGTAATTCCAGCCAATGGCAAAGCCAAAGGATGGATCAACGAACTTAGATGCGTATACGCGGAATGAACCTGCAACTGGCATAAAGGCCGCCATTTCGGCCAGACTTGTCATTAAGTAGTACACCATAAGTCCAATAGCTGCATATGCAACAAGTGCTCCGCCAGGTCCAGCTTGATGAATAGCTCCTCCACTAGCTAGGAATAAACCAGTCCCAATTGTTCCACCTAAAGAAATCATCATTAAATGACGAGCTTTTAGATTTCGCCTTAATTGGGATGGTGGTGTTGATGAGTTTAAATTTTTCATACATGTAACACTCCTTTTAAATTAGAAGGAAGGGACATTAGAAAAACATGAATTATCGCTTTTAATGGCGAAAGTCGATGTGTTTTTATACTTAAGAGAAGTTAAACTTTCTTAAAGTATAAAAAAACAGCCATCGAAAGATCGACGGCTGTTTTCTATAAACCCGTGTAATCCTTCCGAAGATAGCTCCCCACGTTGCTGAAACAACGTGACAGTAATGTGCCTATTCGGTCACACCACCAGCAAGATGACTCCAAGAAAATCGTCTTGCTTCGGCAACTTATCCTTTTAAACGAAGTCATCGATATTCTTGTATCTCACTCGTTCTACTTTTATAAGCCGCAGCCTCTACCCCATCGGTTAATGAGGAAATATGCATTTTTTATTATACCAAAATTATAATCTAGTGGCTTGAATAGTGCAATAATAACTTATTGGAAAGGGCTGATAGTTACGGTTTGAGTTTTCTGAATATTCGATATAAATGGTGTTTTACGAATAGGTTTAACAGATTTTTTAAATGGCTCTATTATTATTCTAGAATATAAAATATTTAGATAATTAAATAAAAACGTAAAAAAAGGTTGCACCTTTGCATATAAATTATGTATATTATAAAATAAGTTTACCTAAGGAAACTTTTTGGTGCTTGTCCATAAGATAGTTCGGTCTGTATTTTTTTATACTTAGTTTTGCATTAAGGAAACATTTATAACTACACGAAAAAGGGGGATGTATATGAAATTCATATGGAAGTCAATGGTGAGTGTTGTGCTTGTTTTTCTTTTATTAGTCGGATGTTCAACGGAGACGGATAATCAAACAGAAGGCAAGCTTGTGGTAGTAGCGACAACGGGAATGATTGGAGATTTGGTGGAAAATATTGGTGGGGAGCATGTGGAGGTAACAAGTTTAATGGGGCCAGGAGTCGATCCACATTTATACAAAGCAACTCAAGGTGATGTCAAGACACTTGATGGGGCAGATATGATTCTATATAACGGTCTTCATCTTGAAGGGAAAATGGAAGAGATTTTTGAGCAAATGGGTAAGAAAAAAACGACGATTGCGGTTTCTAAAGATATTGCTAAGGAAGAACTGCATGAAGTAAAGGCTGGGCAATATGATCCGCATATTTGGTTTGATGTTACGCTGTGGATGCAAGCTGCCGATACGGTCAATGAAGCATTAATAAAGGAAGATCCAGCCAATAAAGAAAGTTACCAAAAGAATTACGAAGCATATATTGAGAAATTAAAAGAACTACATGAATATGTTCAATCTGAAATCAATACGATTCCAAAATCACAACGTGTACTTGTTACAGCGCATGATGCATTTGGCTATTTCGGTGCAGCGTATGGATTAGAAGTGAAAGGGCTGCAAGGAATGAATACCGTATCTGAATACGGTTCTAAAGATGTCACCGATTTACGTGATTACTTAGTAGAAAAACAAATTAAAGCGATCTTCGTAGAAACGAGCGTTCCTAAAAAAGCGATTGAAGCGGTTATTCAAGGTGCTGAAAAACAAGGGCATACTGTGAAAATTGGAGGAGAATTATTCTCAGATGCAATGGGAGAAAAAGGAACAGAAAAAGGAACGTATCTTGGAATGGTTCGTCACAATACCGATACGATTGTAAATGCGTTGAAATAAGGAGGGGTTTAGATGCCGAATGTATTAAAAGTGGAAGATTTTACGATTGCTTATCATAAAAAGCCAGTTATTGAATCCGTTTCTTTTGAAGTACCAGAAGGCAAGCTAATTGGGATTATCGGGCCAAATGGGGCAGGGAAATCAACTTTAATTAAAGGAATTTTAGAACTTGTTCCGCGCATTTCCGGGAAAGTAACGATTCAGGGAAAATCATATAGAGCGATGCGAAAAAACGTAGGCTATGTGCCGCAGCGTGAATCTGTTGATTGGGATTTTCCGACGAATGCTTTAGATGTTGTTATGATGGGGCGTTACGGCCACTTAGGATGGCTAAAGCGCCCTGGCAAGGCGGAAAAGCAAAAGGCGTTAGAGTGCTTAGACAAAGTAGGGATGGTTGATTATGCAAATCGACAAATTAGTCAGCTATCGGGCGGGCAACAGCAACGAATTTTTTTAGCAAGAGCTTTGGCGCAGGAAGCCGATTTATATTTTATGGATGAACCGTTTGTTGGTGTGGATGCAGCAACAGAGAAAGCGATTATTCAATTGCTTATGGAGCTAAAGCAGAGTGGCAAAACGGTGCTTGTCGTTCATCATGATCTTTCAACAGTAAAAGAGTATTTTGACTGGACGATTCTACTGAATAAACAGCTTATTCAAATAGGACCGACAGAAGAGGTGTTTACTCCGGAGCATTTACAAAAAACGTACGGCGGTAAACTTGCCATTTTATCTGATTCACAATCAGGATTGTTAATAAATTGAGGTGGAATCAATGAGTATATTAGAGGTCCTTCGTGACCCCAACACACAGTGGATTTTACTTGGAACGCTTTTGCTCGGTTTAAGTAGTGGTGTTATTGGAAGCTTTGCTTATCTTAGAAAACAATCTTTACTTGGAGATACACTTGCTCATGCAGCGCTTCCGGGTATTTGTATCGCTTTTATTTTAACCGGGGTTAAATCGATTTCTTTCTTTCTCTTTGGGGCAGCTATTGCTGGGATGATTGCGGTATTCTTCATTAGTGTATTAACAAAATATAGTCGAATTAAGCAAGATTCGGCGCTTGGGATTGTATTATCTTCTTTCTTTGGATTAGGTATTGTTTTATTAACACAAATTCAACAAAGTTCTTACGGAAATCAGAGTGGATTGGATAAATTTTTGTTTGGACAGACGGCCTCTATGGTCATGACCGATGTGTATGTGATGATGGGGGTGTCACTTGTTTTAATCTTAGCTTGTACGCTGTTTTTTAAAGAATTTAAACTTTTATCTTTTGATCCAGGTTTTGCAAAGGGAATTGGTTTACCTGTCTTGTTATTGGATTATATTATTATGCTATTAATTGTTGGAGCGGTTGTGACTGGAATTCAAGCGGTTGGCGTTGTATTGATGGCGGCTTTACTCATCACACCAGCTGTTTCAGCTAGGTATTGGACAGAGCGATTACATGTAATGGTGATATTATCTGGTGTGTTTGGTATGGTAAGTGGAATAAGTGGTACGCTGCTCAGCGCAACTGTGAACAATTTACCCACCGGTCCACTGATTGTTCTTTCGGCAACGGGGTGGTTTGTATTTTCCTTATTATTTGCTCCGAATCGCGGCGTGGTAGCGAAGCTTTGGCGAAGGGTAGATACGAAACGGAAATATGAATTAATGCGTAAACTGCAAAAACAAGGAGTGCATCGCTATGAATGATTTTTGGATTATCCTTGTTGGGGCACTTGTTGCTTGTTCTTGTAGTGTTGTCGGTTGTTTTTTAGTGGTCAGAAAAATCGCGATGGTGGGAGATGCGATTAGTCATTCCGTATTGCCTGGAATTGTGTTAGCGTTTCTGTGGAGCGGATCAAGAGAATCTATTTTCATGTTAATGGGAGCTGCGCTGCTTGGGCTATTAACTGTTTTTTTGATTCAACTATTTCAAAACTCAGGTGTTCAGGGGGATGCAGCGATTGGTGTTGTATTCACATCGCTTTTTGCTATCGGTGTTTTATTAGTTAGTTTGTATACGCAGCAAATTGATTTTGACTTAGAACATGTTTTGTATGGGGAGATTGCGTATACGCCGTGGCATATGCTGACGATTGCAGGTCAGGATATGGGCCCGAGGGCCATATGGATGGTTGGAAGCAGTTTCCTCATTAATATAGTTCTCATCTTTGTATTCTTTAAGCAGTTTAAAATTTGTTCATTCGATGCAGCACTGGCAGCAGCAATGGGAATTCCCGTGATGTTTTTTCATTACTTATTAATGAGCCTTGTTTCCGTAACAACGGTCGCAGCTTTTGATAGTGTCGGTGCGATTCTTGTCGTGGGTATGCTCATTATTCCGGCTGCTACAGCGTATTTATTAACAGATCAATTACATCGGATGATTATAATCAGCATGGTTGTGGGCATTTTAAGCTCGGTAGTTGGCTATTATGCAGCGACTGCTTTAGACGCTTCAATTTCGGGATGTATGGTATGTGCTGCCGCTCTATTCTTTACTTTAGCGTTCTTGTTTTCACCGAGTCATGGGCTAATCAGCCGGGTTTGGCGTCGTAAAGTCTCGTTAAAGAGTATTTAAAGAATGTACGATGTTTAGCGCAAGCTGCCTAGCCTTGAGAGGGTGACCAAGGCTCCTTGCGCTTTTCTTATACTATCAGAATTTATAAATGGTCATAACTTCTCCTTCGATATAGTTGTGATTTTGACTGTATAAAGTATAATGGGTAAGTGTGTTATTTTACTTTATATCTACAGTAAGATCCTTGCTAGGGGAGAGTTAGTATGCAGGAACAAAATAATTTTTCGTCGCGTATAGATTTTGGGTTAGTTACCATTTTATTGTTACTGTGTATTACAAGCTGTGTAGCCATTTATAGTGCACAATCAACAGGACAGTATTCAAGTAACTTTTTATTGAAACAAATTATTTCTTATATCGTTGGAGTCGGGATTATTTTGGGAGTCATTACATTAGACTCTGATCAATTAAAGAAAATATCTTGGTATGCATACGGCTTCGGGCTGTTTGTACTCCTAATGCTCATCATCATGCCAGAAAGCATTGTCCCTCAAATTAATGGAGCAAGAAGTTGGTTTAAATTCCCAGGTTTTGGTACGATTCAGCCTTCGGAATTTATGAAGGTATTCCTCATTTTGGCGCTTGCAAATGTCATTCACACGCACCATTTGAAAAATTCGTTGAAAACGATTGAAACGGATTTATGGTTGCTCGGTAAATTAATTTTAGTTACTGTGCCCCCGTTACTACTCATTATGCAACAGCCGGATTTAGGAACATCTCTTGTACTATGTGCTATTTTGGCAGGGATGATTTTTATTTCAGGAATATCGTGGAAAATATTGCTGCCGATTGTTTCAACAGCGGTTCTGCTTATTTCTACCATTTTTTATTTTATTTTATGGCAGCCTGATTTAATTAAGAAATATTTAGGCGTTAAAGAGTATCAGTTTGGACGTATTTATTCTTGGTTGGATCCGTATAACTATTCAAGTGCTGAAGGGTTTCATTTAATTAAATCGTTACTTGCAATTGGTTCGGGTCAAACATTTGGAAAAGGACTTGGCTCACGCGAGGTATATTTACCCGAAAGTCAAACCGATTTTATTTTCAGCGTTATTGGTGAAGAATATGGTTTTATCGGTTCTAGTTTTGTGATTAGCTTATTTTTCTTATTGGTGTATCATATTACGAAAACAGGGATGGAAACGAAAAACAATTTCTATACGTATATTTGTGTCGGTGTAATTAGTATGCTGACGTTCCACGTGTTCCAAAATATTGGGATGACAATCGGCGTTATGCCGATTACAGGGATTCCGCTGCCTTTTATTAGCTACGGAGGTAGTTCATTGATGGGGAATATGATGGCGATGGGCTTAATCTTCAGTATTCGTTATCATCATAAGAAATATATGTTCTAAAAAAAGTCGACCTTTGTCGACTTTTTTTAGTTTAGGTTCTATTGAATAATATTGTTGGTAAAACGGTAGGAGCCAAAAATCAACATCTTCTATAACAAAGCCTTAGTTTACATAAAGACTTGTAATGAATCCTGAAACTACATAATTCATGCTATCCTATTTTTTAAATTGGTTATTTTGGCTGTTTACTTTGTTTTTTCCATGACGGTTTTCTCCGCCAGGTCCAGCATCACCTTTGACGCTCGCTGCACTAACAGCAGCTTTCGATGGTTGATGTTTCTGCTTCATAATTGTTGTCACCTCCAGTAATCACTTCTTTTATGTTTTCTAATTCGTGTGAAAATAATCAAAAAATAACTTAAAAAAAATACTGTTTAATCATTGAAAATTTTACATAAATATCCTATTATTAAAAGTAACAAAAGATTTTCACTTTTTTTTGCTTGAAAAATGAATGAGTATTCATTCAATACACTGCGTAAGGGGGATATGAGCTTGGTGCGACAAATACGAAAGGCTGCTGTTTTAGGATCAGGAGTTATGGGATTAGGGATTGCGGCACATCTCGCTAACATCGGCATTCCGACTTTATTATTAGACATGGTTCCTCGGGAACTCACAGAGGATGAGAAGAAAAAAGGGCTAACGCTTGAGGATAAATCCGTTCGAAATCGTATCAGTCAAACGGCGCTTTCAAAGCTGTTAAAGCAAAAGCCAGCACCGTTAACATCCAAAAAAAATCTAGCATTCATTGAAGCAGGAAATTTTGAGGATGATTTAGAACGGTTAAAAGATGTTGATTGGGTCATTGAGGTCGTTGTAGAGAATTTGGCAGTGAAAAAGAGCATATTTGAAAAAGTGGATCAGTTTCGGAAACCGGGCAGTATCGTTTCTTCAAATACATCGGGAATTTCTATTGAAGCGATGGCAGAGGGACGTTCAGAAGATTTCCAAAAGCATTTCCTTGGCACGCATTTTTTTAACCCTCCGCGTTATTTGAAGTTATTAGAAATTATACCAACGAAAGCAACCGATTCCACAGTGTTTGCTTTTATGAGGGAATTTGGTGAAAATGTGCTTGGTAAAGGTGTTGTTGAAGCAAGGGATACACCGAACTTTATTGCAAATCGTATTGGCACATATGGCTTACTCGTGACTGTTCGTGAAATGCTAAAAGGCGGTTACAGCGTAGGAGAAGTGGATTCTATCACAGGTCCGCTTATCGGCCGACCGAAGAGTGCGACATTCCGCACGCTTGATGTCGTTGGGCTGGATACATTTGCACATGTTGCCAAAAACGTTTATGACCAAGTAAAAGGCGATGAGCAAGAAGTCTTTCGTACACCGGATTTTATGCAGAAAATGCTTGAAAAAGGCTGGATAGGCAGCAAATCAGGGCAAGGATTTTTTCTCAAAAAAGGTAAGGAAATTTTGGAGCTAAATCCTGAAACACTACAGTATGAAGAAAGAAAAAAATTACAAGCACCATCCATTGAGATAGCAAAGCAAACAAAAGGGTTTGCTAATAAAATGAAAGCGCTTGTATACAGCGAAGATCGTGCAGGTCAACTGCTATGGAATATAGTCATGCCAACGCTTGTTTATTCTGCTCAACTACTTGGTGAAATTGCTGAAACAATTGTAGATCTAGATCGGGCAATGAAATGGGGATTTGGCTGGTCAGCTGGGCCGTTTGAAATATGGGATGCGATTGGGATAGCGCAGTCTACAGCTCGTTTAGAACAAGAAGGAATCGCTGTACCGCAATGGCTAAAAGATTTTGTAGCTGCTGGACATGAAACTTTTTATAAAGAAGAGAACGGTATTGTTTCTTATTACGACAACGGCAACTATAAACAAGTAATTGAAAATCCAAGGGTCATTCATTTACAGACTATTAAAAAGCAAAAAGGGGTTATTAAGAAAAATAGTGGAGCAAGTTTAATAGATATTGGTGATGGTGTTATTCTACTTGAATTTACTTCATCAAACAATGCGATTGGTCTAGACATTGTACAAATGATTAATGCCGCTGTAGATGAAGCGGAAGCTAATTATAAAGGGTTAGTCATTGGAAACCAAGGTAAAAACTTCTGCGTTGGAGCCAATATCGCGATGATGTTAATGGAAGCCCAAGATGACAATATTTTTGAATTAGACTTCGTCATCAGGCAATTCCAAAATGCGATGCTCAAAATTAAATATAGTGCTGTTCCAGTAGTAGCTGCACCATTCAATATGACACTTGGAGGGGGAGCGGAAGTATCATTACCAGCCGCTCGGATTCAAGCCACAACGGAAACGTATATCGGTCTTGTTGAGGCAGGCGTCGGTTTAATTCCTGGCGGTGGCGGAACGAAAGAGCTGTATATGAAAGCATTAAAAGGGCTTCCAAAAGGAGTATCTGTAGATATTCAACAAGTTGCTAATAAAGTGTTTGAAACAGTGGCGATGGCGAATGTTTCTACGTCTGCAGCAGAAGCTCGTGAAACGAACTTCTTGAACTTTGCCGATGGCATTAGTGTTAATCCGGATCATCAATTATATGATGCTAAACAAGTTGTCCTTTCCCTGTATGAACAAGGGTATACACCGCCTGTTCGTGAAAAAGTTCCGGTAGTTGGTGAAAGCGGCTATGCAACGCTATTGCTTGGTGCAGAAGCGATGAGACTGTCCGGCTATTTGTCTGAACATGACATGATGATTGCTAAAGAACTTGCTTATGTATTATCGGGAGGAAAACTTCCATTTGGAACGGAAGTCGATGAGCAATATTTATTAAACTTAGAAAGAGAAGCATTTTTACGATTAATCTCTATGCCGAAATCTCAGCAAAGAATGCAGCATATGCTTATTAAAGGGAAACCGTTACGTAACTAATAGAACGATAAGAATAGTTTGATAGAGTGCATTTTAATATGGATAGGGGGATCTGCATGAGAGAAGCGGTTATAGTAGCTGGAGCGCGGACTCCGGTAGGAAAAGCGAAGAAAGGTTCTCTTGCGACTGTACGACCGGATGATTTAGGGGCTCTTGTTGTGAAAGAAACATTAAAACGTGCTGGAAATTATGAAGGCAATATTGATGACTTAATTATGGGCTGTGCGATGCCTGAAGCAGAGCAAGGTTTAAATATGGCTAGAAATATTGGAGCATTAGCAGGTTTGCCGCATACGGTTCCAGCCATCACGATTAATCGTTATTGTTCAAGCGGTTTGCAAAGTATTGCTTATGGAGCGGAACGAATTATGCTGGGGCAAAGCGATACCATTCTTGCAGGAGGAGCGGAGTCGATGAGTATGGTTCCGATGACTGGCCATGTTATGCGTCCTAACGCAAGGCTAGCGGAAACGGCTCCACAATATTATATGGGGATGGGACATACCGCGGAGGAAGTAGCGAAGAAGTATGGTATTTCCCGAAAAGATCAAGATGAATTTGCAGTACGAAGTCATCAAAAAGCGGCTAAAGCGATTGCAGCAGGTAAATTTGTTGATGAAATTGTGCCCGTAGATGTAACGGTTCGTTCGGTAGATCCAGATTTGAAACTAAAAGAAACGTCATTTCGCTTTACGGAAGATGAAGGAGTGCGAGCAAATACAACGGCTGAAGTACTAGGAAAGCTGCGCCCAGCTTTTTCAGTGACAGGAACTGTAACCGCTGGGAACGCGTCACAAACAAGTGATGGTGCTGCAGCAGTGATGGTCATGGATCGTGAAAAATCTACCTCCTTAGGTTTAAAGCCAATTGGTAAGTTCCGTTCCTTTGCCGTTGCGGGTGTTCCGCCTGAAGTGATGGGAATCGGACCAATCGCAGCCATTCCTAAAGCGTTAAAATTAGCAGGCCTTGAATTATCAGATATCGGTTTGTTTGAGATAAATGAAGCGTTTGCTTCCCAATCAATTCAAATTATTCGTGAGCTTGAATTAAATGAAGAGATTGTAAATGTGAATGGCGGAGCGATTGCCCTAGGACATCCGCTTGGCTGCTCAGGAGCGAAGTTGACTTTATCGTTGCTTCATGAAATGAAACGACGCAATGAACAATTTGGAATTGTAACGATGTGTATTGGCGGCGGTATGGGTGCTGCTGGTGTGTTTGAATTACTAGCTTAATCAAGTGGAAGCTGTAAACGATGGATCACTAAATAGGGGGTAATCGGATGTCTAATCAAACAGAAAAGTTAATTAAAGGCGGCGGGTTTTTAGTTGAAGAAATTTCTTGTGAGCGTGTATTTACACCGGAAGACTTTACCGATGAACAATTAATGATTGCAAAAACAACGGAAGACTTTTTAGTCAATGAAGTGCTCCCACAAGTAGAACACTTAGAGAATCATGAATTTGAACGCTCTGTAAAACTATTAAAGCAAGCGGGTGAGCTTGGATTACTAGGGGCTGATGTTCCGGAAGAGTACGGTGGGTTAGGGCTTGATAAAATCAGCTCGGCTTTAATCGCTGAGAAGCTAGCACCAGCGGGTGGTTTCGGTATTTCTCATGGTGCACATGTTGGTATTGGTTCTTTGCCAATCGTTTTATTCGGGAATGAAGAGCAAAAACAAAAATATCTTCCGCTGCTTGCTACAGGTGAGAAGCTGGCTGCGTATGCTTTAACAGAGCCAAGTTCAGGATCGGATGCACTTGGAGCAAAAACGACAGCAAAGTTGAATGCCGAAGGCACCCACTATATTTTGAATGGCGAGAAGCAATGGATTACCAATGCGGGCTTTGCTGATGTATTCGTTGTCTATGCTAAAATTGATGGTGAGAAATTTACGGCTTTCATTGTAGAACGTAATTATCCGGGCGTATCCACGGGTGTGGAAGAAAAGAAAATGGGGATTAAAAGCTCATCTACTCGTACATTAATTTTGGAAGATGCACAAGTTCCGGTAGAAAATCTGCTTGGCGAAATTGGCAGAGGACACGTTATTGCCTTTAATATTTTGAATATTGGTCGTTATAAATTAGGGGTAGGCGTGGTAGGCGGAGCGAAGTCAGCCTTTGAAACGACAGCTGCGTATACAAATCAACGCCAGCAATTTAAGACCCGTCTTTCTTCTTTTAATTTAACGAAAGAAAAGCTTTCAACAATGGCTTCTAAAATCTATGCAGCTGAAAGCTCTGTATACCGCACGGTTGGATTGTTTGAGCAGCGAATGGGGCAGCTTACAGATGAACAAATAAAGGATGGTAAAGCCGTAGCAGATTCAATTGCAGAGTATGCAATTGAATGCTCGATGAATAAATTTTTTGCATCGGAAGTATTAGATTATGTGGTGGATGAAGGGGTTCAACTACATGGCGGTTATGGATTTATGCAAGAATATCCAATCGAAAGGGCGTATCGTGATTCGCGTATTAACCGCATTTTTGAAGGAACAAATGAAATTAATCGCTTGATTGTACCCGGTACATTTTTGAAAAAGGCGTTAAAAGGAGAGCTGCCGATTCTTCAAAAAGCACAAAGCTTGCAAGAAGAGCTTATGATGCTCATGCCGGAAGAAGTTGGTGATGAACCATTAGCGCAAGAAAAAGCCTTGGTGCGAAATGCGAAGAAAATTGGTATTTTAGCAGCAGGATTAGCGGCTCAAAAATTCGGTACAAAGCTTGAGCAAGAGCAAGAGCTGCTCGTCAATATTGCAGACATTGCCTCGCTTGCTTATGCAGCAGAGTCTGTCGTTCTTCGTACAGAAAAAGCCATTGCTAAAACAGGGATAGAAAAGAATCAACAAAAGTTGCTGTACACACAAATCTTTGTGCAAGAAGCCTTTAATCAAATCGAACAGCATGCAAAAGAAACACTAATTGCAGTCGAAACAGGAGACACATTGCGAATTTTCCTTGCTTCACTTCGTAAATTGACTCGTCACACCCCAACGAATGTTATTGCGAAGAAACGCGAGGCTTCCGTTAAACTAATCGAAGCAGAGAAATATGTGGTGTAAACGCTCTTAAGCGAATAGAAGAAGAGAATATCATGACAGGTATTCTCTTTTTTGCTGTACAGAGGTAAAAGGTTTGTAAACGAAGGAAAAAACAGTTATTCTATGTCTAGGAGGTGAAATAATGAGCTTAACATTTTATTGGTACCCAAAATGCGGCACATGTCGCAATGCGAAAAAATGGCTCGATAGTCATCAACTTCAACATGAAACCATCCACATTGTCGAAAATCCTCCTTCTAGAGCTACAATTGAAACACTTTATAAGAAAAGTGGCCTTGAGTTAAAGAAATTTTTTAACACAAGCGGGCAAAAATATCGTGAGTTAGGTTTGAAGGATCGTCTAAAGGATGCTACTGAAACAGAGCTGCTTGATATTTTAGCGACAGATGGGATGTTATTGAAGCGACCAATTGTAACAGATGGCGATAAAGTAACAGTCGGATTTAAAGAAGATCAATTTGAACAAACATGGAAATAAGAATTTTTATTGGAAAATTCTTATTATAAACAATCATATTGTATAATCTATCTTATAATAGAAAAGATTAACTAATACATAGTATGGAGGGAATTAAAATGACAACACCAAAAGAATTGCGTTACTCTGAAGAACATGAGTGGGTAAAAGTAGAAGGCGGCAACGCTCGCATTGGTATTACACACTTTGCTCAATCTGAATTAGGGGATATCGTATTTGTAGAGCTTCCTGAAGTTGGAACTGAATTAAAAGCAGACGAGCCATTTGGTAGTGTAGAATCTGTAAAAACGGTTTCTGAATTATATGCACCAGTTAGCGGAAAAGTAGTTGAAGTAAACGAGGAACTTAGCGACAGTCCAGAGTATGTAAACGAATCACCATATGAAAAAGCATGGATGATTGTAATCGAACCATCTGATAGCAGCGAAATCGAACAATTAATGACAGCTGAACAATATGAGGAAATGACAAACGAAGGTTAATTACAAGGAGAGGAGGCTTATATTGGCCTGCTCTCTTTTTTAAAAGAAGGTTTTGTTAAATATATAGTGTGAACACTATTTGTTTCAGAGAGATATTTCGTATACTTTTAGCTCATCTATTATAACTCGTGGGGAGGATGATTACCGTGGAATGGAGAGAATCCGATAAAGTAATCATTGTCGAAGGAAGTTCTGATAAGAAAAGAGTTCAGCTTGTATTAAATGAAGAAGTTGAAGTTGTTTGTACAAATGGAACGATTTCACAAGTCAAGCTTGACGAGTTCGTAGAAGAATTTGAAGACCGCGATGTATATATTTTCTTTGATGCAGATCAATCAGGAGAAAAGCTTCGAAGACAATTTAAGCGAGAATTACCAGAGGCAAGGCATATGTATATTAATAAAATGTATAAGGAAGTGGCAAGTGCACCTTTATATCATCTCGCTTCTGTTTTACTAGCTGCTAATATAGATGTAAAAGTACAATTTTTAGAACAAAGGGTGAATGAATAGTATATGCAAGATTGGACAGAGACGGATGTACAAGCAGCTGCTAGGCAAGGTGACACCTTTTGTGTATATGCCTATACGCCGATGTGTGGAACATGTCAGGTTGCTTCTAAAATGCTCACTGTTGCATTAGAGCTTGTTCCGCAATTGACGATTGGAAAGATGAATGTGAATTTTTTTCCGAGCATTGCGAAGCATTGTGAAATAGAGAGCGTACCATGTTTATTACTATATAAAGAGGGGAAACTGATTCAGAAGATTTATGCTTTTCAATCTGTTCCTTATCTATACACGACTCTTAAAGAATTTTTAGATAATTAGAAATAGTCTATCAATATCTATTGACGGACGATTATTAAAAGTGGTAAATTGACTGTAGTGAATTTTACACGACAATCGAATAATACTTATCGAGAGAGGCGGAGGGACTGGCCCGACGAAGCCCGGCAACCGGTATAATCTACACGGTGCTAATTCCAGCAGAGTATTGTCTCTGAAAGATAAGAAGAGTATATAGCCTCTTCTTAGGAAGGGGCTTTTGTTTTTGGTAGCTCCTTCGTAGAAACATAAAGAGTTATAGTAAAAGAAGAAGGGGAGAATAAAAAATGGCAGATAAAAATTATCGTTTTGAAACATTAAGTATTCATGGGGGATTGCAAGTTGATGAAACAGGGGCACGTTCATTGCCGATTTATCAAAGCAATGCTTACTTATTCAAAGATACAGAGCATGCCGCTAATTTATTTGGATTAAAAGAAACAGGTTATATTTATACAAGACTTCATAATCCAACAGTTAGTGTGTTTGAAGAACGAGTGGCCCTTTTAGAAGGCGGAATAGGTGCTTTGGCTACCTCAAGTGGAATGGCTGCTATTACATTAGCGATTTTGAATATTGCTGGTGCAGGCGATGAAATTATCTCTTCTTCAACTATTTATGGCGGAACATACAATTTATTTGCTAATACACTTCCTAAATACGGAATCAAAGTGAAGTTTGTTGAGCCAAATGATTTAGAGAAATTTAAAGAATCGATTACACCTAGAACAAAGGCGATTTATGGAGAAACAATTGGAAATCCAAGCCTAAATGTATTAGATATTGAAGCACTTGCTGACATTGCACATGAAGCAGGGATTCCACTAATTGTTGATAATACATTTGCGACTCCGTACTTATGCCGACCAATTGAATTTGGAGCAGATATTGTTGTGCATTCTGCAACAAAATGGTTACTAGGAAATGGAACAACGATGGGTGGAATCATTGTAGATGGAGGTAAGTTTGATTGGAATTCACCGAACTTCCCTGGATTTACGGAGCCAGATCCAAGTTATGATCATTTAGTATTTGCCGAGGCACTTGGACAGGCTGCATTTATTGTGAAAGCTCGTGTTCAATTGCTTCGTGATATTGGTGCAACGTTAAGTGCACAAAGTGCCTTTCAATTTACATTAGGACTTGAAACGTTACATGTACGAATGAAAGAGCATCTTGCTAATACAAAAGTGATTATTGACTATTTAGAACAACATCCGGCCGTTGAGTGGATTTCATATCCAGGTAAGGAAGACCATCCGGACAAAGCATTAGCTGATAAATATTTGCCTAAAGGGGCAGGTTCGATTATTACATTTGGTATTAAAGGTGGCCGAGAAGCTGGAGCGGCATTAATTAATTCCGTTCAACTATGGTCACATGTTGCGAATGTTGGAGATGCGAAGAGCTTAATTATCCATCCAGCTAGTACAACACATCAACAATTGAGCGATGCTGACTTACTGAAAGCAGGCGTAAGCGCAGACTTAGTTCGTTTATCTGTCGGCATTGAAAATGTAGAAGATTTAATTGATGATTTGAATCAAGCAATTGAAAAAGCGACAGCTGCGGCAACGAAAGAAGTTGAATAAAACAGAATAGTCGGAAATTATTGACTTTTCTAAGACAATTGCACTCCCTATATATCTGTGATAAAATCACAAACATAATTATATATGAACTTAATCTATGTACGATTTAATTATATAGGATGTTACTCTTATCAAGAGCGGTGGAGGGATTGTGCCCGATGAAGCCCGGCAACCGGCAAAGCACTCGCTTTGAAAAGGTGCCAATTCACACAAAGTGTTACGCTTTGAAAGATGAGAGGAAGGATTAGTTTTTCCTGCCTCTCTGCTCATGTAGAGAGGTTTTTCTATTAAGGGTATATAAATCACTACATAGGAGAGTTTACTATCTTAATAGGTTTTATCTATTTTAGCGGGATGAACAGTCTCTATATTGTCGGGAGTGACAACTCGTTAAAGCAACTACCTTCAATGATATAGTTCGTTGATTGGATATAGAGGTGAGTGCAGTGATTTCTTTGTCAAAAGTCAACAAGTATTTCCGCTCAGGGACTGCGAAAAATGAGACCATTAAAGCGGTTAATAATGTGAATTTAACGATAAACAAGAGTGAAATTTTCGGTATAATTGGCTATAGCGGGGCTGGGAAAAGTACCCTGATCCGAATGTTAAATGGCCTAGAAACTCCTACAGAAGGTTCGGTTGTTGTAGCTGGTAAGGAAATTTCTAAAATTAAAGGTGCTGAGCTTCGCAAAGCACGCCAAGAGATTAGTATGATTTTCCAGCATTTTAATTTATTATGGTCAAGAACAGTTCAAGAAAATATTGCCTTTCCGCTTGAAATTGCGGGTGTTCCAGCTAAAAAACGAGCAGAACGTGTAAATGAGCTGATTAAGCTTGTTGGGTTAGAAGGTCGTGAAAAAGCCTATCCTTCTCAACTAAGCGGTGGACAAAAGCAACGAGTCGGCATTGCGCGAGCGCTTGCAAATAATCCGAAAGTGTTGTTATGTGATGAGGCGACTTCAGCTTTAGATCCTCAGACGACGGACTCCATTTTAGATTTACTTGTCGATATTAATCAGCGTTTAGGGTTAACGATTGTACTGATTACACATGAAATGCACGTCATTCGTAAAATTTGCCATCGTGTCGCTGTAATGGAAAGTGGACAAGTTGTCGAGCAAGGTCCAGTCCTTGAAGTATTTAAAAACCCAACGGCTCCGATTACAAAGCGTTTTGTTCAGCAAGTAACAGAGCCAGAGGAAACAAAAGAAACGATCGAGAACTTGCTAGAACGTTTCCCAAAAGGAAAAGTCATTCAACTTACTTTCGTTGGGGAAGATGTAGAAAGTCCTCTTATTACAAAGTTAGTTCGTAATTTTGAATTAGATGTTAATATTGTCCAAGGGAAAATTTCGCAAACGCGAAATGGCTCTTATGGAACACTATTTATTCATATTGATGGAAGTCATGAGGAAATTCTTCGCGCTATTCAATTTATAGAAGAGCAGCAAGTAGGCGTGGAGGTGATGACGCATGCTTGAAGAATTATTGCCGAATATAAATTGGGAAACGATGATTGAAGCAACAAATGAAACGTTATATATGACAGCGATTTCTGTTGCGGCCACTTTCTTTTTAGGGATTATACTTGGACTAGTTTTGTTCCTAACAGGGAAGGATAATTTATGGGAAAACCGATTCATCAATTGGATTATCAGTGCTTTTGTTAATATTTTTCGGTCTATCCCGTTCTTAATTTTAATTGTGTTATTGATTCCATTTACGAAAGCGATTGTCGGAACGATGATTGGAGAAAATGCAGCATTACCTGCACTTATCATTGGTGCTGCACCGTTTTATGCACGAATGGTTGAAATTGGTCTTCGTGAAATTGATAAAGGGGTTATTGAAGCGGCAAGATCGATGGGAGCCAAAACGAGTACAATTATATGGAAAGTATTGCTTCCAGAATCTATGCCAGCCCTTATTTCCGGAATTACTGTTACATCAATTGCTTTAGTCGGTTATACGGCAATGGCTGGAGTAATTGGGGCTGGAGGACTTGGAAATTTAGCTTATCTAGAAGGGTTCCAGCGTAGTCAAAATGACGTAACACTAGTAGCAACGATCATTATTTTAATAATTGTCTTCATTATTCAAATGATTGGAGACTTTATTACATCAAAATTAGATAAAAGATAAGAGGGGATGAACAGAATGAAAAAGTTTTTAGGGTTTGCTTTAATTTTAGTTTTATCAATCGCCCTAGCTGCTTGCGGCAATGACAACAAAGATAATCAAGACGAAAAAGCCGCAGATAATGCAGAAGGAAACACAACGCTAAAAGTTGGCGCATCTAATACGCCGCATGCTGTTATTCTTGAAGAAGCAAAGCCGCTTCTTAAAGAAAAAGGTATTGATTTAGAAATCGTTCCATTCCAAGATTATGTATTACCGAACAAAACATTAGCAGAGGGAGAATTGGATGCTAACTATTTCCAACACATTCCTTACTTAGAATCGCAAATTGCTGAAAATGGTTATGATTTTGTGAATGCGGGTGGTATTCATATTGAACCAATCGCGATTTATTCTAAAAAATACAAAAGCTTAGATGAGCTTCCAGAAGGTGCAACACTTATTATGAGCAGCTCAGTAGCTGACCATGGTCGTGCGCTTTCTTTACTTGAAGAAAACGGTTTAATCACTTTAAAAGAAGGTATTGATAAAACAAAAGCAACAGTTGAAGATATTGTAGAGAACAAACGTGATATTAAATTTGAAGCGAAATACGAAGCTGCTCTTCTTCCAGAAATTTATGCAAATGGAGAAGGCGACGCTGTATTAATCAATTCTAACTACGCTATTGATGCGGGTTTAAATCCTGTTGAGGATTCAATTGCTATTGAAGATTCAAAATCACCGTATGTAAACGTTATTGCAGTGAATAAGAAAGATGAAAACAACGAAGCGATTAAAACATTAGTAGAAGTGTTACGCTCAAAAGAAATTCAAGATTTCATCACGAAAGAATTTAAGGGTGCGGTTGTACCTGTAAGTGAATAAGTGATGAAGAGAGACGACTTGTTAATAGGCAAGTCGTCTTTTTCAAGTGTTTCTAGGGTGGATAAAAGTCAAGAAGTACTATTTTACTCTGATTAAATGAAAAAGGTCTTTCAACGATAAGTCTTGAAGGGTAAAATGATAAGTGTTGAGTTTACATACATATGGGAATACTATTTAACAGGTTTTGTTTCTGCTCAACGTGTGATTTCAAATGAAGTCATCCAACAATCAACAGCGTGTCACACGGAGACTTCAATGTTAACTATTAATTGTGTAATGTCATAACGGATGTTTTCTCGTATAATAATATGTCGTAAACAAAAGATAGTAGAGGTCGATGTTTGATTTTATGTTTACATATTTGTTGATGGAATAATGGAATAAGTAATAAAGTAAGGTGTGACATAAATCACGTATAATGGTTGCTTCTTAATTAAATTTGTTATAAAATTGTAATGAGAATAAAATGAGAATACATGTTAAGAAAATAAAACACATTATTTTCTAAATAAAATAGGAATTAGTTCACGGAGGTATAATTATGTCAGGTTCTACTTTAACGATTAAAGATCTTCATGTATCAATTGAAGGTAAAGAAATTTTAAAAGGGGTTAACCTTGAAGTAAAAGGCGGAGAAATCCATGCAATCATGGGACCGAATGGTACAGGTAAATCTACTCTTTCTTCAGCGATTATGGGTCATCCTAAATATGAAGTAACAAGCGGAAGCATTACTCTTGATGGTGAAGACGTATTAGAAATGGAAGTAGATGAGCGTGCTAAAGCTGGTCTTTTCCTTGCTATGCAATATCCAAGTGAAATTAGCGGAGTGACAAATGCTGATTTCTTACGTTCAGCTATTAATGCACGTCGTGAAGAAGGCGATGAAATTTCTTTAATGAAGTTCATTCGTACAATGGACGCAAAGATGGAATTTTTAGAAATGAACGAAGATATGGCACAACGTTATTTAAACGAAGGATTCTCAGGTGGAGAAAAGAAACGTAATGAAATTCTTCAATTGATGATGATTGAACCAAAAATTGCAATCTTGGATGAAATCGACTCTGGTCTTGATATTGACGCCCTTAAAGTTGTATCAAAAGGAATTAATGAAATGCGCGGCGAAGATTTCGGTTGCCTTATGATTACGCACTATCAACGTTTATTAAACTACATTACTCCTGATTACGTTCACGTAATGATGCAAGGTCGAGTTGTGAAATCTGGCGGTCCAGAATTAGCTGCACGTTTAGAAGCAGAAGGATATGACTGGATTAAACAAGAATTAGGTATTGAAGACGAAACTGTCGGCGAAGAAGCATAAGTAGGAGGATTTGTCATGACTACAGAAACGAAATTACCGTTTGAAAAAGAGGATATTAACTCTCTTTCAACTCAAAATAATGAACCAGCTTGGCTAACTGAGCTTCGTGTTCAAGCGTTTTCTGACTTAGAAAACCTACCGATGCCAAAGCCAGACAAAACAAAGATTGATAAGTGGAACTTTACCGCTTTCCGTAAACATTCAATCGAGAGTGAAGTTTTTACATCATTAGATGAGCTTCCAGAACAAGTGAAATCGATTGTTGCTATTGAAGAAAAGCGTAATTTATATATTCAACGTAATAATACGCCGGCTTATACAAGTCTTTCAGCTGAGTTGAAAGAACAAGGTGTTATTTTTACAGATATTCTAACAGCGGCTCGCGATCATGCAGAGCTTGTGCAGAAATATTTTATGAAAGACGGCGTGAAAGTGAATGAGCATCGCTTAACAGCTCTTCACGCAGCATTGTTAAACGGAGGAGCTTTCGTATACGTTCCAAAAAACGTAGAAGTAAAAGAACCAATTCAATCGATTTTCTTAGTCGATGATGCTGATGCAACGCTTTTCAACCATGTATTAATCGTGGCAGAAGATAACAGCTCTGTAACGTATGTAGAAAACTATTTCTCAACTGTAGAAACGACAAATGGTATCGCAAACATCGTAACAGAAGTCATTGCCAATGCAAATGCGAAAGTAACATATGGTGCAGTGGATACGTTAAATAAAGGGTATACAACATATGTAAACCGTCGTGGTGTAGCTGGGCGAGATGCACGTATCGAGTGGGCACTTGGCTTAATGAATGATGGAGATACGATTTCAGATAATACAACGTATCTAATGGGCGATGGCTCTTCAGGTGATACGAAAACGGTTGTTGTTGGTCGTGGAGAACAAAAACAAAACTTCACTACGCAAGTGATTCATTACGGTTTACGTTCCGATGGACAAATTCTAAAGCACGGGGTTATGAAAGATAGTGCTTCTAGTATTTTCAACGGAATCGGAAAAATTGAGCATGGTGCAACAAAAGCAAATGCTGAACAAGAATCACGCGTGCTTATGTTAAGTGAAAAAGCTCGTGGAGACGCGAATCCAATTCTTCTTATTGATGAAGACGATGTTACAGCAGGACACGCAGCATCTGTAGGCCGCGTAGATCCATTGCAACTTTATTATTTAATGAGTCGTGGTATTTCCAAACAAGAAGCAGAACGTTTAGTAATTCACGGATTCTTGGCCCCTGTTGTTAATGAACTTCCAATCGAAGGTGTGAAAAAACAACTTGTTGAGGTCATTGAAAGGAAAGTTAAGTAATGAACCCATACGAAATTCGTAAGCTTTTCCCTATATTAAATCAAGAAGTGAACGGTCAGCCATTAGTATATTTAGATAGTGCTGCGACATCGCAAAAACCGGCTGTAGTTATCGAAGCGATTGAACAATATTATCGCGGGTACAATTCGAATGTACATCGCGGAGTGCATACACTTGGAACAAAAGCTACGGATGCGTATGAAGGAGCTCGTGAAAAAGTACGTAAATTCATTAATGCTTCCTCTATTGAAGAGATTATCTTCACTAGAGGAACAACCACTTCTTTAAATACGGTAGCAAGAAGCTATGGTCTGGCTAATGTACAAGAAGGGGATGAAATCGTCATCTCGTATATGGAGCACCATAGTAATATCATTCCTTGGCAGCAAGTTGCGAAACAAACGGGTGCTGTGTTGAAATATATTCCACTTCAAGAAGATGGTACGATTTCACTTGAGGATGTACGAGCAACGGTAACGAATGCAACAAAAATCGTATCTGTTATGCATGTGTCAAACGTTCTTGGCACAATCAATCCCGTTAAAGAAATTGCGGCGATTGCTCATGAACACGGGGCGATTATGGTTGTGGATGGGGCACAAAGCACACCGCATTTAAAAGTGGATGTGCAGGACCTTGATTGTGATTTCTTCGCTTTCTCTGGTCATAAAATGGCTGCTCCAACTGGTATTGGAGCGCTTTACGGTAAAAAAGAATTATTAGAAAACATGGAGCCGGTTGAATTTGGCGGCGAAATGATTGATTTTGTAGGTTTATATGAATCAACATGGAAAGAGCTTCCGTGGAAGTTCGAGGGTGGTACTCCGATTATTGCTGGAGCGATTGGCTTAGGAGCGGCTATTGATTTCCTAGAGGAAATTGGTTTAGATAATATTGAACGTCATGAGCATCATTTAGCTGCATATGCAATGGAAAAAATGTCGACGATTGAAGGTATGACAATCTACGGTCCGAAAGATTCGGCAAAACGTGCAGGTGTTATTACATTCAACTTGGAGGATGTACATCCGCATGATGTAGCTACAGTTCTAGATGCAGATGGGATTGCCGTACGTGCAGGTCATCATTGTGCTCAACCATTAATGAAATGGTTAGATGTTTCAGCGACAGCGCGAGCAAGTTTCTACCTATATAACACGGAAGAAGACATTGATAAGTTAGTTTCATCACTTATCAAAACAAAGGAGTATTTTAGTAATGTCTTTTAATAACTTAGATACACTTTACCGACAAGTCATTATGGATCATTATAAAAAACCGCGTAATAAAGGTATTCTTGAAGACGGCAGCCTGACAATTGATATGAATAACCCAACTTGTGGAGACCGAATTCGTTTAACGATGAAGGTTGAAGAAGATAAAGTGGTTGACGTGAAGTTTGAAGGAGAAGGATGCTCCATTTCGATGAGTTCAGCATCCATGATGACAGAAGCAATTAAAGGAAAAGATATTAAAACGGCAATGAAGTTGTCACATATTTTTTCTGAAATGATTCAAGGCAAAGAATACGATGAAGAAGATTTGGACCTTGGAGATATTGAAGCACTTCAAGGTGTATCGAAATTTCCAGCACGTATTAAGTGTGCGACATTAGCTTGGAAAGCGATGGAAAAAGGACTTCAGGAATAAACAATCAAAATGCTGATTCACATTCAGCATTTTGAAAAGGAGGAATACGAGCTATGGCAAAGAAAATGCCTGAGATTGGTGATTATAAATATGGCTTTGCGGATAGAGATGTCTCGATTTTCCGTTCAAAGCGTGGCTTAACAAAAGAAATCGTGGAAGAAATTTCACGCATGAAGGAAGAGCCGCAATGGATGCTCGACTTCCGTTTAAAATCATTAGAACACTTCTATAATATGCCAATGCCTCAATGGGGCGGGGATTTAGGAAGTTTAAACTTCGATGAGATTACGTATTATGTGAAACCATCTGAGAAATCAGAGAAATCATGGGATGAAGTACCGGATGAAATTAAACAAACGTTTGATAAACTAGGAATCCCTGAAGCGGAGCAAAAATATTTAGCAGGTGTGTCTGCTCAATATGAATCAGAAGTTGTGTATCACAATATGAAGGAAGATTTAGAAGCGTTAGGAATCGTCTTCAAAGATACAGACTCTGCTTTAAAAGAGAATGAAGACATTTTCCGTGAGCACTGGGCGAAAGTCATTCCACCGACAGACAATAAATTCGCAGCATTAAACTCTGCTGTATGGTCTGGTGGTTCATTCATCTATGTTCCAAAAGGTGTAAAAGTAGATACACCATTACAAGCGTATTTCCGTATTAACTCTGAAAACATGGGACAATTCGAGCGTACGTTAATTATTGTTGATGAAGATGCACATGTTCATTATGTAGAAGGATGTACAGCTCCTGTTTATACAACGAACTCTCTTCATAGTGCGGTTGTTGAAATCATCATTAAACGTGGTGCATATTGCCGTTATACAACGATTCAAAACTGGGCGAACAACGTCTTTAACTTAGTTACAAAACGTGCAGTATGTGAAGAAAATGCAACAATGGAATGGATTGATGGTAACATCGGTTCTAAATTAACGATGAAATATCCAGCTGTTATCTTAAAAGGTGAAGGCGCACGTGGGATGACATTATCTATTGCCATTGCTGGTAAAGGACAACACCAAGATGCTGGTGCAAAAATGATTCACCTTGCACCAAATACATCTTCTACAATTGTATCTAAATCAATTGCCAAACAAGGTGGAAAAGTAACGTATCGTGGAGTCGTACAATTTGGACGTAAAGCGGACGGAGCGCGTGCTAATATCGAGTGTGATACATTGATTATGGATAATCAGTCTACTTCTGATACGATTCCATACAATGAAATCCTTAACGACAACATTTCGTTAGAGCATGAAGCGAAAGTGTCTAAAGTGTCGGAAGAGCAATTGTTCTATTTAATGAGCCGTGGAATTTCTGAGCAGGAAGCAACAGAAATGATTGTTATGGGCTTCATTGAGCCATTTACAAAAGAACTTCCAATGGAATATGCCGTAGAAATGAACCGTTTAATCAAGTTCGAAATGGAAGGTTCTATCGGTTAATGATTATCGTTAAAAAAAGCTGCCTATTTTATAGGTAGCTTTTTTTATTGATAAGTAGCCGAAAGTTGTTGATAAATGGACGGTTCTGATTGGTAAAACAAAAAACTCGTTGTAAACATTCATACAGGGACAGATTCGTCTTTAGCTTAACTTTTTGGTCCTTTGAGATATATGTTAAAATAAAGAAAACTGCGGAATAGGTTGATTTGGATGATTTATATCGGAGTAACAGGTTGGGGGGATCATCATTCTTTGTATCGTTATGGCGTGTCCCAACGTGATAAGTTAAAAGAGTATGGTGCACACTTTCCGATTGTGGAAGTGGACGCGTCTTTTTATGCTGTTCAACCGAAGCGAAATAGTGAAAAGTGGGTGAGTGAGACACCTGCTAATTTTCAATTTATCGTAAAAGCATATCAAGGAATGACAGGACATCAGCGCGGAGAAATTCCGTTTTCAAATAAGAAAGAGATGTTTGCGGCTTTCCGTGATTCACTCGAACCTTTCCAGAAGGCTGGTAAACTGGCAATGGTACTTTTTCAGTTCCCGCCTTGGTTTGATTGTACACGTCAGCATGTCAATTATCTTCGTTTTTGTAAAGCGGAGATGGGCGAAGTTCCAGTTGCGCTAGAATTTCGGCATCAAAGCTGGTATTCCGCTGTCTTTAGAGAGCAAACCTTACAATTTATTAAAAATGAAAAATGGATTCATACTGTATGTGATGAACCACAAGCTGGGGCAGGGTCGATACCGATTGTACCTGAAGCGACAGATGTAAAAAAAACATTAATTCGTTTTCATGGCCGCAATGTGCATGGTTGGCAGCACCCATCGGCACATAATTGGCGTGAAGTTCGCTATCTTTATCGCTATACTGAAAAAGAGCTTGTAGAATGGGTGGACCGTCTTCGGTTGCTAGAGAAGCAAACGCAGGATATATATGTGCTTTTCAATAATAATTCTGGTGGTGACGCGGCTGATAATGCAAAGCAATTTATCGATTTACTAGGGATTGAATACGAAGGGCTTGCTTCTAAGCAGCTTGATCTATTTTAAATAATAGATAATAAACAGGCTGTGTTAAAATCTATCATTTTATTTAACAGAGTCAAGAGGACGGATAGTAATGGAAATAATTGTGTTAATCATTGTTGGATTTTTATCTGGAACGATTGGAGCGCTCGTTGGTCTTGGCGGAGGAATTATTACCGTTCCAGCTCTACTTTTTTTAGGGAGTTCTACTTCACTGCTTGACTCCATTACGCCTCAGGTTGCAGTTGGTGTTTCGACAATCATTATGATTTTTACCGGTTTATCATCAACATTAGCTTATATGAAGCATCAAACTGTCGATTATAAGGCAGGGGTTATTTTCTTTGTCGGCAGTGGGCCAGGTGGTATAATTGGAGCTCATGTTAATAAAATTCTTGATATACATTCTTTTTCGTTATACTTTGGTTTGTTTATGATTTTAATCGCAACAATTCTACTTGTTAAAGACCGTTTAAAGCCGCTTACATTTAAACCAGGGAAAGGAAAGGTTATTAAGACATATCGCAATAAGGATGGAATGCAAACTACATACGGCTATCATCCACTTGTTGCGATATTAATTTCCTTTGTCGTAGGTTTTAGCTCAGGATTATTTGGCATTGGTGGTGGAACAATTATTGTACCTACCATGATTCTCTTATTTTTCTTTCCTCCACATGTGGCGGTTGCGACATCCATGTTTATGGTGTTCTTATCATCGATTACGAATTCGATTACACATATTTCACTTGGAAATGTGAATTGGTTATATGCTTTAGCGCTTATTCCAGGCGCTTGGTTTGGTGCCAAGTTCGGTGCTTTTATCAATACTCGTTTAAAAAGTCGCTCTATTGAACATGTTTTGAAAATTGTATTAATTATATTTGGATTCCGTCTCGTATATCAAGGAATTACAGGACAATAAGGGAGGCAAATGATGTCTGAAATCATTCATTTATATCATACTAATGATTTTCATAGTCATTTTGAAAACTGGCCTAGAATCGTAGAATTTCTTAAAGAAAGACGTTTGCTTCATCAAGAGACAGGTGAAGAAGCGCTTATTCTCGATATTGGGGACCATGTAGATCGTTGGCATCCCTATTCAGAGGGGACGTTAGGCAAAGGGAATATTACGTTGCTCAATGAGGCTGGCTATCAATATGTAACGATTGGAAATAATGAAGGGATTACATTACCGCATGACGCACTAGATTGTTTATATGAACAGGCGGAATTTGAAGTACTTGTCGCGAATCTATATGAGGAACATGATAGAAGGCCTAAGTGGGTGCTGCCTCATTCGATTCATATAACGAAGCAAGGAACAAGAATTGCTTTGATTGGTTTAACTGCGTTTTTTCAAAAATTTTATTCTGCACTTGGATGGGAGGTAAAAGATCCATTCGTTGAGTTACAAACACAGCTTCAACAAATTAGAGGAGAAGCAGATATTATCGTTGTTCTTTCTCATCTAGGTCTTAATGATGATGAGAAGATGGCAGAGGACTTTCCCGAAATTGATATTATTCTAGGGGCGCACACCCATCATGTACTTCATCAAGGTAAATTAGTAAATGATGTTCTTCTTTGCGGAGCAGGTAAGTTTGGCTTCTTTATTGGGCAAGTGGAAATTGATTTTGATGAGCATAGAGGAATTACAAAGAAAAGTGCCTATTTGTATGACACAAATGAGCTGCCAGAACTCGTTGGAGAAAGAGAATGGATTGAAGCTATGTATCATGCTGGTGGAGAAGCACTTCAAGAAGTAGTAACGAATTTGCCAGAACCGTTACATAATGATTGGTTTCAAAGAGAGCGGTTATCAGAAGTTTTATGTTCAGCATTAAGAGAGTGGGCCGGGGCAGATTGTGCTTTTTTAAATGCAGGCTTATTACTAGAAGGGTTGCCGAGCGGAGTCGTAAAAAAAGGCGACATTCACCGAATTTGCCCCCATCCGATTAACCCGTGTGTAATTGAAATACAAGGCAATGAGCTAAAAGAAATTTTATTGCAATCTAGAAATGAAGAATGGCCTCATCTTCAAATAAAAGGATTTGGATTCAGAGGTAAGGTGATGGGAACCATGCTGTACGATCAAATCGAATTTTTGCAAACGACTAATGGGGTAATTAAACAAATTAATATAAATGGAAACAAACTGCAGCCACACGACATGTATAAATTAGTTTTACCTGACATGTTTACGTTTGGTTACTTCTTTCCACAAATTCAACGTTTGAAGAATAAAGAATATTTAATGCCTGAATTTTTAAGGGATATTTTAATTTGGAAATTAAAAAAAATGTATCCTGATTATTAAAGGATATTTCACGGTTTCGTCCTCTTTTTCATAATGTAAATAGGAGAAAGGGGCGAAATCAATTGATTAGCATGAATCCTATTAAGCTGAAAGAGTATACTTTTCTAGCAATTTCAGTTGAATTGCCAAAGACAACGTTACTTGTTGTGACTTCTGATAAAGGCTATATTATGTGTGGTGCTCTAGATGTGGCCCTTTTAAATGATAAATTAAAGGATCGAAGGATCGTAGCAGGCAGGGCAACGGGTGTTAAGACGATTGATCAGTTGTTAGAAGCACCGTTAGAGTCCGTAACATATGAGGCAGAAGTTTTGGGCATTCACCGAGGAATGATTGGGAAGGATGCATTATTGAAAATGGTCTAATGCTGAATGTAAGCGAATTTTCTATTTATACTAGAAAATTCGCTTTTTTAATGTACAATAAATATGGCTTTTTCGAAGAGGGGCATTAAAAAATTCTCTTTTTAACCGATAATAGTTATATATTGTACAAAGTATGCTTGTGAGAAATACATGCTAATGAGAACGGAGTACGGCCATGAGACTATTAGCTACAGAATCATTGAATCCAGGAGTTATCCTTGGGAAAACGATTTTTAATGAGCAAGGAAATATTCTATTAGGTGAAGGAATCACCTTAACAGAGAAAATGATCAATCGATTAATGGTTCTTAATATACGATTTGTTTATATTGTAGATGAACAAACAGCAGACATTATACCAAGTGAGCCTATTTCAGATCAATTAAGGATGGATATGTTTAAAGCGATTGAATCTGTTTTTACTCAATTACAAAGCGATAATAAGCTTAAAACGAAAATTGTTGTCGAAAAAGCGGCTGCACGATTTACAGAGCTTGTCCGGAATATCACAGCTGAATTGAAAAATAATAAAGAGTTATTTACGTTACTAGGGGATCTTTTTATATATGATAATGAAATTTTTAGTCATTCATTAAATGTCACTTTATATTCATTAGCGTTAGGAATTGAATTAAAATTAGATGAAAAACAACTAGAATTGCTCGGCATAGGAGCTATTTTTCATGATATTGGAAAAATGATAGTGCCTGAGGATATTTTGCGAAAGCCTGGAAAGCTGACAGAAAGTGAATTTGAACAGGTGAAGAATCATTCAGAATATGGATTTATGTTACTGAAAGATATTCATACGATTTCTTTACATGTTGCTCATTGTGCATATCAGCATCATGAGCGAATTGATGGCTTAGGCTATCCACGTGGGATTAAAGGGAATGAAATACATCAATTAGCGAAAATCATTTCGGTTGCCGATGTTTTCGATGCCGTTACGTCCCATCGTGTGTACCGAAAAGCGATGCTTCCAAGTGAGGGGTTAGAAGTTCTATATGCCGGTGCAGGGAGTCAGTTTGAAGTGGGAATTGTTGAAGCATTTCGTCGAGCAGTAGCCATTTATCCAAATGGGCTGACTGTGCAATTGAATGATGGAAGAAAAGGGGTGATTTCTGGTCAAAATATTAGGCTGGGGGATCGTCCAATCGTTCGTATTTTAGAAGAATTCAATCAGACGTACGAATTAAATTTGAAAGATTATCCTCAATTAATGATTGTGCAGTGTGCGAATGCTTAGTAAAAGCTCCCTCGTGTCATCTAAGGAGTGAGAGGGAGTCTTTTGAATTATTATATGATTCATACGTATGGAAAGAAAAAAACGCTTATTCCTTCTTCTCCTCCTCCTCAGGCTTCATGATAGCGGGGGCAACTGTGCTTGAACCGTTACTGTAATAGCTTGGTACATCTCCCTCAATTAATATCCCTCCAGCATTGATTTTATGTTCGACAATCATATCATCGGCTAAAGATGGAATAACAATTTGCATGTTGACCTTAAAATTAACCGTCAATTCAAGAAAGACTGTATTAATGCCTGCATGGGTTAAATGTGTATTAAAGTCTGATTCGACGTGACCGATAGCCGCCATTTTTACGGGGATTTTTGGACCGTAATTGGCGAGAAGAGCATTGCCTGTAATAACGCCTAAAGGAATATAATACACCACTTCTTTGAGTTGTTCATCGTCTATCGATGAGGCTGTCGTAAATGGATTGGACTCGATAATCCCAAGCTTTTTTTGGATGTCATTCCTAATGTCTGCTTGCAAGCGAATCGATGCTTCCGGATTAATCGTATAGGAAGGAGGATTATTGTCTCCTGTATCATTCTTCATAATAACTTCATTTAAGTTTGTTTTTTCCATATTTTCATCTATAGATTCGTGAATAGCTTTTGTGGCAATTCTGTCCACTTCATTTTTAGCGATATTCATAATAACAGGTTCAACCGTTTTATTAACAAAGGAAAGAGATAAAATACTTGTGAAAATAAAAAGAATGAACGAGATGAAGAATACGTGACGTGTTTTTAGAGGTCCTTTTTTACGAAATAGTTTGGATTTTCGTCTTGCTCGAAACATGTTAAGAGCCTCCTTTAATAAAGGCTGTACGGAAAGGCATGCAAAATTATGGCTTCGCAGAAAATAAGCCAAAAATAAACAGTGTCCTATAAAGTGAAATTTCCATCAGTGGGGGGCTTACTGCCTGTTAAGTGTGGGATAAATAAAGCTTTATTCAAAAGATATGCATTATGCTTAGTGGATTATGTTAAAAAGCGGTGAGAAATCTATCTTCTCACCGCTGAAGGTTTATTCCTATTTTTTCTTTATTCTGTCATTTCGTTCCCAAATTTTCAAGTATGGATAAGGGTCGAAACTCCATTCAGTAATGCCATTATCTTTATAGAGACCAAAATGTAAATGAGGAGGGAACTTCCCAGAGGTTCCAGGAGGTCCGTAGCCGGTACTTCCAACACTCCCAATCAATTGAGCGGGTTTAACGACTTGTCCTACTTTTAGACCGTCGGCAAAGCCGTTGAGATGAGCAAAGTAATGATAATTATTATTTAAATCTCGAATGCCTATTCGCCATCCCCCATATTTATTCCACCCTTTCATTTCAATGATGCCATAACAGGTTGAACGAACAGGAACCCCATAAGAGGCAAAAACGTCCGTCCCTTCATGAATACGTCTCCCGCCCCAACCGCGAGCAGAGCCCCAGGTACTTCTGTACGTATAATGACTTCCAATAGGGAGAGGAAACGCTTTTTCCTGTAAATGTAACGTCCCAAATGTTTTATAAATTCGGGCATTTCCGATAATAATACTTACCGCTTTATCTCTTTTGTAATAATTCCATAATCCAATGCGTATATTTTCTTCATCCGTTCCATAGTTAAGTAAATAGTTTGCAAAGGTATATAAACGGTCAACATCGCTATTGATGTCGGCACGTCCATCTCCATCTCCATCTAAGCCAATACCGTCAAATAAGCTAATTGACAGCGGCTTAACATCAGCAAGGTTTGGATTTAATGCTCCTACCCATTTCGAAGGTTCAATATAGATGCCAATGACTCCTTTCGCTTTTTCACGGTCTTTACGGGTTAAGCGTAAATTATGTTCATACTGATCTGCTGCGGCGAGATAATACCAAGGAATCTGTAGGATAGTCTCCATATTTTGATACAATTCTAATCTCTTGGTAAATAAATCAGCCTCGGATGGTGGCGGAGTAGCAGCGAAGACTGATCCGCTGCTGCATATTATGGAAATCATTATCAGAGAAAGGATGGCTCTTTTCACAATGTCAGTCTCCTTTCAATGTATGCTGTCATTAGTGTTCATCATTAGAGGGGAAATCATGAAAGATAAATTGTGGTAATCCTGCAAAAAGAGGGATTGGTTATCAAGTCCCAATCCCTACAATTTTACATATTCCTTGTGTTTTCATGGATGTTTTTGTTATTATGTCGTTCAGTAACATTTTCTCCATTTTCATTTTCTTCATCGCTTATTTTAGAGCCTTGTGGAGATTTAAGCATTTCTTGAATGGTTTTATTAAGCGAGAACTCCATGCCTTCATGATCTGATTCTAAATTTGCATAATTTTCGATATATGGAGCTAATGCAATATTGTCACTCACATACACATGATAATAGCGAGGAACAGCAGACATAGCGGTTCGCTTTACTTGATCGGCTGTTTCTTGGCGATTATTTGAATCGGTTTCATACACGACAAGTACTTCTTCATCTGTCACAAGTGTTGATACATCACGTACATTAGGGAGTTGGATACTTAAATTAGAAATGACATCGGCTAACTGTTCGCGGTCAATGGATGAAATTTGATTATCAATGTTTTGGCCCTCTACGGTTGTTTTATTAACTCGAGTAAAGCCGAAATCATCGCGGTCTCTAGCAGTATTTTGATAATCTTCATCATAGTAGTGAGCTGGGGTTCGGACTGTAAGCGGTTCTGCTGTATTTGTGTCCATGCTTGTATCGTTGTCTCCATTTGTTGAACAACCACTTATGATAAACAGTGAACTAAGTCCAATGGATAAAATTACTTTTCTCAAAGCTGACACCTCCTTATCGATTAGGTTGAGCATCTTTCTGTAAATTTCGCTTAGTAATTGATGGGGAATCAGTTATAATTTAAGGATAACTATGTATTTTGAGAGGTGAAGAACATGATTACGATCAATAATATAGCCTACGAAGTAATCGATGAGCGAAGAGATGGCTATAATGAAGAGGCATTTAAAGCCCGTTATAGTGAAATCTTAACGAAGTATGATTATATCGTTGGCGACTGGGGATATGGACAGTTAAGGCTTCGTGGCTTTTTTGATGATCAAAATCATAAAGCCACCTTTGATACGAAAATAAGTACAGTAACAGAGTACTTATATGAATACTGCAATTTTGGCTGTCCGTATTTTATCGTGAAAAAAATAAAGAAATAAGAAAAGGGGGGCCCCAAAAGGTCGTATTTTTTACGATTTGTTTGGGGCACCTTCTTTTTATGAGTCGAGTAGTTCATTCCATAACTAAAGAATTATAGGGTAATCTTAATAATTTCAGTAAGGTATTTACACTTTTAATTTTCTCTCGTACCGTCGCTATAAGGGCGTTGAGATTCTGTACTTGGATCGTCGTGAGTAGGATGAGCACCCGGATATTGACGAGGTAAGTTTTCATGAAAGGGTTTATTTTCATAGTTAAAGGCGCTGTAGGAGCGCTGTTCTTCTCGCCATGGGGTACTTTTATTTTCGACAGGCGTATCAGTGCCTCGTGGTGCTCCGTAAGGTCCTTCCGGAAAATCCTCAGGGATAACATAATTTCGTCCTTTTTCTACATTAGAAAAATCATAATATTTTTCCTTTTTATTCAATATAATTCCCTCCTATAGATAGTCGTTCATCAATAGGATGTCCAATAAGAACAGGGTCATGAAGGAATTAAATGACTTCGGTTAAGAATCCACGCAGCTCTGTCGCTTCTTCTTCAGTTAGTTGAAAGGCTTGTTCAAGATACCCTTCTTCTTCTAAGTCATCGTGTCCGATAATGGCAAAACGATTGCTTTGTAAATTTAGCACTAATTTTTTGCCATAGAACCGGTCAGTCATTGTAATAGCTAAATCAAAGCGAGATTCCTCCCCCATAAAGCTCACAAATCGTGTCTTTGTATCAATTAAATCGTTGTATAAATAAAAGCGCTCTCCCACATGCATTCTCCCTTCAATATTTTATTTCTTCGTTTTATCCCACACTTAACGGGCAGTAAGACCCCCACCTCAAGCTTATGAGGAGTCAAAGAAGATAGGCGGGGGTCAACTGCCCGTAAAGGTCCGATTGGTGAGATACAGTGAAACTTACCTTTGCGGTTTTCAAAGGTAAGCTTTCACCAATCAGGTTCGTACGGTCACTTGATTGAAGCGAAGCGGAAATCTTAGTGACCGTAGAACGTGGCTAACCATCAGTGGGGGATGAAAGAAAACCCCCACTGATGGAAGTTTCACTTTATCATAACAAAATCTAAATAATAGTGAAATGTGTGCATAGAGAAGATATCTGTATCTTTTTGATGAACTTATGAAATTTTTGTGGAGGAAGGAACATCTAATGGTCGATATTTTTGACGAGATTTCTTTATTTAAGAAAAAATATGATAAGATATAGGTAATATAGCCCGGGTGAAAGGGATGGGGAATATGTCGCTGAATGATAAGAAAGGTTATAAATCACTAGGAAAGTGGCTTAAACTGTTTAGTCCATTGTCTAGGCTTCGCTTCTATCCACCTCAGTTCATTGTGAGGAATCCGATGGTACAAGCAGTAAATGTATCGTTTTCACAAGGATATGAAGTAGCCGTCATTGTGTTTGATATTCAAGATGTACTTCAATTCAAAGAAGAGATGGGTAAACAGCAATATGATACCTATATCAAACAGTTAAAAAAGGCATTCAAAGAAGCAATTGTAGATACAATACCGAAAGAAGATATTCTTATTTTGCATGATTATAACAGCGATAACGTTACATTCCTTATGCGGATAGATTATACGGAGAAAAAGTCACGTGAATTGGATGAAATCACTTATATGATTACAGCAAATGTTCAAGAACATTTGCAAGAGATAAGTCCGCAATTTAAGTCCTCGTTTATAACCGGCTATATGTTTGTTGAGAAGAGCCAGTATCCAACTGAACATGCTGTGAATAGAGCTTATAAGCAAGCGGTTATAATGACGGAAGAAAAGAAGAAAGCTGGATTTAGTGGATTAATGATGACGATAGATGACATTATTTCTAATCAACATATTCGATTGATGGTACAACCTATAGTTGAAGTAGCTACGAATCAGATGAAAGCTCATGAAGTGCTTACCCGTGGGCCGGCCGGGACAGATTTAGAAAATCCGTTAGCATTATTCTCAGCGGCCAGGCAAACAGGGAGGCTCTATGAATTAGAGCAAATCGTACTAGAAAAAACGTTTAGGCAGGTTTCAGAAAATGATTTATTGAAGCAAGTATTTATTAATCTTACACCTGTTACAGTTGAGAATTTACGCTTTCCAACAGACATTAAGGCGATGTTAGACAAGTATCCAAGTATTTCAGCTGAGCAATTTGTCCTTGAAATTACGGAGCGGGAGGCCATTAATCATATAGATTATTTTATTGTCAATATTCAAAGCTTAAGACAATTAGGTTTCCAAATTGCTGTCGATGATACAGGCGCAGGTTATTCAAATTTAAATACTATTATTGAAATTATGCCGGATATTATTAAAATTGATCGCTCTGTTATTCAAAATATTGATAGTAGTACCGTAAAAGAGTCGATGTTAAAGGGACTTTTATTAATTGCGAAGGAAACAGGTTCGATTGTTGTAGCTGAAGGAATTGAGAGTAAAGGGGAAGCTATGGTATTATCAAAGAATAATGTTGATTTGGCACAAGGATATTTCTACGCAAGACCTACAGGTGTGGAGAAACTTAAAGTGTCATCTTAGAATAGAAAGGATCTGGAAAGAATGTACTTTGTAGACCGACAAAAAATTGAACAAATTTTATGTTTCCTTGAGGCACAGTTATCGAGGTTAGAACAAAAAAAAGAATGGAATGATGAGCTGTCACAATTGGCTTTGGAAAGGATTGTTCAAACGTCCATTGATTCTGTTTTGGATGTGGGCAATGCGATGATTGATGGTTTTATTATGAGGGACCCTGGTAGCTATGAAGATATTGTGGATATTTTACTTGATGAGAAAGTAATTAGCGAGGAAATTGCGACACAATTTAAAAATGTGCTGCCACTTCGCAAAATGCTTATCCAAGATTATATTGAAGTGTCGCATGAACAGTTACAGACTGTATTTACAGCTAATCTTGCAGCCTTTACTCAATATCCGGAGTTAATTAGAACATACTTAACTAATGAATTAGGAGCTGTTTCTGCTTTTAAAAATTAGGCTATGTTGCGAGAAGGATGAAATCGTAGTTTCAGAAGCAATAAGCCATATAAAAGGCTAAAATGAACATAGTAACTCTTTATACAAGCGACCGGTAATGGCGCTTGTATTTTTTTAGGGATGACTATGTGACATAAGTTGGGAGTATCATCTTATGAAGGGAGCATTATGTATGAAATCTTATAAAGGGTATTTGATTGATTTAGATGGGACCATGTATCGTGGATCTGAGCAAATAGCTGAAGCTGCAGGATTTATAGATGAATTGCGCCAACGGAACATTCCTTATTTATTCGTCACCAATAATTCTTCGCGTACACCTGCGCAAGTGGCAGAGAAATTACGGAATTTTGGGATAGAGACAGACAATAAACAAGTATTTACTACAAGCATGGCCACAGCGAATTTTATTGCGGAAAGAAAGGCTGATGCAACGGTATATGTGATCGGTGAAGAGGGCATTCGAAACGCTTTACAGGAAAAAGGGCTAGAGCTTGTGGAAGAGAATGCAGATTTTCTCGTTATGGGTATTGATCGAGCTATCGATTATGAAAAATTAACAAAAGCTTGCTTAGCTGTAAGAAATGGTGCCGCATTCATTTCAACCAATGGAGATATTGCTATTCCAACTGAACGCGGACTGCAGCCTGGAAATGGGGCCATCACATCGGTTGTGGCGGTATCGACGCAAGTAAAACCGACTTTCATTGGTAAGCCGGAATCGATTATTATTGAGCAGGCATTACAGGTATTAGGTGTCTCAAAAGAAGAAGTCATTATGGTTGGAGATAATTATGATACAGATATTATGGCAGGAATCAATGCAGGGATGGATACTTTACTCGTTCATACAGGAGTGACGAAAAAAGAACACTTGCCGCAATATGAAAAACAACCAACCTTTGTTGTCGATACACTGGCTGATTGGCAGTTTGAATAGTGCAGGTAGATAAGGAGCCAAGTACAGGGAAGAAGATTGTACTGGCTCCTTGTTCTTTTTAAAAAGAACATTATTGATGCTGGGTTCATGGAGAGCCAAGAATCGGTGATAGTTTTTCTTAATCTGTCTTTTCTGCTCGATGGGCTAATCGACTAGACGCAGCAGCGGCGATAGCACCGACAATATCATCTAGAAATGTATGCACGTGTCCTGACGTTTTATCATTTAAAGATTTCAATATTCCTGGCTTCTGTTTATCTACGTATCCATAATTCGTAAACCCAATGGAGCCGTACACGTTAACAATTGAGAAAGCAAGAACCTCATCTACTCCGTATAACCCTTCATCTTTTTCAATAATCGTTTGCAGCGGCTCTTCTAATAGTTTTTTTTCAGCTAGTAAATCCAGTTGAATGCCTGTTAAGATGGCATTTTGTACTTCTCGCTTAGACAGAACGCGTTCTACATTATAAATGCAATCTTCCATTTGTAAATTCTCATGATAATCTGCTTGTAAATACATAACAAGATTGGCGATATCTTCAATTTTAACTCCGCGTTTCAAGAGCCATTCTCGTGCTACTTGTTCCGTTAGTGATACTTCTGATTTAGCCATAGAATCACACTCATTTCGATTATTTTGAATGATGCTTAGCGGTTTAGAAATGTTATTCAGAAACTGTAATTTGTATCATATATATAATGTATCCCTGAGTAACAGGTTATGATACCCTACCCTTCATTTTTTTAAGCATTGTACGAGTTTGGTTGGATGATTTTCAAACTTTAGTAAAGGCGGCGATTGGAATGATAGAAGAAATCATTTATCAAAATTATGGAATTTCTGTTGAGCGTGAAGAGAAGAATAATCGCTACCCTTCCTTTCGTTCAGGTAATGTCATTTACAGCATTATTCCGCTTGAAACAGTTGAACAAGATGAGCTTATGGAAAGGCAAAAAATGTCGGAGCATTTAAGAATTCAAGGAGATCAATCCGTCGCTGCTTTTGTTTTGGCGAATCACGGCAGCTATATTTCTGAGGCAGACAATCAATTATTCGTGTTACTTGCTAATGAAGTAATTGAGCCAAGACGAAATCAAAAGACAGGGAGAGCGTTAAGCATTTTTCACGCACAAGGACGCAGTATCGATGAGAAAATTACAAAATGTGCGCGAATTGGCCAATGGAAACAGTTATGGGAAGCTAGAATCGATCAATTAGAAAGAATTTGGAGCGATAAATTGCAAGCACATCCGAACAATGCGTTTGAGCAGTTATTTATTGAAACTTTTCCTTATTATATGGTGTTAGGAGAAAATGCGGTCCAATATTTAGTCGACACAGAAATAGACGATTACCCAGATGCGATTGACAGTGGGACAGTTTGTTATGAACGCTTTACACAAAGCACATGGAACGACGAGAGATGGATGAAAAATCCGTTTGATTGGGTATTTGATCATGCCACAAGAGATTTGGCAGAATGGGCAAGAGATTATTATCGGCGTAATATCCATACATACCAACGTGGACTTACGCAGTTCTTTCAGGACTATCAAAGCGTAGAGCATTTATCCAGCTTCTCAGCCCGTTTATTGTACGCTAGAATGCTTTTTCCGATTCATTATTACGAAACGGTTGAAGAGTACTTTACAAGCCCAACAGAGTCTAGAGCGAATGAATTAGAAGACACTCTTTCACTCATTACAAAATCCTCTCAGCAGTACGAGCATTTTTTAAAGCATTTTTATGAACTAGCTGAAATTCCAGCGCAATACATGCAGTTACCGGAAGTGGGCTGGCTGTAAAGTGAAAGTATCATCAGCTGGAAGAATTCATGTCTTACTGATAGTTAGTTGAATTCATTTTTTAGGTTCTGTTCAATAACGTTGTTGATTTTGACTTATTTTTGCTGACGGTTTATCATCTGCTCTAGATCAGCGTTAATCGTTTCCAAAGGCAACAAGAACGGTTAGGTGTCTAGAGCTTTTCTTATCTCTCATTGGCTTCTCCCTGTTTAGATAGAATCGTTTGATTAGCTGCTCCTTTGCCATAAAAAAACCTTGTGTAAAATGATTTCTCCTTGTATTCCTATGTTATGATAGGAAGAGGAATTTTTAGAATAGTACTACAATTAAAAAAGTTGAAAGGATGTGGATAGATGAAACAATTTGTAGCTGCTGTTCTTATCTGCTTGCTTACTTTACATATGATAGTGGTTCCAACTCAAGCTGCCTCTTCCAATCAATGTATAGAACCGCAATTTTCGATAGTGTTAAAGACAAATGCTGAGCTAAAGGCGAAGGCAAGTCATGCAAGTAAAACGGTTAAAACTTATCCGAAGAATAAGAAGCTTTCGGTTATGAAACGCAGCGGGGATTGGTATTCTATTTGTTATAGTAAAAAAATAGTTTACCTAGCGATAGAAGATGCGCGTGAAGTATTTAATGCTAAGGAACGAGCGGTACTTGTGCAAGCGGATGCTAAACCAGATGTAAAGCAAGTTGTTTCCGCAGTTGGCCCAAAACTTCAGTCCACGAAGGTAACCATTCAAGCGTTTGAGCAACGAAAAGGAGAATGGCGCAGGGCATTAACCGAAATGAAGGGCATAGTAGGAAAAAAAGGCTTTACTACGAATAAAAAAGAAGGCGATGGCAAATCACCAATTGGAATGTATTCATTTGGAACAGCATTTGGCAGCCAAGCAAAGCCATCGGGAATGAAGCTAACTTATAAAAAAACAACGAAGTATGATTATTGGGTTGATGATGTCACATCCAAGGATTATAACAAATGGATTACATATAAAGGCGTCCCAACTAAGAAGTGGAAGTCTTTTGAAAGAATGAATCACTCGTTATATAAATACGGGGTTGTTATTAATTACAATGTTAACCCCATTGTGAAAGGAAAAGGGAGTGCAATCTTTCTTCATATTTGGCGAGGGGAAAATGGAGTTACAGCAGGCTGTGTAGCAACATCAGAGAAAAATGTTTTACGCTTATTAAATTGGCTAAATCCAAGTAAGCACCCTCATATTATTATGGATACAATAGAAACCTTATAAGAGAGTAAGAAGTCATAGGCAAAAGGAAACGATTCTTTTATGCATATTCTTCTATTGTTCCAAAAAAGATATATTTTTTTGAAGCTTACTCTAACAAGGGATTGAAACAAATTGTATGCAAATCTGTATTTTCTAACTATTGATAATTATGAATAAAAATCATATAATGTCTACTATAAAAAAACAAATGTTTTCTTCAGATAAACAGTGGTTAGGGGGAACCGAAATGAAAGCTATCTCAATCGGTTTATTAGGACTAGGTACGGTAGGTTCAGGAGTTGTCCAAATTATTGAAAGTCATCAAGACAAATTAATGCATCAAATTGGATGCCCTATTCAAATAAAGAAAATTTTAGTGAATGATCTAACGAAAGAGCGTGCGGTTCATATCGATCGCAATATGCTAACAGATAACCCAGAAGATGTTATTTACAACCCAGAGGTTGATGTAGTCATCGAAGTAATGGGCGGTATTGAAAAAACGCGTGAATACTTATTACAAGCATTAAAAAATAAAAAACAAGTTATTACGGCAAATAAAGATTTAATGGCTTTATATGGTCCTGAATTATTAGCGGTTGCGACTGAAAATGGCTGCGATTTATTTTATGAGGCAAGTGTAGCTGGTGGAATTCCAATTCTACGTGGACTTGTGGATGGATTATCCTCAGATCGCATTACAAAACTGATGGGGATTGTGAACGGTACTACAAACTTTATTTTAACGAAAATGAGTAAAGACGGCAGCGCCTATGAAGATGTATTAAAAGAAGCTCAAGAGCTTGGTTTTGCTGAGTCTGATCCGACAGCGGATGTAGAAGGGTTAGATGCAGCACGTAAAATGGCAATTCTAGCAACGCTAGGTTTTTCGATGAACGTCGGTTTAGAAGATGTATCTGTTGAAGGAATCACAAAGATTTCTGAGGAAGATTTAGCATATAGCAAAAAGCTTGGCTATACAATGAAGTTGATTGGTGTTGCATCAAGATCAGGCGATAAAGTCGAAGTGAGTGTCCAACCTTCACTATTACCTGAAACGCATCCGCTAGCTTCTGTTAATAATGAATATAATGCAGTATATGTATACGGAGAAGCAGTAGGAGAGACAATGTTCTATGGCCCAGGAGCAGGTAGCTTGCCAACCGCAACAGCTGTTGTCTCGGACTTAGTCGTTGCTTTGAAGAATATGAGACTCGGTGTTAATGGTCGCAGTGCTATTGCGCCTCAATATCCAAAGGCATTAAAAGGGCCAGAGGAAATTCAAGCTAAATTCTTTATTCGCTTGCATGTAAAAGATGAAGTAGGTGTGCTTGCAAGGATTACAAATCTATTTGCTGAGTATGGTGTTGGATTTGATAAAATTCTTCAGCTTCCAATTGATGATAAAGGTGCGTCTGAAATTGTGTTAGTGACACATACGGCTTCTATGGCAGCATTTGAACAAATTCAACAAAAGTTAAATGACTATGAGATGGTTAAGGAAATTAAAAGTACGTACCGTGTTGAAGGAGAGAATACGAAATGAGCTGGCAAGGTTTAATCAAGGAATATAAAGAGTTTTTACCGGTGACGGAAAATACCCCTGAATTATCGTTATTAGAAGGAAATACATCATTAATTAAATGCAACAATTTATCTGAACAGTTCGGGGTTGAACTATATGTAAAATATGAAGGATTAAACCCGACAGGATCATTTAAGGACCGTGGAATGGTATTTGCTGTGGCGAAAGCGATTGAAGAAGGTGCAGATACAATTATTTGTGCATCTACAGGGAATACATCAGCAGCTGCAGCCGCTTATGCAGCTCGCGCTAATATTCGCTGTATCGTCGTGATTCCAGAAGGGAAAATTGCAATGGGGAAACTAGCTCAAGCGGTTATGTATGGTGCAGAAATTGTATCGATTGAAGGAAACTTCGATCAGGCACTTCAAATCGTTCGTAACATTAGTGAGACATCTCCCATTGCGCTTGTAAACTCTGTAAACCCTTATCGTATTGAAGGGCAAAAAACAGCAGCATTTGAAATTTGTGATGTGTTAGGGGCAGCACCAGATATTTTAGCTCTTCCAGTTGGAAATGCAGGAAATATTACTGCGTATTGGAAAGGGTTTAAAGAATACAATGATCATAAGCAAACAGGTCTTCCAGAAATGAGAGGATTTGAAGCGGCGGGAGCAGCTGCGATTGTTCACGACCGTGTGTTTGAAAATCCTGAAACAGTAGCGACAGCGATTCGTATCGGAAATCCAGCAAGCTGGAAATTTGCTGTTGAAGCGGCGAAAGAATCTAACGGAAAAATTGATGAAGTAACAGATGAAGAAATTTTAGAAGCCTATGTATTACTAGCAAGAAGTGAAGGGGTATTTGCTGAACCTGCTTCTTGTGCAAGTATCGCAGGAATCATTAAACAACTAAAAAGCGGTGAAATTAAAAAAGGCAGTAAAATCGTTGCTGTGTTAACAGGAAACGGTTTAAAAGATCCGAATGTAGCGGTGGATACAAGCACAATTACACCAACATTACTGCCAATGGATGAAAAAGTCATCTTAGAACATCTGCAAGGTGTGAAACAAGTATGAGTCAAGAGTCCGAAATGTTTTTAATCCGTGTACCAGCAAGTACGGCAAATCTGGGCCCAGGCTTTGATTCCATAGGGCTTGCTCTAGGATTGTATTTGGAGATACATGGATCTTTATCAGATAGATGGGAAGTTGTTCCACTAACGGAGGAAATGGCTGCTTTTCCGAAAGATGAAAGCAATTATATTGTTCAAATCGCAGAAAAAACAGCAGCCTTCTATGGAAAAGAGTTAGCGCCATGTCGCCTGTTTGTTTCAAGCGAAATTCCACTGGCACGTGGATTAGGAAGCAGTGCATCGGCGATTGTCGCTGGTATTGAATTAGCTAATTTAGTCGCAGAATTACACTTAACGGATGATGAAAAAGGCCGACATGCTTCACTTTTTGAAGGCCATCCGGATAATGGCGGAGCTTCTGTTTATGGCGGGCTTGTTGTCGGCCTGCATACGGAAGAGCAAACCGATGTTGTATCGTTTCCAATCAAAGGTGTCAAAGTGATTGTAGCGATTCCAAATTTTGAACTTCTAACAGAAGATTCAAGAAGCGTGTTACCAAAGACATTAGCCTATAAGGAAGCGATTGAAGGAAGTGCAGCTGCCAATATGCTGCTCGCAGCAATTGTTTCGGATAATTGGAAACTTGTTGGTCAAATGATGCAGAGAGATCGTTTTCATCAACCATACCGCGCTCCACTAGTGCCACATTTGGCTCAAATTGAGGAAATAGCTGCTCAAAATGGAGCTTATGGTACAGCGTTAAGCGGTGCAGGTCCAACCGTCCTTTGTCTGGTTCCTGAAGCGCAAGCGGAGCAAGTGCAAGAAAAATTATCCAATAAATTCCCGGATTTCGTTATTAAGGAACTTCTGATTGATAACAAAGGAAGCCAAACAATGATTTTATCAGAAGCAGATAAGGAAGAGTTAAGTTTTCTATAAGAAGAAACGAGCAGGGGGATATGTTCATCTTGCTCGTTTCTTTGTTTAAGATAGAGCTAATAAAAAAGCTGATTTTCTTCAAGTGTATGTATATCCATACAACATGAAGAAAATCAGCATTAGCTTTTATAACAATTAGAATACTTGTTCAACTTCAATAACACCAGGAACTTCTTCAAGAAGTGCACGTTCAATTCCTGCTTTTAATGTAATCGTTGAACTTGGGCAGCTACCGCAAGCTCCAAGCAAACGTAATTTAACAATTCCATCTTCTACATCGACAAGTTCACAGTCACCGCCATCGCGAAGAAGAAACGGACGAAGTTTATCAAGTACTTCTTGAACTTGACTTTCCATTGTTTGTTCAGTCATTGCCATCGACTCCTTTCCTAATCATATTATAATGCGAAGGTTATAAAAAATCCAATTAGAACTTAGCGGAAAAATAATCTATCTTTATATATAAAAAAGAGATACAATACTAATAATTCCAATCAGAAAAATGGAGGTTTATATGGAACAAAGATCTATCGACATCCAAGTATATGGTGCTGAACAAATTTGTGCGAGTTGTGTAAATTTACCGTCTTCAAAAGATACCTGTGAATGGCTTGAAGCAGCGTTACAACGAAAATTTCCTAATCAGCCATTCTCCATTACTTACATTGATATTCATCATCCGCCAGCTTCTACGAAAGAAAGGGAGTTTTCGTTAAAGATGATCGAAGAAGATTTGTTCTATCCACTTGTATTAATTGACGATGAAATTATAGCAGAAGGAAATGTGCGTTTGAAAACGGTCGTCGATAAAATGATTCAATGCGGGTATAAGCAAGAAACTGTCTAATCTCTGTAAAAAAAGTTTTGAAGCATCCTGCTTCAAAACTTTTCAATCTATATTTAAGTATTAATTGTTATGGTATTTATAAGCCCACAGGATACCAGATTTAATTAATCGAGCAAATCTTCCTGTGATGGCACGATTACCAACTAAGCCGAAGCCTTGTTTTTTCCCTAATGAACCAAGAGTTCCTTTTAATTTCATAGGAGGGAAGCTTTCTGGAAGTGGTTCGTTTGCCCATTTTTTTACAAGAACTTGAACAATTTGTTCTGCTTGTGCTTCCGCTAATTGAGCACTTGGAGCAAATGGCAAGCTTGCACAGTCTCCTACAACGAATACACTGTCGTTGTTTGGTAAGAAGTGTTGTGGCGTTAATACGGCTCTGCCTTGTCCATCTTTTTCGATATCCATATCTCTAATAATTTTGCTAGGTTGGATACCAGCTGTCCAAACGATAACATCACTATGAACAGCTTCTTCACCATTGTATAAAGTGTTTGGTTCAACTTTTGTAATATTAGAATGGTGAACAACTTCAATATTATTTTTAGCAAACCAAGATTCTACAAATACGCTTAAACGTTCTGGAAAAGCGGATAAAATATGCGGTCCACGGTCAAATAATCTTATTTTTAAATCAGCACGGCTTTCAATTAATTCACTTGCTAATTCAACCCCGCTAAGTCCTCCACCAATGATGGAAACTGTTGCACCAGCCCCTAAATTATTCAGTGCTTGATAGGTTTTACGAGATTTATCGATGGTTTGAATACTGAATGTGTGCAGATTTGCTCCTGGAATACCGTGGTATTTATCTTCGCAGCCAAGCCCGATGACTAAATCATCATAATCTACAGGCTCTTGATCTTCTAAGATGACTTGTTTTTTGTCCATATCAATGGATAATACTTCACCATATACATTTTGTAAGCGTGGATGCTCAGGAAATGCAACACGAATATGGTGATCGGAAATTGTTCCTGCCGCTAGCGCATAATATTCTGTTTTAATACAGTGATATGGATTGCGGTCAATAAGTGTAATGCGAACATTTTCAGGCAGCTGATTAGGCAGCAATCTTTGAAGCATGCGCATTCCACCATACCCGCCACCGAGTATGACTAAATTCTTCATGTAAAAATCCCCTTTGTTTAATCTGCAAAAATTGTTATTTCATTTACTTGTAAAAGTAGGTATACTACTATAAAAATCCCCAAAACATGGTGCTAAAAAATAAAAATTATGTTTAAAGATAGTTTTAATCCCCACAAAAGTATAACGAAAATGTGTAAAAATCACAACTGTATTATGAAAATCAACTGTTTTTATCGTTAAATATTGACGATATATAGAAAAAATATAGGTTATTTTTTGAATAACATTGAAAACATGTTTAAAGTGAAACATATATGAATATTTAGCTCCAATAAATGAGGTGAGACTGGATGAAACCAATTATCGAATTTTGTGTTAGCAATTTAGCGAGCGGTGCATATAAAGCAATGGAACAATTAGAAAAAGACCCCAATTTAGACATTGTTGAATATGACTGTTTAAGTTATTGCGGGATTTGTTCAAGCAATCTTTTTGCTCTTGTTAATGGTGAAGTCGTTACTGCAAGCTCTATAGAAGAGCTTGTGGCCAATATATATCAATATTTAGATGAACATCCAATGTTTTAAATCAATTAAACACTGCAAACCCTTTTCAGTTTGCAGTGTTTATATAAGCATTAGTGTGCGGGCAATTCCCCTTTAATGTCTGCCCAGCGATCGCGTGCCATTTGAATGATGGACGTTTCAACAGCTGATTTTCGCTTTTCAAGAACCATGGAAAAATATTTTGTAGCAGCCTGCAGCTCTCCTATCCGTCTAGATAACTCCCCGGCTAAGTATAAAATACGTACTTCAGACACTTGAGTCCCATTATAGTCCCCGATAGAAAAGGATTCCTCATATTCATGACGTGCCAATCTCATAAAGCGATGTTCTTGTTCTTCATTTTGCTTCAGACGGTAAAGCCAAGCCGTTCGTAAATAAAGTCCGGCAATGGTAATATGCTTTTCTTTTTTTAAGATGGCACTATAACAAGCTAATTTATACGTTTGAATGGCATCATTAATGGTGCGTTCACCAGAAAAGGAATGAGGCACCCAATGAGAGCAAATTTTCTCTAAAATTTCTTCTTTTGTACCAGGAGCGAAATATTTAGAGAATTCTTTTGAAAATGCAAAGCCACATTTAGGACAAACATGTATATTATAGAATAGTCCATTAGTTGTACCTTCCGCATATTTTGGACAAAAATCCGTATCATATTCAGATACTTTAATAAAACGAGAACGAATTTTTTTCGTAGTGGCTGGTTGTTTACAAAGAAGACAATCTATACTTGTGTCAAATAGCGGTGGTATTTCCCCCATGAATATCATCCTTCCTATAGTATATAAGTTCTGGTTATATGGATGTGTTATTGGCTTAATTATAGCTTAATTTGTGAGAAAAGGCTCATGAGAAATAAAAGGATTTACATCTTTTTCAGGCAGGAAAATTGAGCATGAGAAATTTTTTAGTATATACTAGTAGTAGTTTGAATTGACTTACTGAATTTTAGAGAGGGAGGGCTTTATTGTGAGCGATGTTGTTAATATTACGGAAGCGGCAGCTTTTCAAATAAAAGAAATGATGAAACATAATGGCGAGGAAGGTTCTTTCTTACGAGTAGCTGTAAAAGGTGGCGGTTGCAGCGGTCTATCCTATGGAATGGCATTTGAACAAGAGGCAGGCGAGAAGGATCAACAATTAGAACAGTTTGATATTAAAATTCTCGTTAGTGAGGAGGATGCTCCTATTTTAAATGGAACAACAATTGATTATAAACAATCGATGATGGGCGGAGGATTTACCATTGATAATCCAAATGCCATCGCGTCTTGTGGCTGCGGGTCATCGTTTAGAACGGCGACAAATACGGGAACACCAGAGAATTGTTAAGGTTTTAACTTCGGTCATTGAACGAAAAGTTAGGCGATGGGGATTACGTTTTTAATCTATTGCGAAACCTATATCCACTTTATATAAAGCGCTTCCTGACGTATTTTACTGATACGCTAGGAGGCGCTTTTTTCTATGTCCGAGGGAAGAACAATTAAACAAAGAAGAGCGATTGATAGAAAACAACAACTTTTATCGAAAAAATAGGCGAGAATACCCCTTCCTCAAGGAATGTGAAGGGTGATAGCCTGATGAGTAGGGAGGGGATGAATCGCCTTCTGATTAGTGACTATTTCACAAAAAAGGGAACTAATGTTTGTACCCTTGATTTTGTATATGGTATAATAAGGTAAATGGTGAAGGAGGTGTTCAACCATGTTCATCCACAAAGCCTTTAGATTTCGCTTATACCCTAATCAGAAACAAATGGAACTCATCCATAAGACGATCGGTTGTTCAAGATTTGTCTTTAATCTCTTTCTTGGTAAACAGAAAGAAAAAGATGCCTACTGGTCTATCACAGAAGAAATGAAGCAGAATGGTCAACTTTCCTCAAATAATTGGAAAGGGGACTATTTGAATAAATATGAAACCATCAAAGAACTTCCAGAATTAAAGAAACAGTATTCT